>JBOHUH010000049.1:0-7457 GCA_050733915.1 Candidatus Dormibacteria bacterium | reverse complement strand
GGTTAGGGGTTGCCGTGGGGTTGGCCCAGGCCACCGGGTGGCCGCCCTCCAGGACGGCCAGGATGTTGCGCGCCGCCAGCTCGCCCATGGCCGCCCGGGTGCGGTGGGTGGCGCTGCCCAGGTGGGGCAGGAGGACGGTGTTGGGACACTGGGCCAGGCCCTCCGCCATCTCGGGCTCGCGCTCGTAGACGTCGAGCCCGGCCCCGGCGATCCGCTTCGCCCGCAGCGCCTCGACCAGGGCCGCCTCGTCGATGATCGGGCCGCGAGAGGTGTTGACCAGGATCGCCGATGGCCGCATCTGGTCCAGCTCGGCAGCCCCGATCAGGTGGTGGGTCTCATCGGAGAGCGGGACGTGACAGCTGATGAAGTCGGACTCGTGGAGCACCTGCTCCAGGGGACAGGCCTCGACCGAGAGGCCCGTCAGCGGGCTCACCCCCAAGGGGTCGTAGGCCAGGATCCGCATCCCGAAGCCGAGGCCGGCGCGGCGGGCCACCGCCTTCCCGATCCTGCCGAAACCCAGCACCCCGAGGGTCGCCCCGGTGAGCTCCTGGCCCAGGAGGTAGTCGGGCAGCCAGCCCAAATAGCGCCCCAGGCGCATCTCCCGGTCCGCCTCGGCCACCCGCCGGGCGGTGGCCAGGATCAGGGTCATGGCCAGGTCGGCGGTGGCGTCGGTCAGCACCTCGGGGGTGTGACCGACGTAGATCCCCCTTCTGGTGCAGGCGGGGATGTCGACGTTGTCCAGGCCCACCGCGTAGTTCGAGACCACCTTGAGCTGGCCCCCGGCCGCATCCAGGGCGGCCTCGTCGATGCGGTCCCGGAGTTGGGGGAGCAGGGCGTCCGCACCCGGGATGGCGGCTCGGTAGCGCTCGGGCGAGAGGATTTCACCCAGGACCTGGACCTCGCTGCGCTCTTTGAGCAGCTCCTCGGCGGGGCCCGGCAGGGGCAGGGTCATGATCACCTTGGGCACTCTTGGGCCATTGTCGCCGATGCGCCGAGAATCGACCCGTGCCAGAAGTGCCAATGGTGCGGCTCGCCCGTTCGGGGGATGTGGCCCGGGTCGAGGACCTCCTCGCTGAGGCGGCCGCCTATGCGCGCGAGCGGGGATTTGAGCAATGGCCGGAGCGCTTCAGCACCGAGTTCGTGGCGTTTGGCGTGGAGCGCGGGGAGGTCCACGTCGCCGAGCTGGATGGCCGGGTAATGGCCTGCTGCTGGCTGCTCTGGCAGGATCTCGAGTTCTGGGGCCAGGACGACGGACGGGCCGGGTACCTCCACCGGCTTGCGGCGGCAGACCGGAGCCGCGGCACCGGCCTCGGGCGAGAACTGCTGATCTGGGCACAGCGAGAGGTTGCCACCGCGGGCCGTGACTACCTGCGCCTCGACTGCCTCGCCGCCAACCGGCGGCTGCGTCGGTGGTATGAATCGCTGGGGTTCGTGCACGTGCGCGACCGGGTCATGGAACCCGCGGCGGACGGCAGCCGGCCGCGCGCCCTCACCGTGAGCCTGTATCAGGTGGCGGTGCGCCCGCCGGGAGGCCGGCGCCGCGCCGGGGCTTGACCGGACACGGCGCTGACACCTAGGCGGAGGCCGTGCAGGCGCGCCGCGGTCAATAGGGCGCGGTGAGGCCGGGGAACATCGGAAAGTCGCGCACATTGCAGGTCAGCAAACGCGAGCCGCTGAGGAGCGCCGTTGCCGCGATGGCCAACGCTACGCCATCGATCCCGTGGTGGCTTGGCAACCAGCGGCGTCCAAGATCTGCCGCGGCCTCGGCCACTTGGGCGTCGACGGGGTGCCACACCAGCGTCGCGAGAAGTGCCCGGGTTGCCGCCTCCTCGCCAGCCCGCATGCCGGCCAGCACTTCCAGCCGGGTGATCTCGCTGGCGTGCAGCGGCCCGTGCCGCCGCTGGTCACTCAAGACTTCAGCGGCGTCGGGGTGGCCACGAAGATGGTCAATCAGGACCGAGCGGCCGACGAGGGCGGGCACGATCAGCGCTGGGGGCGTCGTGAACCGGCGCGAAGACGCTCCACCCAGGTGGCTCCGTCCTCTGCGTGACCCTCCCAGTACACGGTCTCGATTGCACGGCGGATCAAGGAGGCAATCGACCTGCCGGTCCGGGCCGCTTCGGCGTTCAGCACGAGACGCTCGTCGCGGGTGAGTGAGATCTGCGTTCGCTCCCTGAGGTAAGACGGCATCACCGCGGCCAGCTCGACCTCGATTTGGGCTCTGCCCCGATCTCGCGGGGGGTCAGATCTCAAGATCGGTTATATTGGATTCCTTGCCAACGCGCTCTAGACGTCCTTTCCGGCCCACCCATCGAATCGCCTACCAAGCCCCCGATGTGGTCCCGGAGCCGGATCCCGCCCCCACCGTCAGCTTCTCCGAGCTTGGGCTCTCGGCCGCAATGCTGAGGACCCTCAGTTCCATCGGGTACGACGACCCCACCCCGATCCAGGCGCTGACCCTGCCGGTAGCCATCTCGGGCCGGGACGTTATCGGGCAGGCCCGCACCGGATCGGGCAAGACCGCCGCCTTCGCGGTGCCGATCCTGGAGCGGCTCGACCCCGCCACCAAGGGAGTCCAGGCCCTAGTGCTCTGCCCCACCCGGGAGCTGGCCGCCCAGGTCACCTTGGAGTTCCAGAAGCTGGCCCAGGCCCAGGCGGTGCGGATCCTCTCGGTGGTTGGCGGGGACCCCATCCGGCGCCAGCTCGACGGGTTACGCGAGAACCCCCAGGTGGTGGTGGGCACCCCCGGCCGGGTCCTCGACCACCTGCAGCGGCGCACCCTGGCGCTCAACTCGATCCGCTTCGCGGTCCTCGACGAGGCCGACCGGATGCTGGACATGGGCTTCGCCCCCGACGTCGAACGGATCCTCTTGCAGTGCGCCAAAGAGCGCCAGACCATGCTCTTCTCGGCCACGGTGCCGGAGTGGGTGCACCGGCTGGCGGCGCGGCACATGCGCGACGCCCAGACGGTCTCGGTGAGCGGTCGGACCGAGCTGGTGCCCACCGTCCGCCAGTGGTGCATCGAGTGCTCCTGGTCGGAGAAGGAGGAGGCCCTGGAGATGCTCCTGGACAGCCCCCTGGTGACCCTGGGGCTGATCTTCAGCAACACCAAGCGCAACGCCGACCAGCTGCACACTTCGCTGCTCCGGCACGGCTACGACGTGACGGTCATCCACGGCGACCTCTCGCAGCACGAGCGTGATGTGGCAATGCAGCGCTTCCGCAACAGCGGGGTTCGCTTCCTGATCGCCACCGATGTCGCCGCCCGGGGCATCGACGTCTACGACATCAGCCACGTCATCAACTACGACGTCCCCAGCACCCCCGAGGACTACGTCCACCGGGTGGGCCGGACCGCGCGCGCCGGCAAGGACGGGGTTGCCCTGACCTTGATCACCCCCATCGAGATCCTCAAGATCCGCGACATCGAGCGCCACACCAAGCGGGCCATCGAGCACCACACCCTGGAGGACCTCAAGCAGCTCGCCGGGGCGACCGGGGCCCTGGTCGGCTGAGACCGGCGACCGACCAGTAGGGATAGGCGACGTCCTCAGCCCGGGTCGGGTAGGCTCGCAGCATGGTGGCGGTAACCCGCGAGGCGGCCCTCGCAGACCTCACGAGCCTGCACACCGAGTTCTCCCAGATCCTGTCCCAACTCGACGGCGCCGACTGGGAGGCGGAGGGCACCATCGGCGGAGGGGATTGGTCGCTGCGCGACCTGGTGGGCCACATCGCCAGCTGGGAACAGCTTGCCCTGGAGGCAATCCACGCGGCGGCCCAGGGTCGCACCCCGCCGGTCAGTAACCTCTCCATCGACGCTCTCAACGCCGAGATGGTGGCGGCCCAGCGCAAGCTCGCCCTGAGCTCGCTCAGGCAGGAGGCGGAGCGGACCCACTTGGAGCTGGTCACGGCCATCTCGGAGATGGAGGAGGAGCTCTGGGAGCATCCGGTGACACTGGGCGAGAGCCAGCCGATGCCGCTCTGGGAGGCGCTCGGCAACATCCTGGGGGCCCAGGAGCACCTCTTCTGCCACCTGGAAGACCATCTTCCCGACCTGCGCTCCTTCGCGTCCGCGGCGGGTGCCTAATCCGTTAGCAAGAGACCTCGGTCCCGTGACCAGGCCCGGGGCTGAGACGTTGGATCCGAGGCATGCGATCACCCGCCTCGCGACCGCCTGAGCTGAGTTCGGCGAGCCGCCAAAGGGGCGGAGCCCGCTTCCACCTGGTCTCGGTGGCCATGGTCGTCTTGGCGCTCTTGATCGCCGGCTGCGCTGCCAAGTCCGACCGGGGGGGCCCGATCCCCTCCCCCTCCCCTTCTCCCAGGGGAGCGGCGTCGGACGCCACCTCGGCCGCCGCCTCCCCGACGCCGATATCCGATGTGGCCACCTGCGCGGCCGCTCAGCTCCAGCCGTGGGCCGGGCCCAAGGGCGCGGCCGCAGGCTCGGTGATGTCCGAGTTCGCCTTCACCAACATCGGCACCGTTCCCTGCCGCCTGCGGGGCTACCCCACGGTGCAGATGCTCACCAGCACCGGCGCGGACCTTCAGACCACCGACCAGCCCGCCGGGCACGGCTTCGACAGCGTGGCCGTGGCCCAAGTCGTCCTCGCACCTGGCGCCCGGGCCTACTTCGGCCTCTACTACCCGGACAGCACCGGCTACGGACTCGCCACCTGCCCCACCGCGAGTGCCCTCAGGCTCACCCCGCCCGGCGCCGCCGTCGCCGCCGCGCTGACCCTGACCGGCGCCGGAGCCGCGATCGCCCCGTATGGCGGCTCCACCATCCAGCAGCTGCACTGTGGCGAGATCACCGTCACCCCGGTGACGTCCGCCCGGCTGCTCCCGGCGACCGTAGGCAGCGGCTGATCGGCAAGATCCGGGGCCGCCAGCGCGCCGCGGTCAGACAGTCTCCCAGTCACGTCCGGGAGCCCCGGCGTCTTGCCAGCGCTAATGCCCGCTGATATACTGCGCCGCGCACTATGGCAACCGTCACGTGGACGCGGCGAGACAACGACCTACTGAGCCTGGCCGCGCTGGGCCTCCTGGTCGAGCGGCCCCGCCACACTTATGAGATCCAGCGGGTGCTCCGGGAGCGGCACAAGGAGTTCGCCTCCGGCACCCCGCGGGCCATCTACCGGGCGGTGGACCGGCTCTGCCAAGGCGGGATGATCGAGCTCGCCGACACGGTCCGGGAGGGCCACCGCCCGGAGCGGATCGTCTACCGAGCGACCGAACAGGGTCAGGAGGAGCTGCGCCACTGGCTGATCGACCTGCTGGGACTCCCACAGTCGGATCCCGCCAGCTTCGCCGCCGCGGTCAGCATGATCGGGTACCTGCAGGCGCGGGAGGCGCTCCGGGCGCTGGCCCAGCGTGTGGCCCAGCTTCAGGGCCGGATCGCCGCTCTGGACGCGGTCCTCTCCTCCCTCTTGGAGCAGTTCGGGATGCCCCGGCTGTTTCTGCTGGAGCGGGAGTACGAGCGCAGCCTCTGGCGCGCCGAACTGGAGTGGGTGAGCCAGCTGATCGAGGAGCTCCGCTCGGGCGCTCTGGCGGTGGACCAGTCGTGGCTCCACCAGGAGCTGGGCGACGAGGCCGCTCCACTTCACATGCCCGGGGACCCGCTGGCACTGCAGCCGCCCGGGCCCCTCGCTGGGGGGGGTAGCCCACAGCTCAAGATCCACCAGGGAGACGCCTCATGATCGAGCAGCCTCAGAACGGCCGGACGGTGATCAGCGTCCGCCAGCTGCGCCGGCTCTTCCGCTCGCGCAAGGCGACCGTGGAGGCGGTGGTGGGGATCGATCTCGAGGTCTACGCGGGGGAGATCTTCGGCTTCCTAGGCCCCAACGGGGCCGGCAAGACCACCACCCTGCGGATGCTGGCGACCCTTCTCCCGCCCACCTCCGGTGAGGCAGTGGTGGCCGGCCAGGACCTGCGCCGCCAGCCCGGGGAGGTGCGCAAGCGCATCGGCTACGTGAGCCAGCGGGGCGGTGTCGACCAGGAGATCACCGGGCGCCGGGAGCTGGTCTTCGAGGCCCGGCTCTACGGGATGAGCCGCGGCGAAGCCCAGCGCCGGGCCGCGGAGCTGCTCTTCGCCCTGGAGCTGGAGTCCTGCGCCGACCGCAAGGTGAGCACCTACTCAGGGGGACAGCGCCGCCGGCTCGACGTGGCCGTGGGCCTGGTGCATCGTCCCGAGGTGCTCTTCCTTGACGAGCCCACCACCGGGCTCGACCCCCAGAGCCGGGCGAGGATGTGGGACGAGGTGCGCAAGCTGCGCGAGGACGGCACCACGGTGTTCCTCACCACCCACTACCTGGAGGAGGCGGATGCGCTGTGCAACCGCCTCGCCATCATCGACCACGGCCGGATCGTCGCCCAGGGGACCCCCGACGAGCTGAAGCGGGAGGTCTCGGGGGACCTGGTCACGGTCGGGGTCAGCGGCGACCTGGAGCAGGCGCTGGGCCTGCTCAGCTCTCAGCCCTACGTCCGCGAGGCCACCGTGGAGGGCTCGGAGCTGCGCCTCTACGTGGAGCGGGGCGAGATCGCCACCCCACAGATCCTGCGCCTGCTGGACACCGCCCAGCTGGGGCTGACCACCATCGCCCTGAGCCGCCCCAGCCTGGATGACGTCTTCCTGCGCAGCACCGGACGCAGCCTGCGCGACTCCGAGGCGGCCTAGCCCAAGTGGGAGGAGTGACATGAAGCTGGCCCATGACACCTGGCTGGTCTTCCAGCGCTACTTCGGGATCTTCATCCGCAACCCCGCCTGGGTGGTGGTGGGCATCGTCCAGCCGGCGCTGTACCTGCTTCTCTTCGCACCCCTGCTCAAGTCGATCGCCGAGGTCCCCGGCTTTCCCCGGGGAGGCGCCTACAACGTCTTCGTCCCCGGCCTGCTGATCCAGCTGGGGCTGTTCGGAGCCTCCGGAGTGGGCTTCAACCTGATCAGCGAGCTCCGCTTTGGAGTGGTGGAGCGGCTGCGGGTCACCCCGGTCAGCCGGCTCTCGCTGCTCCTGGGCAGGGCGCTTAGGGACATGCTCACCCTCTTGGTTCAGTCGTTGATCCTGGTGCTCCTGGCGCTGCCCTTCGGGCTCAGCTTCAAGCCGGTGGGGATCGTCATCGCCCTCGGCCTGGTGGCCCTGATCGGGCTCCTGGTCGCCTCAATCTCCTACGCCCTGGCCCTGGCCCTGCGGGACGAGAACTCGTTCGCCCCGATCATCTTCACCGCCAGCCTGCCCCTCTTGCTGCTCTCCGGGGTGCTGCTGCCGATGAGCCTCGCCCCCAACTGGCTGCAGACCATCTCCACCCTCAACCCCTTCTCCCACGCGGTGGCGGCCAGCCGGGCGGTCTTCCTGGGCCAGCTCAGCAACCCCAACGTGATCCAGGGAGCCGTGATCATGGCCGTCCTGGCGGCGGCGGCGATCTGGTTCGCCGCCCGCTCCTTCGGCCGGGCCATCGCCTGAGGGCGC
>JBOHUH010000048.1:0-4115 GCA_050733915.1 Candidatus Dormibacteria bacterium | reverse complement strand
CTCCAGCGCCGTGGTCTCTCCAACCTCGGCAAGCGGGACCCCAGCACCCCACCGGGCACGCCTCAGGTCTTCCCCGGCAACCGCCACGCCAGAGGGCTCAGGCGCGAGTGGTGACCAGAGGCGCAGGCAGCCCGCTGCTGGGGCTGCTAGCCCCAAAGCCGTTGGGAAGGCGGTCACCGGCAGGGCCCGCCAGGAAGGCGGCGCGCCCCACCCGGACCCCATCGCCGAACGCTCTCGCCATGGCCGCCGGGTCCCCCGCCTTGGCGATCCCGGTGTTGATCAGCACGCCGGCGGCTCCCCACTCCATCACCCGTACCGCATCGGCGGGGGACCCCAGGCCGGCGTCGACGATCACCGGGACCGGGCAGCGTTCGATGATGGCCCGCAGGTTGTGCGGGTTGAGCACTCCCAAGGTGGAGCCAATGGGCGCTGCTCCGGGCATAACCGCCGCCGCACCGGCCTCCGCCAGGCGCAACGAGAGCGCCACATCGTCACTGGCGTAGGGGAGGGCCGTGAAGCCCTCCTCGACCAAGGTCCGGGTCGCCTCCAGGGTGGCGATGGGATCAGGGAGCAGCGTCTCCGGGTCTCCCACCACCTCCACCTTGACCAGGTCGGAGAGCCCGGCAGCCCGGCCCAGGCGGGCGAGGCGGACTGCCTCCGTCGCGGTGGTGGCGCCGGCGGTGTTGAGTAGAAGGACGTAGTCGCTCAACTTGAGCATCTCCAACTCCGACCGCTGGTCGCCGTCGAGATGGAAGCGGCGCACCGCCACCGTGATCATCTCCGCGCCCGAGGCGGAGATCGCCTGGGCCAGGACGTCCGCGGAGGGGAACCTCGCCGTGCCGTGGATTAGTCGGGAGCCGAGCTCGACCTGTCCCAGTCGCAACCTGTCATCTGCCATGGTCTCTTCCTCCTCCGACCAGGTGGACCACCTCGAGCTGATCTCCGGCCTGGAGCGGCGCCCGGTCTAGCTGCTCCGCCCCCAGGATCTCACCATTGCGCTCCACCACCACGCCGTCGAGTCCAACCTCGAGCAGCTCCAGATAGCCCTGGACCGACATCCCCGGAGGGCAGCGCCGTTCCTCGCCGTTGACCCCCACCCTCACCCAGCCCCGGGCGCCCTCAATCGCCCGCCGCAACTCGGCCGCGGCCGCCCCCGGGTCTGCCGCGTCGCAGATGGCCCGCACCACCGCCACCAGATCAGCGCCCGCCTCGACCGCCGTGGCGGCGTCGTCCGGCCCGAGTCCACCGATCGCCACCACCGGCAGCCTGGATCGCAGGGACGCCGCCCGCACGTGCTCGAATCCCACCGCTGGCCGGCCAGGCTTGGTGGGGGTGGCGTGCACCGGCCCCGCGGAGATGTAGTCCAGTGGCAGCTCCCCGGCCTTCCTCACCTGCTCCGAGCTATGGGTGGAGAATCCCAGCAAGCGGTCCGGCCCGATCCGCTCCCTCGCCTCAGCAGGGTCGAGGTCCGTCTGCCCCAGGTGGACCCCGTCGGCATCGATCTCGACGGCGAGGTCGACATGGTCATCAATCAGGAAAAGGGCCCCGCGCGAGCGGGCCGCCGCCAGGCAGGCCGCTCCGAGCTTCGCCAACCCCACCGCCGGCGCCTGCTTGCGCCGGAGCTGAATGATGTCCACCCCCCCATCCACCGCGGCTGCAACCAGCCCGGGCAACTGCTCGGCTGGAGTCTCGTCGGAGGTGACCAGATACAGCCTGGCGCTGTGCAACTGGGCGCTCCGGGCGAGGCCGACGGAGGACCGGGGCGGCCCCACCCAGGCCGGGGACATGCTGCAATTCTAGGTGGCCCTACTCCACGTCAGCCGCGCCGGAGTTGACCCCCCGCTCCCGGGGCACCCGGGCCATCAGGGACGTGGTCACCTCATAGTTGACGGTGCCTAGCCGCTCGGCGACCGTCTCGGCGCTGAGCTGGGCGTCTCCGTCCTTTCCGATCAGGGTTACCCGCTCCCCCCTCGAGACCGCCGGTGGTTCGCTGACGTCGACCATGCTGAGGTCCATTGAGACGTCGCCGACCAGGGGACGATCCCGGCCCCCAATCAGCACCGAGCCCCAGTTCTGGGGTCCGCGCCTGAACCCGTCCCCGTATCCCACGGGCAGGGTGGCGATGAGCATCTCCCGCTCCGCCCGGAACGCATCCTCGTATCCCACATAGGTACCGGGTGAGATGGTCCGGACCTGCGCAACGGTGGTCCGGAAGCTGAGGACCGGCTCTCTGGTCCGGCCATCGGGTGTTCGGAGTCCCAGGAGTTCCACGCCGCAGCGCACGAGGTCGAGCCGGGACTCGGGGATGGTGTTCCAGGCGGCGCTGTTGGCGGCGTGTCGCAGCCGGAAGTGGTGTCCGGCCGCCTCGGCGGCGCTGAGCGCCTTGAGGAAGCGGCCCAACTGGAGGGACGCGACCCTCCGATCTGAACCCTTGCGGAAATGGGTGTAGCAACCTTCCAGCTCCACGTGCGGCAGGGTGTCGGCGGCGGCCACGAATCGGGCCACGTCCTCGGGGGCGACCCCCAGTCGACTCATCCCCGTATCCACCTTGAGGTGAGCGCTGGCGCGGCGCCCCTGGGCGTCCCCGGCCGCCTCCAACGCCGCCAGCACCTCGGTGTCGAAGACGGTCACCGCCAGCCGGCCTGCGACCGCCGCCGGCACCGAGTCTGACGGGGTGTATCCCAGCACCAGGATCGGGGCGGCGATCCCGTCCCGGCGCAGCTCCAGGCCCTCGCCGACGGTGGCGGTGGCCACCCAACTGGCCCCGTGGCGCAGGGCGGTGCGGGCCACCGCCACCGCCCCGTGGCCGTAGGCAGCGGCCTTGACCACCGCCATCAGCTGCACCCCTCTGAGCTCCTCAACTACGCCGGCGACGTTGCGGCCCAGTGCGTCGTGGTCGACCTCGATCCAGGTGGGCCGGTTGGCCGGGCGAAAGGGCGGCGCCGGCGCCTTCGGATCGCTCACAGATCCGTTACTGGCCGCCCGGCCACCGGCCTTGTGCGCGACGGACCGCCTCCTGGGTCTCCACCAGCGCCTCCGCCACCTCGCTCGCGAGAACGCCGGCGCGACCCCTCAGGAAAGCCAGCCGGGTACCCGCCTCAGCGTGAAGGAAGACCCCAGTTCGGGCGGCCCCGTACGGTGCCATTCCCTGGGCGATGAGCGCTCCGACCAGCCCCGCCAGGACGTCCCCGGTCCCGCCGGTAGCCAAGGCGGCCGTGGCGTGGTCGTCCACCCAGGTCTCACCATCCGGCGCCGCAACCACGCTGTGGGCACCCTTGAGAACCAGCACCACGCCCAGTTCCCTAGCCAGCCCCGTGGCCGCTCTCTGGCGGTCGGCCTCGATTGCCGCGACCGGCTTCGCGGCCAAGCGCGCCGCTTCCAACGGGTGCGGGGTCAGGACCGAACCTCGCGGCACCAGTCGAAGCAGCTCGCGATCCCCGGCGCAGACGTTGAGAGCGTCCGCGTCGAGCACCAGGCTCCACTCGCTTTGTTCCGCAATCCGGAACAGAGCAGCGAGCAGCGCTTGGGTCGATTGCCCCTGACCCAGCCCGGGACCGCAGACGACCGCCGTCGCCGACGCGAGACTGGACCGCGCCTCTTGAATCGCGGCGGCTCCGAGGATCGGCCCAGTGCCGCTGACCGGGACCCTGATCAGCTCCGGCGGCAAGGCCTGACTGGCGGCTCCCGCAACCAAGGCCTTGACCTTGCCAGCACCCCCGCGGAGCGCGCCCAGAGCGCAGAGGACCGCGGCCCCCGGAAAGTCCGGGCTGCCGGCGACTAGTACCACCGTCCCGAAGCTCCCCTTATGACCGCTATCTGAGCGGTCGGGCATTTCGAGGTCCGCGGGCAAGGTCCCCCAGAGGCGGGGGCTCTGCCTGCCGGCCGCGTCGAGCAGGGCCACCGCCATACCCAGACCGGCATCGTGGGTGAGGCTCACGCTGAGTCCGAACACCGGAGATCCTTCGACCAGAATCTCGGGGGCGCCACCCGGACGCCGCACCACGGCAATCTGGCTGTAGAGGGGAATCCGCCAGCCCAGCCCCCCGTACAGCTTGCGCACCGCCTCCTTGGCGGCCCAGCGGGCCGCCAGACGCTCCGGGCGGCCCCGGCAGTAC
>JBOHUH010000047.1:0-1676 GCA_050733915.1 Candidatus Dormibacteria bacterium | reverse complement strand
GCTCGGGCTATTCGTGGCCACGACGCTCTCATCACTGGTGAAGAGGTCCATCGCGATCGAGGTGCCGGCCGGGTGGTACGCGGCGGCCAGGCGGTAGGCCCCGCGATAATCAAATGCGCCCGCCTCACGGGTAAGCAAATGCAGGCCGACGAGGATTGTCCGCGCAAACCGGATCAACACGTTCCGCGCAGCACGACCTGAGCGCCAGGGCCCCAGCTCGCGGAGTCGCTTTAGGAGTCCACGGGGAGTCCGCGGCCACAGGGCACGCTCGGCAACCACGTGACTGTTGGCTCCGTCGATCACGCAGAGCCGGTTGACCTCCTCGCCCCTACCGATCAGTTGCTGAGCCATCTCGTAGGCGATGAGACCGCCGAGGGAGTAACCCGCCAGTGAGAACGGACCGGATCGCCCCGTACTGCGGATGGCTTCAAGTAACTCAGAAGCGACCTGCTCGACACTG
This sequence comes from Candidatus Dormibacteria bacterium, assembly GCA_050733915.1. Taxonomy (GTDB): domain Bacteria; phylum Chloroflexota; class Dormibacteria; order Aeolococcales; family Bog-877; genus Bog-877. The sequence goes on along the minus strand of JBOHUH010000047.1, from coordinate 1,216 downwards.
CGGGCAGCACGGAAGTCCCGCGTGTGCCTCCCTCCGAGCAGGCCGACCACCTTGACTTCTGGCTCCAGATCCCCCACGAAGTGGCGCAGGCTTTGCATCGCGCCCACGCTGACATGCACGAAGAACACGGCGGGCGCAGCGTCCCCGGGCTGGCCAGACGCGGCTCTCGCCCGAGGCGACTGATGTTCTTGGGCACGCGTAGCAGCCAGCGCCAGACCACGGGGAGTCGGAGTACGCATGAAGTCCTCGGCCAGTGAGGGAGAGAACCTTGATGCATCCTCAAGATCACTCAACAGTCGGGCCGCCAAGAGCGAATCGCCACCCAAGGCGAAGAAATCCGAGTCGGCCCCCACCCGTTGGATACCCAGCAGAGTCTCGAAGCGAGTCGCGAACTCACTCTCCTCCGGGCTCATCGGGTGGACTCCGGGCTCAGGTGCGGACGTCGGGAGAGAAAGGGCCTTTCGATCAACCTTGCCACTTGACGTCATCGGTAAGGCGTCCACGACCTGGACCTCACTCGGGAGCATGTACGTGGGTAGTCTCTCCTCCAGAAACGTCCGCAGCTCACCGTCCGCCGGGCTGGCACCAGCTCCCCCGTAGACCAGGTAGGCTTGGAGGCGCGTCGCTCCCGTCGGCCCGGGGACCGCTGCCACCATTGCCCGGGTGACGGCTGGATGGCGGAGGAGGACAGCCTCAACCTCCTCCAGCTCAACGCGATTTCCGCGAATCTTCACTTGACTGTCGGTGCGACCCAGGAACTCGAGCACACCATCGCTCCTCCAGCGCCCGCGGTCCCCGGTCCGATACAGTCGCTCCCCAGGCAATACCGGGTCTTCGACGAACCTCTCCCGGGTGAGGTCTGGGCGATTCAGGTAGCCGCGCGCCAGGCCACTGCCTCCTATGTAGAGCTCACCTGGTGTGCCCACGTCAGTTGGCTGCATTGCGGCGTCAAGGACTTGGACCCGCGTGTTGGCGATGGGCCGGCCGATGGGAACGCTGGTATCGCCACTACGGCAGTGCCACACCGTCGCAATGATCGTCGCCTCGGTGGGCCCATAGAGATTCAGAACTTCTGCACGCTCGGGCAGTTGATCGATGACCGCACCCGCCAGCGAAGGGCTCAGAGCCTCACCCCCGATGGCGACCAGCCGCACCGTACCCCAACCTTCCAGGTCACCTCGGTCGGCAATCAGCTGGAGCATGGATGGGGCAAAGC
>JBOHUH010000046.1:0-3684 GCA_050733915.1 Candidatus Dormibacteria bacterium | reverse complement strand
CGGCTACGGTCTGGCTGTGCCGCCCCGGGCAGATGGACGATCCCTGCGCCTCCCCTCTCAACGCCACCGTCGTGCCGGCGCACGGAGCCCGGACCAGTCGGGATGCCCGCGCCCGCCCCGGTTCACGGTTCGACTGCTTCTACGTCTACCCGACCGTCAGCACCCAGTCTGCGGACAACTCCAACCTCAAGGTGCAGCGCGCCGAGACCGCCGCGGCCACGGCTCAGGCATCGCGGTTCTCCCAGGTCTGCCGAGTCTGGGCACCCATGTACCGCCAGCGAACCGAGGCGTCCCTCCTCCAAGGGCTGGGCGCCGATCCGCACGGCGACGCGGTTGCGTACGCCAGCCTGCTCTCGGCCTGGAAGGACTACCTCGCCCACGACAACCACGGCCGACCGATCATCTTCATCGGCCACTCGCAGGGAGCGGCGATGCTGATCCGGCTGCTGGCCAATCAGGTCGATCCCAACCCGGCGCTGCGGGCTCGCACCCTGGTCGCCATCCTTGCCGGCGGCAACGTCACTGTCCCCATTGGCAAGACGGTTGGCGCCACCTTTCGGCACCTCCCGCTCTGCACCGCCGCAGCCCAGATCGGGTGCGTCATCGCCTACTCCAGCTTTCCCTCCCAGCCGCCCAGTCAGGCCGTCTTCGGCCGGCCCGGCCAGGGCGTGAGCCTCCAGTCCGGCCAGACCACCACCCGGGGGGTCCAGGTCGCCTGCGTCAACCCGGCGGACATTGGCGGGGGTACCGCCGACCTGGACCCCTACTTCCTGACGGCAACGTCCACCCCGCCCCCGCCACTGGTCGACACTCCATGGGTCACCTACCCCCACCTCTACTCGGCCGCCTGCCGAAGCGCTGGCGGGGCCACCTGGCTCCAGGTCAACACCCTGGCCAGGGCCGGCAGGCCAGTTGCCTCCGAGCCACTGGGGCCGGCATGGGGTTACCACCTCGACGACATCAACCTTGCCCTGGGCAACCTGGTAGCCGACGTGAAGGCCGAGGAGGTCACCTACACCGGCGACCACTGAAGGCTCGGTAGGCGAACGCCAGGCGGGCAAGCGTCCTTCTGACCGCCACCCGGCTCTGAGGCGATCGGGCTGATCCCAATGCCCAGCGGCTCGATGGGGACGGCGCCGCGGCCCACCCACTCCGAACCCGCCGTTGGCCGCCGGTCAGATAGGCTGATCCCCGTCGCACCCAGCATTCCAAGGAGCCTCCCAACTGATGAGTCCCGACTCAGATCCCAACCTCGGCGTGATCGCGGAGTTCAGATCCCATGGTGGCAAGGTTGGCGGACCGTTCGAAGGGGCACCGGTGCTGCTGCTGCACGACCGTGGCGCCCGCAGCGGTGCGGAGCGGGTGCACCCGGTCATGTACCTGCCCGACGGTCAGCGCTACATCGTCTTCGCTTCCAAGGGCGGAGCCCCCACCAACCCTGACTGGTACCACAACCTCAAGGCCCACCCCGAGGTGAGCGTCGAAGTGGGCAGCGACCAGGTCGAGGTCACCGCCGCCGAGCTCACCGGGGAGGAGCGTGACCGGCTCTTTCGGCGCCAGGCGACCCGCTATCCCCAGTTCGATGGCTACCAGGCCCAGACCAAGCGCCTGATCCCCGTCGTCGCCCTCACGCCGCGGCGCTCCTGAGTCCACCGGCAGGTCTGGAGGGCGCCGCGCTAGGGGCCGAGGTCCCAGAGCAACCGGTAGTAGCCGATCCGGTGGTGGTCGGGGGCCACCCCGTAGGCGGCGAGGAGCTGGTCCTCCCAGCCGGGCCCGTAGTTCCACACGGTGCTCCAGGTGGCCACGGACAGGTCCGCCCAGCGATCGGCAACTCCCAGATCGCCGAGATCGACATGGCCAGAGCAGGAGCCGTCCGCGCTCAGCAGGGTGTTGGGGGCGCAGGCGTCCCCATGACAGACCACCAGTTGGTCAACTGGTGGGATCCGGGCGAGTTGCTCCAGGGCATTCTCGAGGGACAGGTGGCGGTGCTCGGAGTGCCACTTGGCCGGATCCACCAGGCCTCGCGCCGCCCGCTGCCGGGCGTCGGCGAGGCGGGTCGCCGAGGACCAGTCGAAGGGGCACCGGCGCACCGGTAGGGCGTCGTGCAGCGCCCGCAGCCCCTGGCCGATGGCCGTGACCGCAGCTTCGGGTCGGGACCGCCAGCTTGGGCTGACCGCCGACTCACCGGCTATGGCGCTGGTCAGAATCCACGTCCCCATGGGATCGTCTCCCGAGGCCAGCACCCGCGGTGTCGTGGTGAACGCCTGAGCCCAGTCGAGTCGGGCCGCCTCAGCGCCCAGGTCCAGCCCTGAGCCTCGCGGCGCCCACTTGATGAACCGTCGCTCCGCCGCCTCCACCACGTAGGTGACGCCACCCGCCTCGTTCCGCCAGACCGGGCGTACATCCGCGCCCCCGGCCGCCCGCCGCACCGCCTGAGGCACCTCGCGATGGTCGTTGGGCTGCAGCTGCACGCCGGCCAGTCTGCCACGGGCCCAGGTGGCCGATCGACGCCGGGTTCCAGCAGGGCGCCGCCCCGGCCGCGACACTGGTTCGGGCGGCCCAGTGCCGCTGCCCGGGGGAGAATGGCGTGGGCGACCACGGCCCTGGCCGCCAATTCCGTGCTCGGGCCTCGGAGGTGATGGTGGCCGATCTTCGCCAGGGGAGGTGGCTCTGAGGATGCTCCAGGTGGTCCCGCTGCTGCTGAGCCTGGCGAGCGCCGCGGCGGTCGGGGCGCTGGTGCGACGACGTGGCGCGGCGCCAGTGCCCCTTCGCCTTTTGCTCGGGGCGCTGCTGCTGGGGAGCGAGGCGGTGGCGCTGCTCTTCCCGGTCGCCGCCGGCACCTGGTCACCGGCCACGGCGCTGCCCTTGCAGCTCTCGGACGCAGCCACGGTGCTGCTGATCGTCGCCCTGGTGCGCTCCGGCTGCTCCTACTGGACCCGGCTGGGCTACCTCTGGGGGGTCGCCGCCGGGCTGCTGGGATTGGCGTTCCCGGCCATCGGCGCGGTCAGCCCGTCTCCCCTGTACTTCTCCTTCTATGTTCAGCACGGCGCCATGCTGGTCGCCGCAGTCGCCCTGGCCGCGTCTGGAAGTCTCTACCTCGACCTGGGCTCGGTGCTGCGTGCCTGGGCGGCGACCGGCGGGCTGGCCGCAGTCGCCGCTGTCGCCGACCTGGCAACCGGGGGGGACTACATGTTCCTGCGCCAGCCGCCAGGTACCTGGAGCCCCCTGCTGCTGATGGGTGCCTGGCCCTGGTACGTGCTCACGGCCGCGGTCCTTTGCCCGATCGTCCTCCTACTCGAAGCGGCGCCGCTGGCGCGCCGCCGGCCCCCGGGGATGTGGTGGACCCGGCACATCGTCCCGTCCTAGAGCCCATACCGCAGCACGGGTCTGCCCCGTCCGTAGCCACCGGCGCCGGTCAACGGGCGGGCCTCGCATCGAGCCGGGAGCGGATAGGCATCGATCCCGGGTCACGCCACTTTGATTTGGTTCAGTCATTGAACTATCTGGTTAGAATGACCTGTGCTTCGCGATGCCCCGCTTGTCTCTCGGGGCCGCCATCCCCTGGGAGCTTCGGTGGAGGCGGTGGCCCGGATGGCCAGGATCCTCGAGCGGTCATCCGGTGACCTCAGCCTGGCGCACTACCGGGTCCTGGCCATGGTCGCAGAGGGCAGCGACCGAGGTTCG
>JBOHUH010000045.1:0-28756 GCA_050733915.1 Candidatus Dormibacteria bacterium | reverse complement strand
GGTCACAGGCGCTCTGAACCCAGCAATGTCCAATGCGCCATGGCCCCAGAAGTGCGCGGCTTTGCTGCAGCACTCAGCACTGGCGCTGAACGCCGAGTTGATCCGCCGTGATGTTTGGGACGAGAGTGCGATTGAGATCCGGGCGGTCGAGCTCGCTACCGCCGTCCAGCAGATTTGGCCTGGGCCGTAGAAGGCGCCGGACCCATGGCTCTGGAGCCGTCCAGCTGGGGCGCCTAGCCTGAACAGCTCACAAGATCTGTAGACACCTGTGCCCGTGAGGGGGTAGTCAGGGAAAGAGAAGGCGGCCCATCCTTTGGGTGTTCAAAGCTCAAGGGAGGGGGCCGCCGCGACCAATGATGACCTGATCTTCCGCCACCGTGTGTGGCTGTTCGCCAGGGCGGGCGAAGTCGGGGTGTCGAAGGCCTGTCGGTGGTCCTGATCAGCGGCACAGGGCTATCTCCCCTCTTGGGGAAGGGCGTCCTCAGGTGATCGCGGCGGCATCACCTGCTCGGTTCGACAACCTCCTCCGGGATCGTCGGCACCCGCCAGCTCCGAGTCGCGACGGCGGACTCTGTGAGGGAGGCCGTCGCCACGCGGCGGTGGCGAACCGCTCCCAACAAGATCCGCGTCGACGGCCGCGTCACCGCTCGGTTCAGCCCCCCTGGGGGCGGTGGCGCAGCGGCCCCAGTGCCGTGTGGGCCAAGCTGCGGACCATGGAGTTGTGCCAGACGTTGCCCGCCCGCCGCCACTGGCGGCGGCGGTCGACGCACAGTGACTGCACCTCGACCGCGGGGTCCTCAGTCCCCAGCCGAGCGGCCAGCGAGGTGAGAGTCTCCGACCAGAACCGGTCCTCCTTGGCGTGGCCACCGAAGGTCATCCCCAGTTCGTAGAGGGGGTCGTTGGCACGCATCAAAACCTGGACCTGAAGGACCGTGGCTCCCTCCATCGCCTCCGCCGAGAACGAGATCCAGCCGGCGAACATGTGCCCCTGCGGGGTCATCAACGTGAAGGACACGTCGTCGGCGTAGAGCACGAAGACGCCGGTGGAGAGCTTCACCCCGCCGCCGATGGCGAGGTCAAGCATGGCCACGTCACCGGGGCTGATGCCGGACAGGGCCCCGGCGAAACGGTTGCCCTTGGGCCAGAACTCCGGGAAATTGGCCTTCCAGGTGGCGACGGCGCTGGCGGGGGAGACCGCGGCCGAGATCCGCACCCGGTAGGTCTTCTGCCACATCCGACCGAACCCCTGGATGGGGCCGGTGAGCCTCCGGCCGGCGACGTTGAGGCCCCGGACACCGGGTCTCGACGGAAGCTCCAGACGGTCCACCTTCTGGGCCCATGAGGACGCGTCGCGGGAGGCGGTCGGTCCGTCCAACTGGTCGGAGGGGGTTGGCCGGCGGATCTCGCTCATCTCGCGACCTTCCGCCCGCTGCCGGACACCGCGGTCTCCTCGTCGTCGTGGATGGAGATCGCCTCGTCCAGCCGGGTCAGCTCGAAGATCTGCCGGTAGTGGTCACTGAGCCCGAAGGCGGCCAGCTGCTGGTGCTGCCGGTTGGCCCGCACCAGTAGGGTCACCAGCATGCCGATCCCACCACTGTTCATGTACTGCAGACTGGTGAAGTTGAGCACCAGGCGTCGCGCCGAGGGACCTCCGGCGGCGTCGTAGGCCGCCATCAGCACCGGCTCACAGGCCGAGGTAATGTCTCCGTCGATGTCGACAACCGCGGTGGCCGGACCCATCATCCGGACCTCCATGGTCAGTCGGGGCGCATCCATTGCTCGTCTCCTTTAGCCGCTTGCCGTTGATGGGGAGCGACGCGGCGCGTCGGCCAGCCTCCCCGAGCCGTCGCGAATCTCGATGAAGTCGGAGAGCCGCGTGATCTCGAAGATCTGCCGGTAGTGCTCGCTGAGCCCGACGGCCGCCACCCGCCGGTGATCTGCCCGGGCCCGCCCCAGCAGGCTCACGATCAGTGCGATGCCGCTGGAGTTTATGTAGCCGACGTTGCCGAAATCGAGGATCACCTCGGACACCTGGAGGGTGGCGGTGGCCTTGGCGTAGGCGGCCAGCAGCGGATCCAGCGCCTGCCCATCCACGTCTCCCCACAGCTCCAGCGCCAGGGCACCTGAGTCATTGCGCGCGGTGACCGCGAAGGGTTCGATCATGATCCGCCCCCTCCCACTGCGGGACTAATTTCCACACCCAGCCAAACGGTGTGGCGGGGCCCGTGGTCAGTCACCCAGAGGGAGTCGACCATGTTGCGGATGAGGAACAGCCCCCAGCCCCGCGCGGTCTGCTGACCAATCAGCTTCAGGTCCAGGTCCGGCTCCGGCACCTCGGCGACGCCCCTCGCGCCCCCGCCCTGGTCGGTGATCGAGACGACCAGCTCCTCGCCGCACCGGAACACCTCCACCTCCACGGAGACGTCGGCGCGTTCCCGGTTGCCGTGCTCTATCGCGTTCATGGTGGCCTCCGCCACCGCCGTCTTCAGCCGACCCGTCTGGGGAGCGTCAAGTCCGCAGGCGGCCACCGCCTCCGCCACCCGCTCCAGCGCCACGCGCTCGTTGCCTGGGAGGCTGGCGACGACGAAGGAGGCGATGAGGTCGGCTCGCGGTAGCGGGCGCTGGTTCACGCCGGATCTCCGTGGCCTGCCGAGGGCGAGCGCTCCAGGGTCACCAGGGTGATGTCGTCCTCCTGCTCATACCCGGGGCCAGCGAACCGCTCCAGCTCGGTGAGGCAGAGGTCGATCAGCTCTTCCCCCGTCGCCCCCTGTCCGGCCAACCCCGCCACCCGAGGGAAGCCGAACATCTCGCGGGTGGGATTGTGGGCCTCGGCGAGGCCGTCGCTGTGAAGTAGGACGCGGTCACCGGGCTCGAGCTGGTGGTCGTGCTCCTCGTAGGTCATCCCCGGCATCAGCCCGAGTGGCATTCCGGTCGCCCGCAGCTCCTGCACGCCCTGGCCGGTGCGGACGTAAGGCACGTCATGGCCAGCATTTGCGAACCGGACCCGGCCCGAGCTCGGGTCCAGCGCCAGTGCCAGGCAGGTGACGAACATGTGGCTCGGGATGTCGCCGCAGAGGAGTGCGTTCACTCGCTCCAGCACTGCCCCTGGGGAGCCTAGCTCGGGAGCGGCGGCACGCAGCAGGGCGTGGGTGCTGGCCATCACCAGGGCGGCGGGAATCCCCTTGTCGGTGACGTCGCCCACCACCAGCATCGCCCGGCCGTCGGGAAGCTCCAGGAAGTCGTAGAAGTCCCCGCCGACGGTTCGCGCCGGCCGGTAGAAGGCGGCCACGTGCCAGCCCGGCAGATCGGGGAGGCGCTTGGGCAGGAACTGCTGCTGGATCAGCTGCGCCACGTGCAGCTCCTGGTCGAGCCGTTCACGGCGCCGGGCCTCGGAGGCCTGCTCCTGGGCCAGCTGACCCACCCGCAGCGCCGGAGCGGCGTAGCCGGCCAGCGCCTCCAGGAGGTGGCGGTCGTCAGTCGAGTAGCCGGTGTCGGAGAGGCGCGGACCCAGGTTGACCATCCCGATCAGCTCACCGGAGGCCACCAGCGGCACCACTATCACCACCCCGTCCTGGCGCAGGCGGTGCACGGCCGGTGAGTCGAGTTCGAGGCGAGTGATGTCCACGGCGCCCGGAGCCCCCTCCAGCACCGCCAGGAAGGGGTCCCCGGGTTCGACCTCGACGGTGGGCGAGACCATGGTCCCGGTGGGAAGCGTGCTGGGAGCACCGGTGATTTCGGTCGCCGACCGCCCGAAGCGGCGGCGCAGTCGGCGCAGGCGAGGCGCCGATGAGATCTCGGCGGTCGCCTCCGGGTCTGTCTTACCTTCCTCGCCGAGATGGTCTTCCTCGGCCACCAATTCCTCGATCTCAACTGAAGTCATCATGATGCTGCGTCCTGTTTGGCCGGTCGGCGCCGAGGATCGCAGGCCATCGTTCCGGGATCGTTACGGGCCGGGCCGTAGGTCGGCAACTGTCACGGACTAGCCGTATCCTTCGCAGATGACCGTGGCGGCGCCGACGGTGCGGGTCTCTCTGCTCGGGGCCCCGGCGGTGGAGATCGACGGGGGCCGGGTCCACTTCGACACCCGAAAGGTGATGGCCCTCCTGGCGCTGCTGGCGGCCCACGAGCACGGTATCAGCCGCGACCGGGTGGCCGCGATGCTGTGGCCTGAGTCCGACGGCCAGCGAAGTCGAGGCGCACTGCGCCGCACCCTCTCGGTGGCCCGATCCGCTCTGGGTGAGGCGCTGGGCGGAGACCGCACCGTGATGGCGCTGGATCGGTCCCTGGCCTGGGTGGACACGCTGGAGTTCGAGGCGCTGGCGTCGGCGACCGACCGGGCGGCGTTGGAGCGGGCCGCGCGACTGTACCGCGACGACTTCCTGGCCGGCTTCGGCCTCAAGGACAGCCCGGAGTTCGACGATTGGCAGCAGGCCGCCGCTCAGCACTGGCGGTCAAGCTTCGCCGCGGTCTTGGAGCGGCTGGTGGCGCTGGCGGAGGCGGAGGACGACCTCCAGGGGGCGATCGAATGGGCACGGCGCCGAGTGGGCCTCGACCTACTTCACGAACCCGCCCACCAGCTCCTGATCCGGGTGCTGCTCCGTGCCGGCCAGAGAGGCGCGGCCGTCCGTCAGTATCGGGAATGCGTCCAGATCCTGGGTCGCGAGTTGGGGGTGGCACCCCTCCCCGAGACCACCGCTGCGTACGAGGCGGCGCTGGCCCCGCCGGGCCGGGCCGAGGGCTCCGGGTCCTCGGTCGGGTTGCCGGTGTCGCCGGCGGCGGCGGCGCGCATCCCCGCCCCCTCGGCGCCGGGCGGCGAGCGGTTCGTTGGTCGGGAGCCCGAGCTGGCCGTCCTCAATGAGCGCTGGGAGCAGGTGGGTAGCGGTGGGCGGGCGGTGGCCGTGGTCGGTGAGCCTGGCGCCGGTAAGACCGCCCTGGTCCAGCAGTTCGCACGGTCGGTGTCGGACCTCGGGGCCGCCGTCCTGCAGATCCGCTGTCACGAAGGTGAGGGAAGCATCACCTACGGGGTGGCCTCCGAACTTCTGGCGGCAGCGTTCGCGCACGACCCCGATCTCGCCCAGCGACTGCCCCCGCAGGTGGCGGGGGAGGTGGCCAAGATCCGGCCCGTGGTGGGGCGGCCCAAGGGCGCGGGCGACCGGGGCGCCGACCGACGGCGGCCGACGGCCATGATCAGGCTGCTGAGCTCGATCGCCGACACCCTGTCCAGGTGGACCCATCCGGATGGGCACCTCGGCCCGCCGAGCCTGGTGCTGGTCGAGGACGTGCACTGTGCCGACGCCCGCTCCCAGGAGCTCCTCGCCTACCTGCTCAACCGGCTGGAGCGCTTCCCGCTGCTGCTCCTGCTGACCTGGGTAGCGGACGGGTCGGAAGGGCTGAGGCGGCTGCGACTGGCCCTGGCCAGTTGTGCCGGGTCCGGCACCGGAACGACCCTGGAGCTGCCCAGGTTCGGCGTCCAGGAGGTGCGCCAGCTGCTGGCGGTGGAGGGGGCCCCGGGGGTGGACCCGGAGCGAGTCCTCGCCGAGACCCGTGGGCTGCCATTGCTGGTGCGCGCGTACGCCCGGCCGGGCGATGGGGCGACGTCGGACGGCGACCCGCCGCCATCGGTCACCGCGCTGATGCGCGGCTGGGTCGACGGACTGCCCGAGCCCGCCCGTCAGCTGGTCTCAGCAGCCGCCGCGCTCGGGGGCACCTTCGACTCCGAGCTGCTCCGCTCAGTGAGTGGCCGGGGCGAGACCGAGGTCGAGGAGGCACTGGAGCTCGCCGTCGAGCGCTCGCTGCTGGTCCATCCACCGGACTCAGAACCGGGCGACCTCCCGCAGTACGACTTCCCGTACGCGGTCCTGCGCAGGGTGGCGTACACCAGCAGCACCGCCACCCGCCGCCGGATCGTCCACCGCAGGGCCGCCGAGGCCCTGGTTCGCCGGCACGAGCGGGACCCCTCTGGGGCGGCGCCCAGCACCATTGCCCGCCACTGGCAGCTCGCCGGGCGCGAGCCAGAGGCCGCCGCCTGGTGGTGGCGATCCGCGGAGCGGGCCCGCTCGGTGTACGCCAACGAGGAGGCGCTGGAACGGATCGCCCAGGCGCAGGCGCTGGGGTTTCCCCCGCTTAAGGCGCTGCTGGGAACCGGGGAGGTGCTCACCTCGCTGGGTCGCTACCGGGAGGCGCTGAACGCCTTCCAGGCGGCCGCGGCAGAGGCCGGAGGCTCGGCCGCCGAGATTGAGCGCAAGATCGCCGAGGTCTACTCCCGGCTCGGTGAGGCCGACCTGGCGGAGACCCATTACAGCGCCGCCCTGGAGCTGATACCTGAGGGAGACGTCGCCCAGTGTGCCTGGCTGGGAGCCGAGCTGGCCCTGGTGGCGGACCGGGCCGGCCACGGGCGCAGGGCTCGCGAGGCCGCCAGAACCGCCCTGGAGCAGGCCAGACGCACCGCCGACCCGGCGGTGCAGGCCCGCGCTCTCAACTCGTTGGGGGTCCTGGCGGGGCGGCACGGGCGGGCGCAGGAGGCCGAGGCACTGCTCTCGGAGGCCCTGCAGCAGGCTGGGGCGGCGGGCAGCCTGGAGCTGGAGGTGGCCGCCCTCAACAATCTGGCCCGGGTGCTGGCGGCGGCCGGTCGGCCCGAGGACGCGCTCCAGGCGGCCAACCGTGCCCTGGAGGTGGGCAGTCAGCTCGGCGACCGCCACCGCCTGGCGGCCCTGCACACCAACCTCGCCGACGTCCTGCACGCCACCGGCCGCGAGCAGGCGGCGCGCGATCACGTGCTGGAGTCGGCGCGGCGGTTCGCCGTGCTGGACAGCTCAGACGAACGTCAGCCCGCGATCTGGGAGCTGGTGGAATGGTGACCGCGGTGGAGCGGTCCCGGTAGCGCTATGCACTTCAGGTGCAGATGACGCCGCGGGCGAGCGCTCCGGATTCATGGGCCGGTGGGGCGACTGATCTGGCAGTTCAGGGCCGGCATCTGGGCCGGCAGCTGGGGTGGCTGGCGCGGGGAGTGGGGCAGGTCGAGCAAGGGCGACCGGCGATCAGCGCTGACTAGTCAGTCGAGGTGGCTCACCCAAAGATCGCTGAGTGGTCGGCGGCAGAAGCTGCGCGGGGTCTGACCGGGATGGGGTGAACCGGGCTGTCTTGGGCGGTGACCTACGGCCTGCCCGCCTTCGCCGACCCACGGGTCGCTCCTTGGCCGCACGCGCTCTGTGCAGCCAGCTCCTCGCGGTCGTGAGCGCGCAGTCTGCACGGCACCGATGTTCAGGTCCAGCCGGTGAAGCTCTTCGCAGCCAGGCAGAACTCTTTTCTTCCGGATGCTGCATCACTGTTGAGCGGTGGTCAATTGGTCCACCCAAAGATCGCCTGCAAGATGCTCGGCCACTCGACGGTCGTGATCACCCTGGACCTGTACAGCCACGTCACCGAGTCGATGCAACCCCCGGCGGTGCGCGCGATGGACACCCTGCTCGCGGCCGCGCGTACGCATTCCACAAGGCCGCTCGTCCCCTGCGGGTGGTTCCGCGCCTCCTGGTCGCGGAGATGGCGATGGATCTAGGCACTCAAATCGTGGCGGATGCAGATCAGACCGGTACGAGCAACGTTGAGGGTAGCGGGAAGGTCAGGGCCGTCGGACGGGACGATGTTCGGCTGTATTCGATCTCAAACCAGTGGTGCCGAGGGGCGGGATCGAACCGCCGACACCGGGTTTTTCAGACCCGTGCTCTACCAACTGAGCTACCTCGGCTTCCAGCCGCCTCACCTCTGCGCACGTCTACGGGCCAGTCAGGGCCAACCTTCGATCGACAGCAGGCACTCCCGCCCCTGACACCACAGACCGGGACGCGCGCCGCCCAGTCTATCGGGTCATATTGCGGTCGCCTGATCTCGTGGACACACGGCCGGTGAGGGCTAAGCGGCGGGGGAGCAGAACCGGCTCCGGGGGCCCTGGCCGGCTGGGCGAAGGGCTGGGTCCACCTCGCCACCAGCCCGCGTGACCTCCCGGGCCGGGCCTGGGCTTACTCTGGCGGGGTGCTGAGTCGGCTCTCCGGCGGGCGCCTAGGCCTCGCCGTCGGCAGCGGCCTGTTCTTTCTGGTGGCGCTGTACCTGTCCTGGACCGAGGGTGCCGACCATCTCACCCTGCAGCTGCTGGCGATGGGGCTCGGGCTGGTCGCCTGTCTCCTGGCGGCGATGGCGGCGGGGTTTGGCGGGCGGCGTTCCCGCTCCTAGGCCAGCCGCTCCAGAACCATGGCCATTCCCATGCCGCCGCCGACGCACATGGTCTCCAACCCGATCGTCTGATCCCTGGTCCTGAGCCCATTGAGCAGGGTGCAGGTGATGCGTGCCCCGGTCATGCCAAAGGGATGTCCTAGAGCGATCGAACCTCCGAAGGGGTTGAGGCGGTCCCCCATGGGGTCGATGCCGATCCCCCGTGCCGAGGGGATGACCTGGGCGGCGAAGGCCTCGTTGATCTCGACGACATCGATGTCGTCGAGGCTCATCTTGGCCCGCTGCAGCACCCGCTGGGTGGCCGGGATCGGTCCCAGCCCCATGTACTGGGGCTCCACCGCCGCCAGGGCGGTGGCGACGATGCGGGCCAGGGGTTCGATCCCCAGCTGCTGCGCCCGCTCCCGGGACATGACTACCAGGGCCGCCGCGCCGTCGTTGAGCGGACAGGCGTTGCCCGCGGTCACCCGGCCGTCCTCTTGGAACACCGGCTTGAGCGTGGCCAGCACCTCGACCGTGGTGTTGGGCCGGGGCCCGTCGTCCTGGTCCACCACCTTGCCCTCGGGGGTGGTCACGGGGATGATCTCGCGGCTGAAGAAGCCCGCCGCCTGGGCGGCCACCGCCCGCTGCTGGCTGCGGGCAGCGAACTGGTCCATCTCCTGTCGCGTGATCCCCTCTTTGTCCGCGACCCGTTCGGCCGTCACCCCCATGGGCATGTAGAGGTCGGGGAAGCCCTCTTGGTTGTCCGGCAGCAGCCTCGGGTTGCGGGCGTCGGGAGGGTCGGAGGTGCCGTGCCCGTAGCGGCTGACCATCTCCACCCCTACCGAGGCGAAAACGTCGCCCTCACCCGACCAGATGGCGTGGGCGGCCATCCTGGTCGTCTGCAGCGAGGAGCTGCAGTAGCGGGTCAGGGTGGTCCCCGGGGCGTTGACCCCGGCCAGGATGCTGATCGCCCGGCCCAGGTTGAACCCCGCCTCGCCTCCCGGCAGACCGCAGCCGCAGATGACGTCCTCGATCAGGGAGGGATCGAGCTGGGGGACCTGGTCCAGCACCCCGCGGAGGATGGTCGCCCCCAGGTCGTCGGGACGGCAGTCCACCAGAGAACCCTTGCCGGCGCGTCCTATCGGGGAGCGCCCAGCGGCCACGATCACCGCCTCTACCATGCCAGGGTCTCCTCCCAACCGCCGCTGTGCCGCCAGCGACAAACTTGGCTAGATCCTCTCGCGAGGCGAGCGGGGCGGGAGCAGTCGCAGCCCCTTGTCGACCGTGGTCAGCGCCGGCTCAGCGAGCGCCCACATCGGCCGATAGCTGGGGCTGAGGTCGGCACCGGCCGCTTCGCCGCGCGCTATCGCCCGGCGGCCCCTGGGGTGCGATGCAACCCTGGATCGACTCTCCGCAGCCTGGCTTGCCACACTCGGAGTTTACCCAGCCAGGATCCTTCCCACCACCAGCAGGACGCCCGACAGGGCCAGCCAGGCGAAGGCCCAGTTGAGCCACAGGCTCTTGGTCCGGATCTGGTCGCGGTTGCGCTCCAGGGCGCGCAGCACCCCGGGCAGGGCCACCTCCTTCATGAAGTCTGGCTCGTCGCCGGCGAATTGCGCCAGCCAGGCGGGGTCTGGTGCCGCACTCCAGCGCGAGGCGCGTGAAGCCCAGGCGGAGAGGGCCAGGGCCAACACCAGAGCCACCGCCGCCGGGATTCGCATCCAGGCCGCCTCCCTCGCGATCACCGCGATCCCGGCCAGGGCCAGGGTGGCGGCCAGTGCCCCGCCCAGGCGGGTGTTGAGCGCGTTGACGTCGCCCATCTGGGCGCTCAGGGCGCCGGCGGCCGCATCGAACGCCAGCCCCACCCCGGGGGCGCTGGCCCGCCGGGGCGTCGGCCGCCGACGTCCCGGGGAGGTGGTCGCCGCCCGGGGCACCGCCGACTGGAGTTCCGAACCACGCTCGGCAGCGTCCACCTGTGCATCCTAAATTGGCCCAGGTGGCGTCCGCAGCCATGCGAGCCGGGCTCGCTGGGGGTAGGCGCCGGCCGCGGGTTGTTGGTCGGTGGGTAGGGCCGCACCGGCGGCGCGACCGGCCCCGGACTGGCGCCTGTGGTAGGCTTGGGCTGTCCCTCACCGTTTGTGATGGACCGTCCGCCGCCGCTAGCCTCGCGAGCCGGCCGATCGATAAGGCTCGCGAGGAGGGCCGCGTTGCGGCACGGGAGATTGCAGATGCCGATTGGGACGATCAAGTCGATCAACGAGCGGGGATTCGGGTTCTTGGCGGCGGAGGATGGGGTCGAGTACTTCTTCCACCGCTCCAGCGTGGAAGGTGGAGCCTTCGAGTCTCTGCAGCGAGGAGCCCAGGTGGAGTTTGAAATCGAAGCCAGCACCAGGGGTCCTCGTGCGGGGCGTGTTCGCGCCGCCTGATGGTTGCGCAGGCCGTCGCTAAACCGCCGGTCCAGCGCCCTTTTCGTCGGCTCCATCCGGACCTTCCGGTCGCTCGTAACTCGCTTTACGATCCTTGGCAGTGCGGATTTCTGCACGATGGGCGACGGAAGACCTGTCTATTCGACGTGAGAGATGCCCAGCGCGCCATGCGCGCGCTGGGTTTCGCTCAGGAACTCTGGAGCCCGCTCAGCGATGCCCGGATCGCGCACGAAGCCTTCTCGCGGCACGTGCTCGCGGTGCACGAGGCGCTCTCGGTCCACGCCGACACCGCGGAAGCGCGCCGGCGTTCCATGGTGCCCTCGGCGGTCCGGATCGTGCAGAACTACCTGGGTTGGGCCGATCGGGTTTGCACCCACGGCACCGGGGTGGTTGAGACCGACGACCGACGCCGTCCCATTCCCTGAGCTGGGCGCGGCATCAGGCCGCCTGGGCCCCCGGGTGGTGCGATCAAGATGTCCGTAGGACCGCTCCCACGTGCTTACATAGTGCGGGGAGGACGTTCGCCGTTCAGGGAGGTGCCGCAGTGGGCTACGCCAAAGGACTCCGCCATGGATTGGCGATTGGCATCACGATCGGCGTCCTGACCGCGCCTCGCACCGGGACCGAAACCCGGCAGCGGCTGGTCCGGACCTTCGTGCGGACCAGGGAGCGGTCACAGCAGCTGGGTACCCGGGTGCAGCAGGGCTGGCGGACGGCGCAGCCGGCCATCGACCGAGCCTCCCAGGCCGCGGGCAGTGTTGCCCGGGCGGTCCAGCCGGTGGCCCAGGGGGCCGGCGGCCGCCTGATGGAGTTGACCGGCCGCGGCGAGACCGGGGTGGCGCCGCCGGTGCCCGGCTTCGACCACACCCACTGAGCTGATGTCGAGTCGGGCCGAGCGCACGCCGCAGCAGCGGATTCGGGCGTTTACCGACGCCGTCGACGAGGAGATCGTGATCCCCACCCGCCGCTACTTCAGGGGCGTGCGACGCGGCATCCTGCTGGGGGTGCTGCTGGGATTCCTCTATGCGCCGAGCCCGGGTCGGGAGTCGCGGGAGCGCCTGCGCCGCGCCTGGCGCTCGGTCTTCGGCTTCCTGCGCTAGTCCCTTAGGGGGCCGAGCTCAGCTGGAGAAGCCGGCTCCGGCCACGATCTGGTCCTCGCCGCCGTCGAGGCTGCCGGCGGCGCCACCTGGGAAGTCGGCCATGAACGAGGTGCCACAGCCGCAGGCGTTGCGGGCGTTGGGATTGGCCAGCCGGAACCCCCTACCCCGATAGCTGTCCTCGAAGTCCAGGACCGAGCCCTCGATCAGAGGCAGGCCGTCCTCCTGGACCACCACCTTGACCCCGTCGAACTCGGCCAGGATGTCGTCCGGCTCCGCCCGTTCCTCCAGGTCGAAGAAGAGCTTGAAGCCGCGGCAGCCGCCCAGCCTGACGTCGATCCGGAAGACCGAGTCCGGCCTTTGGTCCCGGGCCTGCCAGGCCTGGATCTCCTCGACGGCGTCGCGGGTGGCCAGGATGCGCGAACTCACCTGGCGATTCTAGCTCCCGGCCAGGGCGGCTCCTGCCGCTAGCCTTAGGCGGATGGAAGTCGCCGAGCTCTGGCGCTACCCGGTCAAATCCCTGGCCGGGGAACGGATGGACGCCTGCGAGATGGGCCAGCGTGGTATTCCCGGCGATCGGGGCGTCGCCGCCTTCGAGCTGGCTCCCCACCCCAGCCAGAACTGGCGCAGCGCCCGGGACGTGCCTCAGCTGCTGCAGTTTCGAGCTCGCCTTCAGGCCGGGCCTCCCGAGGTCGCCGGCCCCGAACTGGACTGGACCCCCTGGGACCAACCTGAGGTGCGGTCCGCGATCAGCGAGCGCTGCCGGCGGGAGATGGAGCTGAGGTCGATGCCGGGTGGCGCGTTTGACGACTCGCCCCTGCTCCTGATCCATCTGGCGACGCTGCGCTCCCTCGGCCAGGAGCTCGGCGCCGAGGTGGATCGGCGCCGCTTTCGCGCCAACCTCTACCTCGATGGGCCGGGCATCGAGCCCCACCAGGAGCCCCAGCTGGCGGGCCGGCAAATCCGCTGTGGTGCGGCGGTGCTGGAGGTGATTCGGGGCTGTGAGCGCTGTTCGATCACGACCCGCGACCCGGACACCTGGGCCAGCTGGCCTCAGCTGCTGCGTCACTTGGTCTGGGCGCACCAGGAGCTGGTCGGGGTCTACTGCCGGGTCAAGGTCGAGGGGGCGATCACGGTGGGAGACACAGCTGAGCTCCTCTGAGCCGGGCGCGGAGGCGCGGATCGGTCTGGTCAGCCAGGACCTCCTCTTCCGCTCGCGGGTGGTAGAGGCGCTGGAGTCGCCCGCCTTGGAGGTGGTCGGGGTGGGGACGCCCCCGGCGGGCAGGTACGACCTGCTCTTGATCGATCTAAATCGCGAAGCGAAGGAGCGCCTCGCCTGGCTGACCCGGGTGGGAGCGGACGAGTTCCCGACCGAGGTGGTCTGCTTCGGTCCCCATACTCAGATGGCCGAGCTGAGCCAGCTAGCCAGGGCGGCGGGCGCCGGCCGCTGCGTCGCCAACAGCCACCTGCCCCTGACCCTGCGCCGCTGGAGGGAGGCCCGGGAAGGCGTGGCGCCGCAGCTGCTGGGGGATCCCGATTGAGCGATCGCCAACTCGGCGACGAGGCGAGGGGCCTTACTGAGGAGCTGGTCCGGGACCGCCGTCACCTGCATCGCCACCCCGAGCTGGCCGGCGAGGAGAGGCAGACCTGCAGCTACATCGCCGCGCGCCTTACCGAGTTGGGTCTGCGCCCGAGGCTGCTGCTCGAGGGCACCGCGGTGGTGGCGGACATCGAGGGCGCCCGCCCCGACGGCAGGGCGCTCCTGTTGCGGGCGGACATCGACGCCCTGCCCATCGAGGAGCGTGGCGGGGACCGCCCCTACAGATCCCAGGTGGTGGGGGCGATGCACGCCTGCGGCCACGACGGCCACGTGGCCATCCTGCTCGGCGCCGCCCGGCTCCTCGTCGCGCGCCGGGACCGCTTCGGGGGAGTCGCCCGGCTGGCCTTCCAGCCGGCTGAGGAGACCGCCGGTGGCGCGGAGCGGCTGATATCCGCTGGGGTGCTGGAGTCACCGACTGTGGAGGCCGCCCTGGGGCTGCACCTCTGGAGCGGTCAGCCGGTGGGTCGGGTCGGGGTGCGCGACGGGGCGATCTTCGCCTCCGCCGACGAGTTCCGGTTGCAGATCCGGGGCCGGGGCGGCCACGGAGCCTTGCCCCACCAGGCTCTGGACCCGATCCCCATCGCCAGCCTGGTGGTGCTGGCGCTGCAGACCCTGGTCTCCCGGGAGACCTCACCGCTCTCGGCAGCGGTGGTGACGATCGGGACGGTCAGCGCGGGCCAGGCCTTCAACGTCATCCCCGAGGTGGCGAGCCTCACCGGGACCCTGCGTGCCTTCAGCGAGGAGGAGCGGCGGCGGCTGCTGCGCCGGATCGAGGAACTGGCCCAGGGGATCGCCGCCGCCTTCGGGGCCAGCGCCGACATGGAGGTGGGGGCGGGATGTCCGCCGGTGGTCTCCGACCCCAAGATGGCGGAGCTGGTGCGCCGCGCCGTGGGCGCCTCCGAGGGCTTGGAGCTGATCGATCCCGAGCCGATCACGGTGGGCGACGACGTGGCCCTCTACCTGCGCCGGGTGCCAGGTTGCTACTTCCTGGTCGGGGCGGGCAGCGAGGACGCCGGGATCACCGCCCCGCACCACCATCCCGAGTTCGACATCGACGAGACCTGCCTGCCCATTGGGGTCGAGGTGATGGCCCGGGCCGCCCTCGACTACCTGGGTGAGCAGGAGCCTGGCTGAGGGTGCTCTACAACCCGCCACCCGACACCTGCGATCATTGCCGACAGCGCACCACCGCCTGGAAGCTGGTGGACGGGCCCGACCAGAAGGTCACTCTCAGCGACGGACGCGAGGTGATCAGGCGGGGCCGGGTCTACGTGTGCGGCGACTGTGGCCACACCGTGCCAGCCTCCAGCCAGGGCATCCGTTAGGCAGGCACAGGAGAGTTAGCCGGCGATGACCGAGACCACCACCGCTAAGCCACCCGCTGCACCCCAGGTGGGGGCGATCCGGGTCAGGGACGCCAGCAAGGCGGCGTCGCGCCAGCTGGTCCGGTTCGCCTTCTACCAGGTGATGCCGGAGTGGCGCCGGCTGGAGGCCGCGCAGAAGGCGGAGCAGCGCCGCGAGCTGGCCCAGGTGCTGCACCGCCACAACGCCCGGCTCCTGGTGCGCACCTATAGCCTGGTGGGCACCAGGGGCGACGCCGACCTGATGATCTGGGCGGTGAGCGAGGAGTCGGAGCGGATCCAGGAGCTCTTCGCCGACATCAACCACAGCGCCCTGGCCGGCTACCTGCGCTGCCCGCACAGCTACACCTCGATGACCAAGCGCTCCATCTACGTCGATCCCGACCATCCCAACGCCGGCCGCAGCGGCGAGCGCCTGGTCCTGGCTCCGGGCAGCCGCCGCTTCCTCTTCGTCTACCCCTTCGTCAAGAACCGGGCCTGGTGGGCCCTGCCCGCCGCGGAGCGGCAGCGGATGATGACCGAGCACATCAGGATTGGGCGCCAGTTCCCCAGCGTCAAACTCAACACCACCTACTCCTTCGGGCTCGACGACCAGGAATTCGTGGTGGCCTTCGAGACCGATAGCCCCACCGACTTCCTGGACTGCGTGCAGGTGCTCCGCGACACCGAGGCCTCGTCCTACACCGCCCGCGATGTGCCCAGCTTCACCTGTGTGCGCAGCGAGGTCGAGGCGATGCTGGAGGCGCTGGGCTGAGCCCGTTCCCGCCCGGAAGAGGATGGGGGAGCCCCCGGGTCCGCCGCCTTGCATGAGACCAGCCCCAGCATCTTCCTGATCGCCCGCCCGGCCCTGGACCTGGGCGCGGTGCGCGCCTACCTGGAGGAGGTGGGTGGGGCGAGCTGGCTGGACCGCCGCCTCGCCGAGACCGGTGGGGTGCCCAACCAGGGTGAGCTCCTGGTGGAGTTCGGCGGAAGGGCCTGCTATCGGAGCTGGGAGCCCGGACTCAACCCCAACGTCAGCCGGGTGCGGACCGACCCAGGCAAGTACCTGGAGAACATCCTGAGCAGCGCCCACGGCAGCGTCCTGGAGCACGCCAACTACAGCTTCGCGCTGCACAACGTGAGCCGGGTGGCCACTCACGAGATCGTCCGCCACCGAGCCGGCGCCGCCTTCAGCCAGGAGAGCCTGCGCTATGTTCGGCTGGTCGACGTGGGTTTCCGGGTGCCACCGGCCCTAGAGCCGCTGCGCCAGCAGTGTGTCGAGTTGGTGGAGCGGCTGGAGGAGTTCCAGGTGGGGGCGGCCAAGGCCCTGCGGGTCGACGAGCAGGGGATCCCCTTCCACGTCAAGAAGGAGGTCACCTCGGCGCTGCGGCGGCTGGCCCCGATCGGGCTCAGCACCGACCTGATCATGACCATGAATCTGCGCACCCTGCGCCACGTAGTGGAAATGCGCACCGACCCCGGGGCGGAGGAGGAGCTGCGGCTCATCTTCGGCCGTATCGGCGAGATCATGAAGGAGGAGGCGCCCGCCGTCTTCCAGGACTTTGAGCGCGCCGCCGACGGCACCTGGGCGCCCAGGTACCGCAAGGTCTAGAGCGGGCCGCGCCCAGCCAACCGGTGGCTCCGTGGTCGGCGCTCGCGGAGCCGGGGTGCGAAGGCCGGGAACGCGATCTGACAGCCGAGCAACCGGTCGGTCCAAGATCAGCTAGGATGGAGGAGGCAGTTCACCAACTCACCCCGAGGTAGGGACACAGAGATGATCACCGTCTCCGACCAGGCTCTCTCTCAGCTCAAGCACCTGCTGGACCAGCAGGACCACCCGACCATGGGCCTGCGGGTCTACGTGAGCCAGGGCGGCTGCTCTGGATTCAGCTACGGCATGGGCTTCGACGATCAGCCCGCCGATGATGACGACGTCGTCGAGCACAGCGGCATCAAGGTCTTCGTGGACCCCTACAGCGCCACCTACCTGGAAGGGGCTGAGATCGACTACGTCGATAGCCTGATGGGGGGCGGGTTCACGGTCCACAACCCCAACGCGGTGAAGACCTGCTCCTGCGGGTCGTCCTTCGACGCCGGGGACGGGGCGGGAGCCGCCAAGTCCTGCAGCGCCGGCTGAGCTGAACTCACCCGGGTGTCCCCCGGTTGATCTTCGGGCTCCATCAGAAGTTCGCGCTGGTACTGATCCTGCTGGGCCTGGTGGGAGCTTTGTGGTGCTTCATCGACCTGCGCCGTCACGGCAGCCCTTCGGGAGGGGTCCGCGCCTTCCTCATCCTCACCTGGTCCCTGGTGCTGCTTCAGGACGGGCTGGGCCTGGCCCTGCTGGCCCAGGGGAGGCGGCCCTCCAACTTCGAGCTTCACCTCACCTACGGGGCCCTGAGCGCGGCGGTGCTGCCGCTGGCCTGGCGGTTGAGCGCTCGCGGCCAGGGGCGCCACGAGGCGCTCTACCTCGGCTTCGGCTCGCTGCTATTCGGCCTGCTCACCTTCCGGGCCGCGATGGTGGCCTGAGTTGAACCGGAGGTGTCTGGAGCGGGCATCCCTGGCCGCCGGAGTACCGCGGAGGTGAGTCTGGCCAGAGTGGGCAGGCGGCGGCCCCGAGCGACCCCGTCGGCGGCCCTCGCCCCGCACCTGGTGGTCTTGGCCGGGGGCGTCGGCGCGGCCCGCTTCCTGGCGGGGCTGGTGGCGTTCGTGCCCCAGGTGGAGATCACCGTGATCGGCAACACCGGCGACGACTTCACCGTCCATGGGCTCCACGTCAGCCCCGACCTGGACACGGTCTGCTACACCCTGGCCGGCTTGGGCGACTGGGAGCGCGGCTGGGGGCTGCTGGGCGAGACCTGGGGCGCCGCCGAGCAGTTCCGCCGCCTCGGTGACGACACCTGGTTCCAACTTGGCGACCACGATCTGGCGACCCACGTCTGGCGCACCGAACAGCTCCGCCGGGGCCGGCCCCTGTCCGAGGTCACCCGGCGGCTGGCCGAGCGGCTCGGCCTGGGATTCGCCCTCCTGCCGATGACCGACCAGGAGGTCTGTACCCGGGTGCGCACCGGAGATGGCCGCGACCTGCACATCCAGGAGTACCTGGTCCGAGAGGGGTGTCGGCCCCAGATCCGGGCCATCGAGTATCGGGGGATCGAGCGGGCCCGACCCGCCCCGGGGGTGCTGGAGGCGCTGGAGAGCGCCGACCTGGTGGTCCTCGCCCCCAGCAACCCGGTGATCTCCATCGGACCGATCCTGGCGGTCCAGGGGCTACGCCAGGCGGTCAGTGCGGCGCCCCAGGTGATCGCAGTCAGCCCAATCGTCGCCGGGTCGGCGATCAAGGGGCCCGCCGTTGCCATGCTGGAGAGCCAGGGCGCCGAGCCGAGCGCCGCCGGGGTCGCCGCCCTCTACGCCGACCTGGCGACCGACCTGGTGCTGGACCAGCAGGACGCCGAGCTGGCTGCCCAGGTCGCAGAGGTGGGGCTGCGGCCTCACCTCTGCGACACCCTGATGGTGGACCAGCCGTCCCGGGAGCACCTGGCTCGTGCGGTGCTCGCGGCCGCCCAGCTGGAGGTCGGGAACTGAACCACCCGGCGCCTCCCCAAGACGGTGCGGCGGGAGTCTTCCTGGTGATCCCGGTGAAGCGCTCGGTGGGCTCGAAGCAGCGACTCTCCTCCCAGCTCCCCGACGGGGTGCGCCGGCTGGTGAGCCGGGCCCTGGCCTCCCGGATGGTCCGCTGCGCCGCCCAGGGATGGCCACCGTCTCAGGTGGTGGTGGTGGGTGATGAGCCGGAGGTCACCGACCTCTGCCACCGTCTCGGCCTGAACACCCTCGGAGACGGCGGCGGGGGCCAGAGCGACGCCGTCCGGACCGGCCAGTCCTGGTGCCTGGAGCGCGGTGCCACCACCCTCGCCACCGTGGCCGCCGACCTGCCCCTGGTGGAGACCGAGGACTTGGCGCGCCTCTGGGAGTCGGCGGTGCGGCTGCCCGAGCAATCCCTCTGCTTGATCCCGGACCGTTCCGGAACTGGCAGCAATGGGCTGATACTCCGCCCCGCCCACCTCGATCCCTTCCTCTTCGGGCCGGACTCCCGGCGCCGGCACGGCGCGGCGGCGGAGCGCCTGGGGCTAAGTTTCTCGGTGCTGGAGCTGCCCCATCTGGGTTGGGACATCGACCGCCCCGAGGACCTGGAATCGCCAGCTGGGCTGCAGGGGTCTGGCGCCCACCCGGTGGTGGCCTGGGCTCGGGAGATAGCCGAGGTGGAGCGGGCGGAGCTGGCCCCGGAGCTCCAGCGCCGTGGTTGAGGCGGATCCCGGCCGGCCGCTGATTCAGGCGGGGAGGATCGTCGCCTGGGCGGTCTCGGGGGTACCGGAGATCCAAGCTGGACAGGGCCTCGGGGAGCTGCTGCGCCCCCGCCTGCTGGCGGCGGGGGGCCTTGAGCCTGGGGACGTGGTGGTGGTGACCCACAAGATCGTCTCCAAGGCGGAGGGCCGGGTCTACCCCCTGGCCGAGGTGGAGCCGCGACCGGAGGCGCTCTCCCTGGCCCAAGAGCTGCCCCAGGACCCGAGGCTGGTGGAGGCGGTGCTGCGGGAGAGCCGTCGGGTGGTCCGGGCCGAGTCCGGGGTGCTGATCACGGAAACCCACCACGGCCTGGTTTGCGCCAACGCCGGAGTGGATCGCAGCAACGTGGGGGGCGGTGATACGGTGACCTGCCTGCCTCACCACCCCGACCGCTCCGCCGCCGATCTGCGTTCCGCGTGGCTATCGCTGGCCGGCGGCGGGCCCTTGGGGGTGATCATCTCGGACACCTTCGGCCGCCCCTTCCGGGAAGGCTCGATCAACGTGGCCATCGGGGTCGCCGGGATGCCTGCCCTCACGGACCACCGGGGCCTCCTCGACCCCCAGGGCTACCAGCTCCACGCCTCGACGATCGGCTCCGCCGACGAGATCGCGGGGATCGGGGAGTTGCTGATGGGCAAGGTCGACGGCCTGCCTCTGGCGGTGGTCCGGGGGCTCAGCTGGAGCGGTCCCGAGCTGGGCTCCGCCCCGCTCCTGCGGGAGCCGGCGCAGGACATCTTCCGGCGCTGACCGCGCCCAGCTTGCTAGGCTCGGATCATGGTCGCATCGACCGTCCGGGTCCGGCTGTTCGCCTCTTTGCGCGAGCTGGCAGGCGCTGCCGAGGTGGCGTTGGAGCTGGAAGGCCAGGAGTCGGTCGAGACCTGCTGGGGGCGGCTCTGCCAACGCTTCCCGGGCCTTGGCACTTGGCGCCCGTCGGTGCGGCCGGCTCGCAACCTGGAGTACGTCGAGTGGGACTCGCCAGTGCAGGCCGGCGATGAGCTCGCCTTCCTGCCCCCGGTCTCCGGCGGCGCCTCCTCGCCTGCTGCCGTGATCGAGGTCTGGGTGGGACCCGAGGAGATCGACCTGGCCGCGATGTGCCGGGCGGTGGAGCGCCGGGGGATCGGGGCGGTGGCCACCTTCGACGGCCTGGTGCGCGACCCTGACCAGGGTCTGGCAGTGCCGAAGCTCGACTACGAGGCCTACCCGGAGATGGCCGAGCCGGTGCTCGCCGCCATCTGTGAGGAGGCCTGCCGCCAATTCGGAGCCAGCGAGGCCCGGGTGCAGCACCGCACCGGCACCGTGCTGGCCGGGGCCACCTCGGTGGCGGTGGTGGTGGGGGCGGGCCACCGTCGGCCGGCCCTCGACGCCTGCGCCTACATCATCGACGAGCTGAAGTCGCGCGCCCCCATCTGGAAGGTGGCAGGCTGATCCGGGGCGCCTGCTAGACTCGCCCCAAGTGGCCAGCACCGAACTGCTCCCTGAGAGGGGTCTGCGTCGAGCGCCGCGGGCTCCCCAGGCTGGCCCTCTGGCGGGTCGCTTGGAACTGCTCTGGGAGCTGGTCCGCCGCGATGTCCGCTCGCGATATCGCGGCTCGGTGCTGGGGGTGGGTTGGACGCTGCTCAACCCGCTCATCTTCATGATCGTCTACTCCGTGGTTTTCGGGCGCTTTCTCAAGGTCCACTACCCGGGCGGCTCGGCCACCGTGTTCATCCTCTCCGGGCTTCTCGCCTGGACCTTCTTCTCGCAGGCCCTGATCATGGCCACCAGCAGCATCGTCGCCAACGCCGCCCTGATACGCAAGGTGGCCTTTCCCTGGGCCCTGCTGACCGTCTCGTCGGTGCTGGCGGCACTGGTGAATTACGTGATCAGCCTGCTGCTCCTGATTCCCTTCATGCTGCTGGCGCACAAGGGCGTAGGGCTCCCCATCCTGGCGGCCATCCCGCTGGTGCTGATCACCTTCGCGCTGGCACTCGGTCTGGGACTGATGCTGGCTGCGGTCAACGTCTACATGCGCGACCTGCAGTACCTGGTCAACCTCGGCACCCTGGTGTGGTTCTACATCACCCCGGTGATCTACCCGCTGACCCTGGTGCAAACCAAGTTCTCCGGTCATGGGGCGATCGGGATCCTGGCCCATCTCGTGATCTACGGCAACCCGATGAGCTGGGTGGTGCTGGGCTTCCAGGACGTCTTCGTCTACGATCGCTGGCCCCAGCACTGGCACGGGCTGGGCTACTCGCTGGTCTTTGGCCTGCTCGCGATCGGGGTCGGTCTGAGGGTGTTCCGCCGCCTGCGGCGGCGCTTCGCCGAGGAGGTCTGATGGCCGACCTGGTGGTGCGGATTCACGAGGTCAGCAAGCGCTTTCGCGTGTACCACCAGCGCAACACCACCCTCAAGCAGTCGTTGATCGACCGCCGCCGCGGGCGTTACGAGGAGTTCTGGGCGGTGCGCGATGTCTCGGTCGGGGTTCCCGAAGGGGAGTCGCTGGGGATCATCGGCGAGAACGGTTCCGGTAAGTCGACGCTGCTGAAGTGCGTTGCCGGGATCATGTTCCAGGACCATGGCACCATCGACGTCAAGGGTCGTCTCGCCTCCCTGCTCGAGGTCGGTGCCGGCTTCCATCCCGACTTCACTGGGCGCGAGAACATCTACCTCAACGGGGCCATCCTGGGGCTGCCGCGAAGTTACATCAAGTCGATCCTGGACGACATCGTGGGCTTCGCGGGACTCGAGCAGTTCATCGATAACCCGGTGAAAACATACAGTTCTGGGATGTATACCCGGTTGGGCTTCGCCATCGCCGTCAACCTCGACCCCGACATCTTGGTTATCGACGAGGTGCTCTCGGTGGGCGACGCGGCTTTCCAGCGGCGCTGCACCGACCGCATCCAGGAGCTGCGCGCCCAGGGGCGCACCCTGATCTTCGTCTCCCATGCGCTGGGGTCGGTACGCCTGCTCTGCGACCGTGTCGTCTGGATGGACCGGGGGATCGCGCGGATGACCGGGGACATTGACCCGGTCCTGGAGGCGTACATGAACGAGGTTCACCTCCGCGAGGAGAAGGAGCTGGAGCGCTCCACCAGTGCGGAGCTGGACACCGCGCCGGGGCGGGCGGGGGTACGGATCAGCGCGGTCGAGATCGAGGGTGGAGACGGCCCCAGCGCCGTCTTCAACACCGGGGACCCCCTCACCGTGGCTATCGCCTATGAGGCCCCCGAGCCGCTGCCCGGCGCGCGCTTCAGAGTCACCTTCCTGCACGCCGACGGCAGCACCATCCTCTCGGTCCCCACCGACGACCTGCAGACCGGAGAGGCCCGCCTGCCCCGCTCGGGGGTGGTGCAGCTGCGCCTGCCGGGGGTGCCCTTCCTGGAGGGCTTCTACCGGATCAGCGTGGAGATCACGGAGATAGCCAGCGGCCACCCCTACAAGCGGCTGGAGCGGGTGCGCTCATTCCGGGTGCACAGCGCCGACCACAAAGAGGCGGGGATGGCGCTGCTGGGTCACCGCTGGGAGCTGCCCCAAGCCACCGCCCCCTTGGGGCGCGGCTAGGAGGGCGGTCCGGGGTCGGACTCAGCCCTCGAGAGCGCCCTCGGCGAAGGTGAGGTTGTGGTTGGCGAGGTAGTTCCACACCGCGGCGACGGCGCTGCCGAAGAGCAGCCCCACCAGGTAGTAGAGGTGGAGCCGGGAGACGGAGGTGAGCAGCACACCCTCGTTGATCGCCAACCCCACCAGGCTCACCCCCTCAAAGGTGAGGAAGCGGCGGGCACGACGGGCGCCGGGCCGGTCCCGCCAGGTGACCATCGAGTTGAGGGTGTAGGTGACCAGGATGGCCAGCTGGATCGAGACCGCCGAGGCCAGCCAGAGGTCGAGGTGGAGGTGGTGGTAGAGGATGACGGTGCCGATGAAGGTGGTGGCCAGGCCCACCAACCCGACGCTGAGAAAGGTGGGGAAACGCTTGCGGTGGCGCCGCAGCAACTCCTGAATGCCGCCCAGGGACCGGTTGGACTTCTCCATCGATGCGTTCAAGTCCTCCCGAGGCTAGCAGGGTGCCGGGGCCCTGCTGATCTCAAGCCGGTAGCGCCCCGGTGACGGGTCGGCAAGCTTGCTCCAAGTTCAGCTCAAGGCCTACGATGTGGACCGCGGTGTGACCCCGGCGACCCCTATTCCGGCCGCGGTTGGCGAGCTGCGGCGGCACCGGGTCTCCCAGCCCCGTACCACCTGGAGGGTGCTGTAGACCGGGAGCGCGCGATCGCCGAACCGACCCTCGCCCTGCCGCCTCGGACGTTCGCCAGCAGGTAGGGCTGGGTCGGAAATTCGTCCGCCTGGCCACCTTGTACGTCTCCCAGATGCTCAGCCGGTCGGCGGCGCACCGAGCTGGGGCGTTTCGCGCTCCGGGCTGGAGTCTCTAGTCTACGGAGGTCTCCTCCTGCTCTCGGGAGGGGACGGGTGCGGGAGGATGTTTGGTGCAGAGATTCCAGAACCAGGTGGCCCTGGTCACCGGGGCGGGGCAGGGCATCGGCGAGGCGACGGCGCGGCGCTTCGCTCAGGAGGGGGCACGGGTGGTCGTCGCTGACCTCAATCAGAAGGCAGCCCAGGCGGTCGCCGCAGACCTCGGCGCGGACACGGCTCTGGCGCTGGAGTGCGACGTCCAGGACGAGACCGCGGTGGAGGGGATGGTTGAAGCCGGGCTGGCGCGCTTCGGCCAGATCGACATCCTGGTCAGCAACGCCGGGGTGACCCGGGACAACCTGCTGCACAAGATGAGTCTGCTCGAGTGGGACGAGGTGCTCCGGGTGCACACCCGGGGAGCTTTCCTCTGCGCCCGGGCGGTAGCCCGAAACATGGTGGAGCGCCGCTTCGGCAAGATGGTCTTCCTCTCCTCGACGTCGGCTTTGGGCAACCGCGGCCAGGCCAACTACGCCACCGCCAAGGCCGGGCTGCAAGGCCTCACGAGGACGCTGGCGCTGGAGCTGGGGCGATTTCAGATCAACGTCAACTCCGTGGCACCGGGCTTCGTGGACACCGCCATGACCCGGGCGGTGGCCGAGCGCCTGCACCTCTCCCTGGAGCAGTTCTGGGAGGAGGCCAAGGGGCGGATCCCTTTGGGCCGGCTGGGCCGGGCGGAGGATATCGCCGCGGTGATCGCCTTCCTCTGTTCTGAGGATGCCGCCTACGTTAGCGGGCAGGTGCTCTACGTCAACGGAGGCCGGTCCAACTGAGCTGAGCCTCGCTCGTCCTACCCCGGGTGCCTCACCAGTCCGGGTAGGGCGGCTGGCGCCGCTCGATCTGGTTGTCGTAGTCGCGATGGTCGACGACCTGGCCCTGGTCGTCGAAGCGCAGCAAGGTCACCCCGGCGAACGTGTACTCCTGACCCTGCTCCCTCCAGCAGCCCCACCATTCGACCGCCGCCCGGTCGCCCGAGACGAGTGGCTTACCGAACCAACACGCGACGTCCTCCTCAACCAAGAGGTTCCTGCCGAGATACCCGCGGACTCCCGTCGGTCCCAAGTCCGGCTCCCCGAACGCGGGCGAGCGATACACCGCGGTATCGGCGTACAGCGAGACGATGGCCTCGACATCGCGTTGAGGCCACGCCCGCGACCAGGTGTCTGCCCAGCGCCGGGCGGCGGCGTTGGGATCCATGGCGCGGCTGATGTTATTGGCCGGGAGGCACCGTGGCCACCAGGATGTGGCGCCCAACGACGTGGGAGCTAGGTGACGCGCCGAGCACGGGGCGCAAGGGTCGCTCTTCCCGCGGCGGTCGCTCAAAGCCACCAGCGCCGCGGCGCTGGTGGCGCTCATCCTCGAGTGAGCCAACCTGCAGCCGATCGTGGCGGATTCGCCAGCTAGCGTGGGCGCAAGCCGCGGGGGTGAGTGCGGACGCGATCGGCCGGTGCCGGTGAAGTGGCCCTGCCCGAGGGCGGCCCAGTAGCCCGCTTGTCTCAGGGCGGCAGGGTGCCAGCATTCGGTCAGTCGTCTGCGCCCACCCACATGCTGATCCAGCGTTCGCGGCGTGGCCGACCGCGGCCTCGGGCTCCGAAGTCGCCAAGAGCGCTCCCGCACCGACCCGAGAGCGTGTGCCCCGGCCGGGTTCCTTAAACGCCCGGAGCTACCCGGGCGACTTCGCCCAGCCAGGGGGGCGCCGCTCCATGAAGGCGGCCATTCCCTCCTGGGCCTCAGGGCTGGCGAAGAGGCTGGCGGAGAGCTCGGTCATCTCCCTAAAGGCCTGCTCCCGGCTGAGGTTGGGCACGTGGGCGAGGATCCGCTTGGCGGCGGCCAGGGCGTTGGGGTGGGCCAGCAGCAGGCGCTGGACGGTCGCCTCCACCGCCTCGCCCAGCTGCTCGTCGGGAACCGCTTGAGCAACCAGCCCGACGGCCCTCGCCTCCTCAGCGCCGATCACCCGTCCGGTGAGGAACAGGTCGGCCGCGGCACTGCGCCCCAACTTGAGCAGCGCCACCACCGAAAGCACCGCCGGGGCGACCCCGATGCGGACCTCGCTGGTAGCGAAGGTGGCCGACCCGCCGGCGATGGCGATGTCGCAGGCGGCGACGAGCCCCAGGCCTCCGGCCCGAGCCGCGCCCCCCACCGCGCAGACCACCGGCTTGGGGGAGTCCAGGATCGCTTTGAAGAGGGGAATCAGAGCCCCCACCCCCGGGGTGGAGGCGCCGGAGCCTCGCGCCGCGGTCTGCTCGCGCAGGTCGGCGCCGGAGCAGAAGGAGGGGCCGGTGTGGCCCAGGACCAGGACCCTGATCGTGGGGTCGGAGCTGGCCCGCTCGATCTCCCGCGAAAGGCGGACCAGCATCTCGTGGGAGAGGGCGTTGCGGTTGCTGGGCGAGTCGAGCTGGATCCGGGCTACCGCCCCCGACCACTCCGAGCGCACCGGGCTTGGGGTATTCACCGATGGCCTCCCAACTGCGCGTGATCCGACCGTCACATGGCTGCGCTACCGTATCCCCTCGTGGGAGTAGGCTGGCTCAGCCGTGCGGGCAACAGCCATGTTGCCGCAGTCCGGGGCTGAGGATCAGTGTGAGGTGCGAGTGACGAGGCGGAGCTGGCTGGCTGTCCCCCTGGTCCTGGTCGTCACCGGCGCCCTGGCGGCCTGCTCGACAACGCCGGACCGGGGGTCGGCCCCCAAGGTGGCCAACGTCCCCCAGCACCAGCTGTCCCCGGCCGCCCTCTCGCAGTCGCTGCTGGCGCTGCAGCAGGCCTACGTCGACCTCTACAAGGAGGTCAGCCCATCCGTGGTCCAGATCTCCACCAAGTCCGACCTCGGCTCAGGAATCATCTTCAACACCGAGGGCGACATCGTCACCAACAACCATGTCGCCAACGGGTTCAAGTCCTTCGAGGTCACCCTGGCCAATGGCAAGCAGTACCCGGGGACCCTGGTCAACAACTTCTCCCCGGACGACCTGGCGGTGATCCACATCGACGCCACTGGGCTCAAGCCGGCCACCTTCGCCAACTCCTCCCAGCTGGAGGTAGGCGACATCGTGATGGCCATCGGCAACCCCCTGGGCTACCAGAGCAGCGCCACCGACGGGATCATCAGCGCTCTGGGCCGGACCGTGAGCGAGCCTCCCCCCAGCAACGTCACCCTTCCCGACGTGATCCAGACCTCCGCCCCGATCAATCCCGGCAACAGTGGGGGCGCCCTGGTCGACCTGGAGGGACAGGTGGTGGGAATCCCCACCCTGGCCGCGGTTGACCAGGAGCTGGGCGGCTCGGAGGCGTCGGGGATCGGGTTCGCCATCCCCAGCAGCCTGGTCGCCGACATCGCCGGGCAGATCGTCAAGTACGGGAAGGTGCAGAACTCCAACCGCTCCTGCATCGGCGTCGAAGTCGAGCAGGTCACCGGCTCGCAAGGCCAGGACGCCGGGGTGCTGGTTACCTCGGTCACCCGGGCCGCGGTCAAGCAGGCGGGCCTCAAGGACCAGGACGTGATCACCGCCGTCAACGGCGAGGCGACGCTGTCGGTCGAGTCCCTCACCGAAGACCTGGCCAACCTCAGCCCGGGCAAGACGGTCAAGCTCTCGGTGACCGAGTCGGACGGCTCCAAGGCGACCATCTCGCTCACCCTGGGACAGCTCACCGCCAGTAGCTGTGCCTAAGGGCCCCCTGCCGACCCCGGTCAGGCAGTTTCTGGACTCCCCCAACATGGCGACGCTGGCCACCCTGGGAGCGGACGGCGCGCCCCAGGCGACGGTGGTCTGGTTCCTCCTGGAGGAGGGCGGGGTGCTGGTAAACACCAGGGCGGGCAGGTCCAAAGTGCGCAACCTCGCCGGCGACGGTCGGGTGGCCCTGGCGGTCTTCGACCGCGACGATCCCTACCGCTCGGTGCAGGTGCGCGGCCGGGCTCGGGAGCTGTGCCGGGGTAGCGCCGCCAGCGACGACATCCACCGCCTGAGCCGCCGCTACACGGGCCATGACTACCGCGACCCGGCGCACCGGATCAGCTATCTCATCGAGGTGGAGTCGTGGTCCAGCTATGGCCTGCCGGAGTCTGGCTGAGGCAGCCCACCTGGTGCCCCGCTCTAACATGGAGCGCTGGGGGAAGGCGCAAGCAGGAGGTCAGCCATGGCCCAGCCGTCTGACGACCCGGCCGACGCGGTGGACCCAGAGCAGCCACTGGCCTGGATCAGGACTCCCTACCACGCGCCGGTCTACGACAATGGCGGGCAGGACTTCGGCACCACCGAGTCGCTCTTGGGCGACGAGGCCTCGGACATCTTTCACGGGCTGGCGGTGAAGCTGCACCAGGGCGGCCGAATCGCCGAGGTGGCGGCGACCAGCATCGAGCGGATCACCGCCGGCGGGGTGCACACCAGCGTGGCCGCGGAGGAGGTGGACGCCCTGCCCCCCTACCAGGAGGAGCGCTGGTACCACCTCGGGTGGGGCGGGCTGTTCCGCAAGCGGCCGGAATGGGAGGGTCGATGACCGCGGCGCTAAGGGGGCGGAGGCCCGCCTAGCCGATGCGGCACCTGCTCCGCGTCCGCTATCTGGCGGCGGTCCTCATCGCCGCCCTGGTGGTGGCCCTGGGGATCGGGGTGGCCCTACTCACCCGGCCCCACCCCGCCCCCCAGGGCAAGCTGCTGGTGCTGCTCACGGTGGACGCGCCCCTGCCCGCGCACCCCACCAGCTTCCAGGGGGCCGCGACGGGGCTCCGCCTACAGCACGCTGGCGGCGCCCGATCCTGGGTCGACGTGGCGGTGCGGGCGACTGCGGTGACCCTGCCGGGGAGCTGGTCGGCGCCCAATTCCGACAGCCTCTTCCTGGAGCCGGTCCCGGCTGGCCGCTACCGGGCCGCCGAGCTGGAGCTCCGCTCCCAGGCAGGGAAGCGGGTCAATGACACCCAGCAGCTGGTCCTGACGGTGGCCAAGGCCGGGCTCACCCCCCTCCTCTTCACCTTCCAAGCGGGTGCGGCCGGATCCGCCGACGGGGTCACTGACACCGACGCCTACGGCGGCAACGATCAGGTCAACTTCGGACTGTCGGTGGCCCAAGGGAAGGTGATGAGCCTGCCCACGGTGCCACTCCAGAACCAGGAGGGGAAGACGGTCTCCCTGCAGCAGTACCGCGGCAAGGTGGTGGTGGTCGCCTCCTTCCTCACCGAGTGCCAGGAGACCTGCCCGCTGGTGACCTCCGCCCTGCTCCAGCTCCAGCGCCTGCTGCAGCGGCAGAACCTCCAGCACCAGGTGCAGATCCTGGAGGTGACCCAGGACCCGGCCGACGACACCCCGGCGGTGCTCACCA
>JBOHUH010000044.1:0-6143 GCA_050733915.1 Candidatus Dormibacteria bacterium | reverse complement strand
GCCAGCGCCGGCGCCAGGCTCTTGGAGGCGATCATCAGGGGGTGGTTGAAGGACGCGAGGATCGCCGCCACCCCGATGGGGAAGCGTTCGGTGTAGCTGTGGTAGGGGCCCGGCATGGGGACCACCGAGCTGCGGTCCGCCAGCAGCAGGGCGGCGTTGTAGCGGTACCACTCGGGCAGCCGGGCCACCTGGGCCCTGGTCTCGGTCACGGGCCGCCCGTTGTTCGCGGCCTCAAGCTGGTACAGGCCCTCCAGCCTCGCCTCCAGGCCGTCGGCGAAGCGGCTAAGTACCCGGGCCCGCTGCTGGATCGGCAGGCGGCTCCAGGAGCCCTCGGCAAAGCTGCGCTTGGCCGAGAGCACCGCCTGCGCCACGTCCGCGGCGTCGGCGCACTGCACCACCGCCAGCTGCTCGCCGCTGGCGGGATTCAGCAGCTCCAGGGGGGCGTCATGCCCCTCCACCTCCACCCCGTCGATGAGCAGACCACCGCTGAGCAAGGGCGCCGCGACCCCACTCCCCCGGCTGGATGCCCCGCTTGTGGCGACCACCCCGGCTACTCCCGGCCGGCCGGGGCGGCGCCGTTGGTGGCCATTCCCAGGAACAAGGTCCCGAGGTCGCCCATCTCGGCCAGCTGCTTGGCACTGCGGTCGAGACGGAGCTGGCCGTCGGTCAGGACGTATCCCCAGGAGGCGACCTCCAGCGCCAGCGCCACCCGCTGCTCGATCAAGAGGACGGCCCGGCCGGATTTGGCCAGCTGGCTCACGATGTCCTGAAGGACGTGGGTCGCTACCTGGGGGGATAGGTTGGCGGTGGGCTCGTCCAGTAGCAGCGCCTTGGGGTCGGCCATAAGCGCCCGCCCAATGCCCAGCATCTTCTGCTCCCCACCGCTCATGGTGCGGGCCGTCCGCCGACGCAAAGCCTTCAGCGCCGGGAACGTCTCCATCACCATGTCCACCCGATGGGGGAGCTCTCGCTTCTGCAGCCGGTATCCACCCATCTCCAGGTTCTCGATCACGGTGAGGGTGGGGAACACATCTCGCAGCTGGGGCACGTAGCCCATGCCCTGGTTCATGCGGTCGTCCTCGCTCAGCCTCGTGATGTCCCGCTCGCCGAGGTGGATGCGCCCCCCCAGGAGCTCCAGCTCCCCGGTGATCGCCTTGACCAGGGTGCTCTTGCCGGCCCCGTTGGGGCCGACCACCACCACGATCTCCCCCAGCCCCACCTGCAGGGACACCCCCCGGACCACCGGCACCTGGCTGTAGCCGGCGGTGATGTCGGTGCCGACCAGGTAGGGCCGCTCCCGGGGGTGCACAGCGCCGCCGTTCACTCCGGGCGCCATCACGAGAGGTAGGCGGCCTGGACCTGGGGGTCCTTCACCACCTCCTCGAACTCCCCCTGCGCGATCACCTTCCCGAAGGCCATCACCACCACCACGTCGCAGAGCCGGTGCACCACCTCCAGGGCGTGTTCCACGATGAGGATGCCCAGGCCCTCTGCGGCGACGCTGCGGAGGTCGGAAACCAGCTTGCCGGTCAGGTGGTGGGCCACCCCCACCATGGGCTCATCCAAGAGGAGGACCCGGGGCTCACGCATCAGGCAGCGCATGATCTCCACCAGCCGGCGCTGCCCCCCGCTCAGCTCCCCCCCGTAGAGGTCAGCGGTGTGGGCCATCTCGAACCGCTCCAGCACCTCCCACGCCCGCTGCGCCAGCTGCTTCTCGCGCTCAGCGGTGCGATGCGGATGGAGCACCACCGCCGCCAGCGAGGCGCCGGAATCGCCTTCGGCGGCGGTGACCAGGTTCTCGAAGACGGTCATCCGGGCGAACTCGCTGGTGGTCTGGAAGGTCCGCATCAGTCCCAGTCGGGCCCGGTCGTGGGGGAGCATCCGGGAGATGTCGCGGTCGCCCAGGAGGACCCGGCCCTGGCTGCTCCTGACCTGCCCTCCCAGCGCCCCCAGCAGCGAGGACTTGCCCGCCCCGTTGGGTCCTATGACGCCGACGATCTCCCCAGGGGCGATATCCAGCGTGACCGCGTCCACGGCCCGCACTCCCCCGTATCCCACTGACACGTCCTGCACCCGGAGGATGGGGGCACCGCCGGCGAGCGAGGGGGGGTGGGCGAAGAACTCCTGGGCTCGCACCGTCATCGGCTACGCCCCCTCCCGGTTCGGCGCCGACTCGATCGCGGTCGGCAGGCGCTCTGCCCGGCGGCGGCGCTCCGGGATGATCCCCCGGGGCCGGAACAAAAGGCAGAGCATAAAGGCGAGCCCGATCGCCACCCACTGCAGCGAGTCGATCAGGCCGGGGTACCCGATCGCCGGAAGGAACTGCGGGATCTGGAGGAAGATGATCGGCACCAGTAGGGTGCCCAGCAGCACCCCCCGGTAGTTGCCCACCCCGCCGACGAAGATGGCCGTGAAGATGACGAAGGTCTCGGCGTAGCCCCAGGCCCCAGGCGACCACGCCCCGATGTACTCCACCAGGAGCCCCCCGCTGAGCCCGGCGATCGCACCCCCAATCACGAACACCTGGAGCCGGAGCGACGTGAGGTTCAGCCCCATCGCCGAGGCGGCGCCCTCGTGGTCGCGGATGGCCCGAAGGGACCGGCCCCAGGGGGAGCGTGAGAGCCAGCCCACCCCCACAAAGACCAACACGGTTAGGGCGATCGCCCAAGCGGCGTAGATCCACGGCTGGGCGGTGGCGGTGAGTCCGAAGAGGTGGCCCAGGGGCCAGCCAGCCCCGGTGAGGCCGTTGGCGCCGTTGAACAGGGGGACGTCCGCCGACACCACCTGGAGGGCGATCAGGGAGACGATCAGCAGCAGCACCGCCTGGTAGTCCCGGCGCATGCGCCGCAGGCTGAACAGCCCCACCAGCAGCGAGAGCACCGCCCCGGCGGCGGCGGCCACCAGCAGGTCGAGCGGGAACCCCAGGTGGGCGCCGAAGACGTACTGCTGGAACGATCCCGCCCCGCCGCTGGGACCCAGCACCACCACCGCAGCGGCGTAGGCCCCGGCGGCCTGGAAAACGATGTACCCGAAGTTCACTACCCCGGCGTAGCCAAACTGCAGGTTGAGCGAGATCGCCGAGAGTGCGTCCACAGCGAAGTAGATGACCAGGGTGGCGATGTAGAAGGACCAGGCGCTCATGCTCTACCTCCAGGCCCTGGGGTGTGAGCCCTTGCCTCCGCGCCGCCGAGGAACCCAAGATTGGCGCCTCTCATAGCACCAGCTGCCGGTCCTCGGACCCACCAAAGACCGCTCCCGGGCGTAAGAGGAGTACCAGGATCAGGATCGCGAACCCGGCCACGGTGCTGTAGCCCCCCTGTCCCAGGCCCGCCACCACCTCGGTGACGACGCCCATGATCAGAGAGGCGCCCGCCGCGCCCCACATCGAGCCGACCCGTCCCAGGATCGCGGCCGCGATGACGAGCGGCAGGAACAGCTCCCCGGTACCGTAGCTGACGCTCTGGGTGCTGATGATGTAGACGACCCCGGCCAGCCCGCACAGGAACCCGCTGCCGAGCCAGGTGACCAGAACCACCCTCCCGGTGGGGATTCCGCAGGATCGGGCGAGGCTGGGCTCGACCGCCGTGGCGCGCAGGGCCTTGCCCATCTTGGTGAAGTGGAGGGCGGCCGAGACCAGAAGCAGGACCACTATGGCCAGGATCACGATCCCCACCTGCACCGGGGTGACCTGGACCGGCCCCACGCTGAGCGCCTGCCCCGGGAAGACCGTGTATCCGAAGATGGCGTTCTTGGAGATGGCCTGGATCCCGTAGTCGATGACCAGGGATAGTCCCAGGGTCACCATCATCATCTCGAAGAGCCGGGTACGGCGCCTGGCGTAGAGGCGCAGGACGCCGCGACCCAGCACGAGGGTCGTGATCCCCCCGGCGACGCCGCCGAGGAGCAGCCCCAGCCACGGGGTCACGTGGGCGACGCTGATGAGGTAGGCGGCGAACGCCCCCACCGTCATCACCGACCCGAAACTGAGGTTCAGGACATTGGTCAGACTGAATTGGAGGGAGAAGCCCATCGCGGCCACCGACAGGATCGCTGCCAGCACGATCCCGTCAGCGACCGATGCGATGAACTGCCCCAAGTCAGGCGACTCCCTTGACGGGTACCTCCTCGATCGCCTTCACCGTGATGGCCCCGAGCAGCTTGGAACTCCCGGAGGCGGTGAGGCTGACGGCCTCCTGGTTGCCAAATGAGTTGTGGTACTTGTTGAAGTCGATCAGGCCCGTGGCCCCGATGTACTGGATCTGCTTGCCCTGTTTGAGCGCCTTGACCCCTTGGGCAAAGGTGTAGACCACCTTCTTGCCCGACCCGGGGTTGCAGACCTTCGACATGTAGCGGTTGTAGACCGAGGGCTTGGTGCTGTGTGCGGCCACCATGGAGAGTGCCAGGGCGATCGTACCGTCGTAGTAGACGACCGCGAAGGGGTTGTTCTGGGCCGCCTTGGCCGAGACCCCCAGCTGGGAGACGTCGGCCTTGACCATGTGGTTGAACTCGGTCACCGCCGGGGTGACCTTCGAAGGTGCCGAGATCACGCCGGTGAAGTACTTCTGGAAGCTGGTCTGCCCCAAGGCCGACTGCACTGCGGTGATCCAAGGCGGGGTGTCGGTGGCCTGGGTGCCGACGATCGGCACCAACCCACCCAGCGACTTCAGCTCGCCAAAGAAGGTGCCCGCGGTGCCGCTGTCGGACTCGGTCATGATGACCTGCGGGCGGGCGGCGATCAGCTGGTTCACTTGGGACTGGTACGAACTCTGGTCTGGCGTGAGGGTGATGTTGGCCACCACCGGGATCTTCAGCGCCTTGAGGCTCTGGGCCACCCCCGGAAGGTCACCCTGGGAGCCGGGGTCGGAGCCGAACACGTCCGCTACCCGGGTGTAGCCCTTGCGCTTCGCCCAGAGCGCCATGGCGGTGCCGTTGGCGGAGTCCGGCGGGAAGAGGCGCCACAGGTACTTGAAGTTGCTGTGATCGTAGGTGGACTCGCCAGCCACGACGGTCATCGGGATCTTGGCCCGGTTGAGCACCGGCACCAGGGTGGGGGCGGTGCTGGTGCCGATCCCGGTAACCGCCACCAGATTGCTGGTGGTGGCGAGCATCTGCTGGACCGCGGGGAGGGCGTCAGCGGGGTCTCCCTTGGTGTCCACCCCCTTCAGCACCAGCTTGTGGCCCAGCACCCCGCCAGCCTTGTTAATCTCGTGCACAGCGGGGTAGACGCCCTGGAACAGGTTGCCGCCCTCGAAGTCCACGCTGCCTGTGATCGCGATCACCCCACCGATCGTCAGAGGCCCCTTGCTCGCGTTGGTGAGTGTGCTACCTCCGCAGGCTGCCAACAGCCCTGACAGGGACGCCAGCGCCGCCCATAACATGACCTTGCGCGCCTTCACTCCTTACCCTCCTAGATCAGCCGACGACTGCCGGGGCCCCACGCGGTGGCTTGGATGCAGTGGTGGGGATGGCACTGCGCGCTCAGTCTCAATTCAGGTTCCGGCTCGGGCCGGGAGTCCGACGGTCGGCGCTGAAGGGTCATCCCGCCACGACCTGGTTGGTGAGGCGCCCGAGCCCGGTCACTTCGACCGTCACCTCGTCTCCCACCTTAAGGAAGCGGGGAGGTTTGAACCCAGCCCCCACCCCCTCCGGGGTGCCGGTTGCGATCACGTCACCCGGTAGCAGCATGATCCCGCTGGAGATGGTGGAGATCAGGTGCGGGATGTCGACGAGCAGCTCCCTGGTGTTGCCGCTCTGGCGGAGCTCGCCGTTGACCCAGCAGCGCACCTCGGCGCTGGCACCGTCGATCTCGTCCTTGGTGGCGACATAAGGCCCCATGGGGCAGAAGCCGTCCAAGGACTTGCCGATGAACCACTGCTGGTGGTCGCGCTGCAGGTCTCGCGCGGTC
Organism: Candidatus Dormibacteria bacterium; assembly: GCA_050733915.1. Classification (GTDB taxonomy): domain Bacteria; phylum Chloroflexota; class Dormibacteria; order Aeolococcales; family Bog-877; genus Bog-877. The sequence continues at coordinate 238 of JBOHUH010000044.1, read as the reverse complement.
ACGTCGTTGAGGATGGTGTAGCCGAAGACGTGCTCCCACGCTTCCTCCGGAGGGATCCGGCTGCCACCCTGGCCTAACACGACCGCCAGCTCGGCCTCGTAATCGACCGCACTGGTGACATCGGCGTGGTCTGGGATCCCCTCCTGCGGCCCGATCACCGAGGTGGTGGCCTTGGTGAAGATCGCGGGTCGCGCCGGGGGCCCAGACGGGGAGGACAAGAATCCGCTGCGTTCGATCT
>JBOHUH010000043.1:0-5648 GCA_050733915.1 Candidatus Dormibacteria bacterium | reverse complement strand
GTCATCCACTGGGTGTCCCCGTTGCTGATCAGACCGCCTCCGCCATTGGAATCCTGGTGCTGGAAGGTGCCGTCGATCATGTAGGTAACCGTCTCGAAGCCCCGGTGGGGATGCCAGGGCGTGCCCTTGGGCTCGCCGGGCGCGTAGTCGACCTCGCCCATCTGATCCATGTGCACAAAGGGGTCCAGCTCCGACTTGGCCACGCCCGCGAAGGCGCGGCGCACCGGGAAACCGTCCCCCTCGAGGGCACTGGGCGCCGCCGTGATCGAGGCCACCGGGCGGTTGCGGGTCAGCGCTAGTTCGAGCTGGGGAATCCGAGGCAGGGCGAGGGGATTGTCCACCGTGATCGCGGGCATGTGAGCCTCCGGGTGATACGCGACCCCCCGGGAGGGAGTCGTTGCATGTGCAATTATAGCTCAGGTGGGGTCGCGTTGGTCAGGCCCCAGCCGACTCCCGGCTGTGCGCCTGTTGCTGGCGGGCGGCGATGATCGGCCCGGCCACCTGGGGCGGCACCTCGTCGTAGTGGTCGAAGCTCATGGTGTAGCGGCCCCGCCCCTGGGTTGCCGCTCGGAGCTCGATGGGAAACTGGTACATCTCGGCGAGGGGCACCCGGGCCGTCACCTGCTCCAGGTCGGCGCCCACCGGCGACATCCCCTCGATGTGACCCCTTCGGGCGTTGAGGTGGCCGATCACGTCGCCCATGTGGGCGGCGGGGACGATCACCGCCACCTCCATCACCGGCTCCAGGAGGTGGGCTCCGGCCTTCTCGACCGCCTCCCGCATGGCCATCGCCCCGGCCAGCTGGAAGGCGATGTCCTTGCCGTCCACGGGGTGGGTGGACCCGTCGACCAGCCGGACCTTGACGTCCGCGATCGGGTAGCCGGCCAGGGGACCCTGCTCCAGGGTCTGGCGGACCCCCTTCTCGACCGAGAGCCGGAACGGCTGGGGGATGGCCCCACCGAAGATCTTGTCCTCCCATACGAAGCCCTCTCCGCGGGGCAGCGGCTCGATCTCCAGGGTGCAGTCACCGTAGAGACCGGCCCCACCCGACTGCTTCTTGTACTTGTGTTGCTGCCTGGCGGCACCCCGGACCGCCTCCCGGTAGGGGATCTGGGGGATGCCCAGCACCGCCTCCACCTGGTACTTGCGGCGCAGCTTCTCCAGGGTCACCTCAAGGTGCACGTCACCAAGGCCGTGCAGGAGAGTCTCGTGTGTGCCCGGCTCCCGCTCGATCCGCAGGGTGGGGTCCTCCTCGAGGATGTGGTTGAGCCCAGCGTGGATCTTCTCCTCGTCGCCCTTGGCCTTGGGACGGATCGCCATGGTGTAGGAGGTGGGCGGGAACTCCGCGGCCGGAGCCGCAGGCGTGCCCTTGGGACCCAGGGTGTCGCCGGTGGTCACGTGAAGCAACTTGGTGGCAGCGCCGATCTCCCCCGCCCCGAGCTGCTCGACCGGCTCCAGGGTCTTGCCCTTGGGGCGCTGGGGCCGGGCGATACGCTCCTCGGCCCCGGTGCGGGGGTTGAAGAGGTGGACGTCACCCTTGAGCTGCCCGCTCAGGACCCGGTAGTAGGAGATCTTGCCGAAGGGATCGGCCACCGTCTTGAAGAAGAAGAGGGTGGGCGGGCCGTCTCCATCTAGGAGTGGGGTAGCTCGGCCCAGGCACCCGGACAAAGCGTCCAGCAGCGGCCGGGCCCCGAAGCCCCGCGCTGCCGCGGTCACCAGCAAGGGGACCAGCTTGCCTTGGGTGGTGGCGGCCTGGAGCGCCCCGCGCAACTCCTCGGGGCTGGGCTCCTGGCCGTCCAGGTAGCGCTCCAGGAGCTTGTCGTCAGTCTCGGCGACCGACTCCACCAGCTCCTGGCGGCGGTGGGCAACCTCGGCAGCCAGGTCCTCCGGGCACTCCTCCTCGCGGTAGCCGCCCTTCTCGTCGAAGAGCAGGGCTCGGCCCGAGACGAGGTCCACCGCCCCTCTGAAGGAGTGCTCCGCCCCGATGGGAAGCTGCAGGGCGATCGGCCTCGGGCTGAAGCTTCCCTGCAGCCCGGCGTAGGTTGCGGCGAAGTCGGCGTGCTCCTTGTCCAGCTTGGTGAGGACGATCAGCCGAGGCAGCTGGCGTTCGGTCAGGAGATCCCACGTGCTCTCCGCCCCCACCGGGAGCGCGCCGCCGCTGGTGGCACCCACCGCCAGCACCGCCGCGTCCGCCACCGAGAGAGCCTCCAGGACCTCGCCCTCGAAGTCCTGGAACCCTGGGGTGTCAAGCAGGGTCAGCCCTGAGCCCTTCCAGCTGCAGTAGGCGACCGCCAATTGCACGGAGATGTGGCGGCGCTGCTCCTCGGGCTCGTAGTCGAGAAGGCTGGTGGCCTGATCGGTGGAGCCCAGTCGCGGCGACGCCCCGGCGGCGAAGAGCACCGCCTCCGCCAAGGTGGTCTTGCCGTCGTGGCTGTGTCCCACGATGGCAACGTTTAGCCCGGGCCCCCGCTCGCCCACTGCCATTCCAGGGGTGATTCTAGGCGAGCTCACCGCGGCCGCGACGGCCTGCCGCAAACTGAGAGGGATGAGCGTCGCCAGCGCCTCCGAAGTGGCCCGCCTCAGCCCTCCCTACCCCTCCCTCGCTGGCCTGGGTCCCAGCAGCACGATCGCTTTGCAGCTGGCGCGGACGCCGGACTCCGTCGAGCTGGCCGGCGCCTTGCGCCGGCATGGAGCGGCGCGGGTGGAACCCTTGGAGGACGGCTCGCTCTCGCTCAGGGGTGAGTTGGGTCGGCTGCTTCAGGCGATCGCCAAGGTGACTTCGGAAGGCGGCGACTCGCCCGCAGCGCGGGCGCTGGGGAAGACCCTCGGCCACCTCAGCCGTCCCGCCCCCGAGCTCCGGCTGGGGCGAGCCAGCTGGCGCTTCGGGGAGCGCACCTACGTCCTGGGCATCGTCAACGTCACCCCAGACTCCTTCAGCGGAGATGGGGTGGGCAGCACCAAAGAGGCAGCACTGCATCGTGCTCGGGCATTGGTCGCGGCCGGGGCGGACGCTCTCGACGTGGGTGGCGAGAGCAGTCGGCCGGGCCACCACCGAATCGACGCAGAGGAGGAGATCTCCCGAGTGGTCCCGGCCCTCCGGGCGATCGCCGCAGAACTTGCCGTGCCGCTCTTCGTGGACACCAGCAAGGCGGAGGTGGCGGCCGCCGCTCTGGCCGCCGGGGCCGTCGGAGTGAACGACATCTGGGGGCTTCGGGGTGACCCGGCGATGGCCGAGGTGGTGGCGGCGTCGGGCGCACCGGTGATCTGCATGCACAACCATCGCGGGACCGAGTACCGCGACCTCGTTGGCGAAGTCCAGCTGGGGCTGCGCGAGTCGATCCGGGTGGCCGAGGCCGCTGGCGTGGTGGCGAGCCAGGTGATCATCGACCCGGGCATCGGCTTCGGCAAGATCCCCGCCCAGAACTTCGAGGTGCTGCGCCGACTGGTCGAGCTGCGGACCCTGGGCTGCGCGGTTCTGGTCGGCACCTCCCGCAAATCCCTGATCGGCTGGGCCCTCGACCGGCGCCCCGTGGAGGGCCGGCTGCTGGGCACTGCGGCCACCGTAGCCTGGGCGATCGGCAACGGCGCCGACATCGTCAGGGTGCACGATGTCGGCGAGATCCGCGACATCGCCCGGGTGATCGACCTGCTGGCCCGTCGCGCCCCTGCTGGCTGAGATGGGGGGGCCGCCGGTGGGCCGGGCGCTTCTGGCCCTGGGCGGCAACCTGCCGCCTCGGGGGGCATGGCTGGACCTGGGGGCAGAGGTGCTGGCGGAGCAGGGGGCCACCATCCTGGCGACGACTCCGCGCTGGAATACCAGGGCGATCGGGAGCCCACCCCAGCCTGACTTTCTCAACCAGTTGCTCCTGGTCGAAGGGGCCCGCTCCGGACTGGGCTGGCTGGAGTTGGCCCGGGCCCTGGAGCTGCGGGCGCAGCGCCACCGGGAGGTCGCCCACGGTCCGCGCACCCTGGACGTGGACGTGATTCTCATCGAGGGAGAGTCCTGGGACAGCGCCGAGCTGAGCGTGCCTCACCCGGGCCTGCTGCGGCGGCCCTACCTGCTACGAGGGGCGGCACTGCTGGTGCCGGAGTGGACTCATCCCGGGGAGCTCCGAACGATCTCCGAGCTGGCGCGGGGGGGTCTCCACGGCAGCTGGTCGTGGATCGACCGAGGTCGGGCCGTCTCGGCCTAGAGGGGCAAGCGGTCGGCCAGGGCCGGGGTCGCCTTCAGAGTGCGCGCGATCACCTGGCAGGCGGAGCCGAGATCAGGTGCCTGGCTGAGGTCGATGTTCCAGGCCTGCTGGGCCCAGAAACGCTCCACCCAGATGGTGCGGTCGCGGACCGCCAGCCCCACCCTTACCGTCCGACCCTCCTGATCGGGCACCGCCCGCGCGAGCAGCCCCTCGACGGTGCTGACCCAACCCTGGATCTCGCCCAGCTCGCGAAGCTGGTAGCCCCCGTCGCCGAGATCGAACTCGACGACCAGCTCCACAAAGGGGCGGGGTGGGCGCTGACGGTGACCACACTCGACGCCTTCGTCGTGGTAGAGCTCGCAGTCGCTGCCGGGGCCGTAGGTGCCCACATAGGTGAGCAGGGCATCCCAGTGGAAGTGCAGGGTGGCGGCGTAGCGATGTGGCGACTCGCTGACCGGGAGCCGCACCGTGGCGTGGAAGGTGCGCTCCCCGCTGCTCGGCTCCAGCTCATGCCCGACGTCGTGGACCACCAGTGAGACTCGCTCCAGGCTGTCCAGTAGGTCGGCGGCCAGCTCCTCGTAGGTGGGGAAGTACCCCTGGTCCAGCTCCCTGCCCTCGACCTCGCCTTCCCGGCTCATCTCCTGCCCCGACTCCTCACCTTGCGCCGCACCGCATCCCCCGCCGCCAGGATGGCGCTCCCGGCCGGGCGCAGCTGCCGCAGCCGGGCGCCGGCGTAGCGGACCTCCTCACCCCCGAAGCCTCGCTTGAACTGGGCCAGCCCGCGCCAGGGATGGCTGGCATCGTCATTCTCTGGCACCCCCCACAGATCGTAGTGGTGGCAGCCCTCGGCCCGGGCCCGGAGCATGGCCCGCCACTGCAGCAGCTGGTTGGGCATCCGCTCCCGATGCCGACCGGTGGCGCCCCCGTAGAGATAGGTCGCCACCCCGGCGAATCGGGCGGTGAGGATGGCCGCCACCACCTCGCCCTCCACCAGGGCGGCCAGGATGCGGGCCGCGTCTCCGAGTTGCTCTTGAACCGTAGCCAGGTGGCGGGCACTGGGGAGGTGAATCCCCTGCCGCGCCTCGGTGGCGCCGATGCAACGGACCAGCTCGGCCAGGCCCGCCTCCTCCACGATCTCCACTCCCTTGCGCTCCGCCAGGCGCACGTTGTAGCGGGCCTTGGCATGAAAGCTGGCGAGGATCGCCTCGGGCGGAGGACTAAGATCCACCACCGCCGTCGCCAGCGGCTGGCGCCCGAGAGCCGGCGACCAGCCGAGCCAGGGATGGGCGGGTGGCAGGGCTTCCCGCCGCCACGGCACCTCCACCTCGAGGGCCAGTGCCCGGAGCCGCCGGCCAAGTCCCAGCAGGGCCGTGGTCACCGCTTCGACGGCCGCGAAGTCGTCGGGGCCACAGGCCGGGCCCCTGGGCACATAGACCCGGCTGAAGCCGGGCACCC
>JBOHUH010000042.1:0-3629 GCA_050733915.1 Candidatus Dormibacteria bacterium | reverse complement strand
CACCACCAGCTTTTCCATGTAGGCACAGTGGGTCTGGAGCAGGGTGTCTCGCCCGGAGAGCGCCACGGTGGCGATCCCCCCGGGAAGACCCCGGGCCACCAGCCGGGTTCCGTCGATCGGATCCACCGCCACGTCGACCAGAGGGGGGCTGCCATTGCCGATCTGCTCTCCGATGTAGAGCATCGGGGCCTTGTCCTTCTCCCCCTCCCCGATCTTGACCACGCCCGCCATGTCCACGTGGGAGAGGCTGCGACGCATTGACTCCACCGCTGCCCGGTCGGCAGCGATCTTGTCGTCCCGTCCCATCAGCCGGGCCGCCGCCATGGCGGCCCCCTCGGTGACCCGGACCAGCTCTAGGGCCAGGTTGCGGTCAATCGGGGTGCCGGGGTCGGCGTCGAGGTCCTGGGGCTCGACGGTTCTCTCGCGAGCAGGCATCGCGGGCCAGCATACGGTCTGGGCAGGGAGGAGGCGATGCGCTCGCACCCCTTCGGCGGCGTACGGGAGCGCTTAGGGATGAGGAGCCCGGCCCCAGAATGGAACCCGTGCCCAGCAGCTCCCGGGACGCCGACGAGGCTGACCCCGTCACGCCCCGCCGCTTCGCCTATGACGAGGAGCGGCGGGCGCTGACGGTGGAGTGGTTAGACGGGGTGGGCCAGTCCATTCCCTTCACAGGCCTGAGGCGCTCCTGCCCGTGCGCTCTCTGCCGCGGGGAGCTGGGACGGCCGGGTCGGTTCGAGCTCGACCCCGAGCTGCATCCGGGGGAGGACGACCTGGCCGACATCGAGCTGGTGGGAAACTACGGGCTGAAGGTGAGCTGGGGAGACGGCCACGACACGGGGATCTACCGGTTCGAGCTGCTGCGACAAATTGGGGAGACCCCCGGCGCCGGGCTGGGAACCTAGCCGAGCACGCAGAACTCGTTGCCCTCGGGGTCGGCCATCGGCACCCAGGGCACCTCGCCCTGGCCTAGGTCGATGGTCCGAGCGCCCCTCGCGATCAACCGCTGGACCTCTTCGTCGCGGCTGCAGTCGATCGGCCAGACGTCGAGATGGACTCGGTTCTTCAGCGACTTGGCCTCCGGCACCGGAACGAAGACGATGCTGGGCACCTGCGCTGCCCCGACGTAGGCGTCGTCCTCGGGCCGGTCTGCTTCGGTGGCCCATGGGAGGATCGGAACCCAGCCGGCCTGGTGGCGGGGACCCACTCGGTAACCGAGCACCTCAGCCCACCAACGCGCCTGGCGCAGGGGATCGTGGCTGTCGACGATGATCTCGGTCACCCGGCTGGTCATGGCACCCACCATACGAGCGCGGGATCGGTCCTCAAGCGCTCCAGACAGCCGCTCCAGGTCAGGTCGCCGGCGTCGGTTCGTGTTCCCCACCAGTGGAGGGGGTCCCGCTCTCCCGAGGCTGGTCCAGCAAGCGTCGGATCGTGGCGGCGACCACGGTGGGCTTGAAGGGTTTGAGGATGACCTCGCGTGCGCCCGCTGCCAGGGCCCGCTCCCTGCCTTCGGGATCGCGCTGCTCCGGCATCAGGACGATCCCCGCCGGCGGCTCGAGACCGGAGTTGATCAGCCGCTGGCACAGTTCCCGTCCGTCCTCTTCCAGCGTCACGTCCGCGAGCAGAAGGTCGACCTGGCCCTGCTTCACCAGCGACTCCGCCTCGTAAGCGGTGCGTACCCACAGCAGCTCGTGCCCTTCCATCTTGAGCTTGAATTCCAGGATCCGACCGATCATCGGCTCGTCCTCGGCCAGCACCAGGGTCGCCCGCCCGGCAGCATCCACAACACCGAGTCTAGGCGGAGTCGGGAACTCGGGCTGCACTTCCGGTTACAGCCCGATATCGGGGCTGCGACGTGGAGCTCAGATCTCGCGTTCCGACCCAAGAATTGCTCCGCGTGGACGGTGCCAGGAACTGGGGGCACACCGTATTGGCCGCGGTCATCGCCGGCGTGGGCGCGCTGGCCTTGATCGCGGCCACCAGCGCACCCGAGGTGACCGCCAGTTCGGGCTCCTCCAAGGGATCCCCCGCCTCGCTCGGGATCCTGGTCGCCAAAGCCAAGGCAGAGTTGATCGTTCTCGCCGCCCAGGTGCAGACGGCGCGCGAGGCGATCGCCGCCGAGAAGGTAGAAATCGGCAAGGAAAGAGGACAACTCGCGCTGGTGGTGTCTGACGAGTACACCCGCGCCCCCAACGGACTGCTATCGGTTCTGGCCAGCCCCGACTTCAACTCCGCATTGGACACGCAGATAGAGCTCGATCAGATGACAAAGTCACAGCGACAGCTCCTGCTGAAGCTGGCTCAGGAGGTCAAGGACGAGCTGGCCAACGAGTCGGCTCTCAAAGATGAGCAGCGGCAGGAGGAGGTGGACGAGACTCGACTCCAGGCCGAGGAGGTAGTTGCGGAGTTCCAGGCCACGGAGGCCCAGCTGCAGGCGACTGAGCAAGCTAGCGGTTCCGCTCAGTCACCGCCAAGCCGGGGCAGCGCCGCGACGCCAGGGTCCACACCCACCCCGACCCCGACGGTTCAGGTCACTCCCAGCCCCACGACGGTCCCTCCGACTCCGAGCTCCCCGCCCCCGACTGGGACCGGGGGCGCGTTCTCAGTCACCACCAACCTGACGCTGCCAAGTGGGATCACCGAGCAGCAGATCCAAGAGTTCCTAAACGTCGTCCCGTCCCCCCTGGTCAATGACGCCAGCTACTTCCTTCAGGCAGAGCAGACCAACCACGTCAGCGCGATCTACTTGGTTGCCGAAGCCGTCCTGGAGACCGGCTGGGGGACGTCTTCGATTTACCTCAACAAGCACAACCTTTTCGGATTCGGAGCAGACGACTCGAATCCCTACGGCGATGCGGAGACGTTCTCCAGCGATGGGGCGTGCATTGCGTACGTCTCCTCGTTCATCCATCAGCAATACCTGACCCCGGGAGGAGCCTACTACACGTCCGCCGGGCCAACTCTACTGGGCATGAATCATTACTACGCGTCGAATCTGAATTGGGCGACAAGCGTCGCGAAGCTCGGGGCTGAGCTCCAGGCGGAGCCCTCCTGACTGGGTGGGTCCGAGGGGACTAGCCTTGCCTCGGTGACGTCCACCCCGAAGCAGGAACACTCAGCGGAGAGGGGCGGCGCCCCCACTTGGCCTCTCGAGCAGTACTTCTGCCTCGCGGACGGCAGGTCTGCCGCTCTCATCAATCCCGGCGGCGGCTGCGACTTCTGCTGCCTACCCGCGTTCGACAGCCCGCTCGGGTTGGCCGCTGTGCTCGACAGCACTCGAGGTGGGTCAGTTGAAGTTGCCCCAACTGGCATCGAGCAGAACTCGCCAAGGTGGCTCCGAAATGCACGTGTCATCGCGTGGTCAGCGCCAGGGTCGCTGCGTATGCAGTGCGCCGTACTGGATGATTGCGCTGACAGCAGCGCCGTCGTCTGGCTCGTGGATGGCTCACCGGGGACCCGGGTGCGGATCTGCCTGACAGACCCGCGCGCGGGTGGGGGACCCGGTTGGCGGGTCGGGCCATTTGGCGCGGAACTCGGGGCCAGCGCGCTTCCTGACGGCCCGGGGGGACCTCTGGTCCTCATCGTGAGTGAACCGACCGTGGCCGCCAAAGGCGGCCTAGCGTGTCGTG
>JBOHUH010000041.1:0-2332 GCA_050733915.1 Candidatus Dormibacteria bacterium | reverse complement strand
GGCAGGTGTGGCGCAGCTCGATGCCGTCCACCGGCAGCTCCACGATCAGCCGGCTCAGGGCCCCCGGGGTGATCGAGGCGAAGTAGGTGGGCATGAACGGGTGGGCCAGCACCGCCAGCCCGCCCCGGTCGTGGATCGCTTGGATGGTGTCCTTGACCGACATCCCCATCCGCACCCCCTTTTCCAGAAACAGCCCCAGGACGTGGACGTTGGCGGGAGCCGCCGTGGTCACCTCCTCCCCCGCCACCACCCCGATGCCGAACTCCGCTCCCGCCTCCTGGGCCTCGGCGCAGCCGGCGAAGGTGTCGTGGTCGGTGATGGCCACCACGCTGAGACCGGCGGCCGCCGCGGCTGCGACCAGCCGGTGGGGGCGGACCATGCCGTCGCTGGCGGTGCTGTGGGCGTGGGGATCAGCCACCCCGTGGCCCGCGGGGATGGGGACGGCGCCGCCCCAGCCCTCGGGCGGCGACGTCAGCGACCCAGACCCGGCCCGACCGCGGAGGTAGGCGCCGGGCGGTCCCGGTCGTCCGGGTGCTCGTCTTCGGCCCCGGGCCGGTTACGCATGTTGAGGATCCGCAGGAAGTCCTGGGCGCGCGCCATCGCCTTCCAGCGCTCTGGGTAGAAGTCCTGGGCCACGATGCTGGAGTCCGCCAGCCGCAGCACCGACACGCACCACTTGTTGAGGGTGTGTGAAACCTCTACCTCGAAGTCTCCCTCCTGGCTGCGGTAGCGCAGAAGGTCATCACTGCGCCGCGGGCGTTGCATAGCCATTGCACTACCTGAGATCTACTGACGGTGAGGACTGGTTGTTGCGCACCGATTGCCATCTGGGACGGCAGTATAACGCGCTTTCCAGCGCTTCTTCGGGGGCTCGCCGCGGGGCCCCCAGCCCGCCCAGGCGACGCCCCCGAGGCGCCCCCTGCAGTCCCCTAGGGCTGGTCCAGCTCCAGCTCCTGGATCCGCCGGCGCAGCATCGGGCCTAGCTCGGGGTCGCGCCAGACGATCTCGGCATTGGTGGCGAGCCAGCTCTCCAGGGTGCCCACGTCGAGGAGCCGACCGCTGAACTCCAGCCCTACCACCTGGCCTTGGCGGGCCAGCTCCCGGATGGCATCGGTCAGCTGGACCTCCCCGCCGGCGCCGGCCGGGGTGTGCTCCAGGGCGGCGATCACGGGGGGGGTCAGCACGTAGCGGCCCATCAGGGCGAGGTCGCTGGGGGCCTCCTCCGAGGCGGGCTTCTCGACCACGTCGAGGACCCTAAACACCGGGCCCTGCCCCTCCACTGCGGCGACCCCGTAGCGGGAGATCTCCTCTTTGGGGCATCGGCGCAGCGCCAGCACGGTGCACCCGTGGCGCTGGTAGACCTCGATCAGCTGGCCCAAGAGGGGGGGGCTGCCGGCAAAGAGATCGTCCGGGAGCATCACCCCGACCGCCTCCTCGCCGACCAGATGGGGCGCGGCGCACCAGACCGCGTGGCCCAGCCCCAGCGGCTCGGACTGTTCCACGAACTCCATCTGGCAGAGTTGGGAGATCGCCCGCACCCGGCGGGCCAGGTCCCCGGCCCCGCGCTGCTCCAAGGTCGCCGCCAGCTCCGGGTCGGCGGCGAAGTGGGCCTTGAGCAGCTCCTTGCCCGGGGCGGTGATGATCACCGCTCGCTCGACCCCCGAGGCCACCGCCTCCTCGATGCCCCACTGGATCGAGGGCCGGTCTCCCACCGGGACCATCTCCTTGGGCAGGGCCTTGGTGGCGGGCAGGAATCGGGTGCCCAACCCGCCCGCCGGCACCACCACCGTCCGGACTTTCCCCACGGGGAGCGATTCTAGGGGGGCCGGGAGCCTGATCCGGGGTGAGCTTGGCCCCCGGCCCCGCCAGGGGCCGGAGGTCTGCCCCGAAGTGACAGGCCGCTGGCTAGCGCTGCCCGGAGGTCACCGTCGACCCCGCCAGCGAGCCCGCCGCCGGGTGGTTACCGTCGCCGAGTTGGAGGGTCTGAGCCACTCGCGCTCCCAGCTCCGGGTCCACCTTGGTCCAGTACTCGATCACGCGGGTCAGGACCCGGGGCTCGACGCCCTGCGCCGCGTGCCCGCTGATGTTGCCCACCAGCCGCTCCTTGGCGGACCGGTCTAGGACCTTGCGGTAGAGGGTCCCCGGCTGGGTGAAGTCATCGTCGTCGCGACGCTTGGTGTAGGCGGCCCGGATGATCTCGCCGCCCTCGGCGCGCCAGCTGGTCTCGGCGGCCGCGGGGTCGGCCGTCGGTCCCCCGTAGGAGTTGGGAGCATAGGTGGGGTCGGGGGGATTGGAGTAGCGCATCGCCCCATCGCGGTTGTAGGAGTTGACC
>JBOHUH010000040.1:0-17554 GCA_050733915.1 Candidatus Dormibacteria bacterium | reverse complement strand
CGGCCAGGCCTACCAGCAGCGGGAAGGGCAGGCTGCGGGCGACACGGTTGGTCCTAAGGCAGTCCCTGAATGCCGGCTCGCCAATCAAAGGCGCCAGCAGCGCCCGGATTCGTGCCACCCTGCCGCGCCCGCCCGGGCGGCCGGCGACGGTCTGGGGTCTGGCCCCGGCGGGAGCCCCGGAGCGCCGCTGCCAATCCTCTGGGCGACGTGGCCCCGAACTCAACTGAGTGCCCTCGCCATGAGGCCCAGGTGGCGACCCGAACCAGGGGCCCGCGGCGCCGCGGGAAGGGGCCGGCGAGCGTCAGCGACGAGACCAAGCACAAGCCAGAGTCTAGGAACCCGGCCGCGCCGCGGCGCGGAGCTTGCCGGGTCGGCGGAACACAGCTGCCACGGCAGTGGCGCCTGACGCCCGGGCAGTTGGGCTGGTCGGGGTTGGCGCTCACGCGACCGGGAGGGTGGGGTATCTATCTGGGGGTTCTCCCGCATCGGGACTCCGGAATACAGGGTGGACCGTCCCCGGCCCCACCATCTGGATCGTTCCGGTGAGCGGGTCGAAGCCAACCGGGTTCGCGGCGGGACCGGGCTGGCAAACCTTCTGGCGGTTGGGGATCCCACGGCCGGATGGAGGCTCGGCGCGGTCTGCACTCGGGCGGCGCTCGGTTTGACCGGCTCGGATGGGGAGGCTATACTCAGCCCAGCTCGGCTCGGCCGGGCGTTTTTCTTGTGGAGACTTTGACCTTGCCCGCGACCATCATCACCCTGCAGTGCAGCCAGTGCCAGGAGCGCAACTACACCACCCAGAAGAACAAGCGCAACGACCCGGATCGGGTGGAGCTTCGCAAGTACTGCCGCCGCTGCCGCCAGCACACGGCTCATCGCGAGACCAAGTAGAGGGTTCCACCAGGACTCAAAGGGGCGTAGCTCAGCTGGTAGAGCAGCGGTCTCCAAAACCGCAGGTCGCGCGTTCGAATCGTGCCGCCCCTGCAGTCGTGTCGGGTAGGCGCAAAGGAGCAAGATTTGGCGAACGTCGCCAGCGGCGAACGGTCCGAGACCAGCGAGGGCGGCTATCTTCGCGAGGTCTGGAGCGAGCTCCGCAAGACCGTCTGGCCGACCTGGCCGGAGCTGCGACAGATGACCGGGGTGGTGATCGTCACCGTGGTCCTCTTGGGGGTCTTCCTGGGGCTGGTGGGGTTCGGCCTGACCACCCTGATGAAGCCGCTTTACACCTCGAACAGCACCACCGCTCCGAGCACCGGGACGACGACCCCGGCCCCCACCGCGGCGGCGACCCCGACCCCGACCGCGGCGGCAACCCCAACACCCTCGGCGACGGCGACTCCGAGCGCCTCGCCCAGCACCAGCCCCTAGGCCGCAGAATGATTCGATTGGGAGCCCCCAAGTGAGCGCAGTGAAGACGACCCCGGCCACCGAGTCCGCCAGCTGGTACGTGATCCATGCTTATTCCGGGCACGAGGAGAAGGTCAAGACCAACCTCCTCAAGCGAGTGGAGTCGATGGACATGCACGACCAGATCTTCGACGTGATGGTGCCCACCGAGGATGTCATCGAGATCAAGGATGGTCAGCGCCGCCATGTCGCCAAGCGGATCTTTCCGGGTTACATCCTGGTCCAGATGGTGATGTCGGACGAGTCCTGGTACGTGGTCCGCAACACCCCCGGGGTGACCAGCTTCGTCGGCTCGGGCACCCGCCCGGTGCCGCTCCAGGAGTCTGAGGTTCGCGGGATCCTGCACCAGGTCGAGAAGGAGCCCAGCAGCAAGGTCCAGGTGGAGTTCAATGTGGGCGACTCGGTGCGGGTAGTCGACGGCCCCTTCACCGACTTCCACGGCAAGGTTGGCGAGATCAACGCCGACAAGGGCAAGCTCAAGGTTATGGTCAACATGTTCGGCCGCGAGACCCCAGTCGAGCTCGACCTGCTTCAGGTCGAGCGGCTGCGCTAGGGGAGGGGGGAACGGTGGGCAAGAAGAAGGTCAAAGCGGTACTCCGGCTCAACGTCGAGGCCGGCAAGGCCACTCCCGGCTACCCGATCGGGCCGGCCCTAGGACAGCATCAGGTGAACATCATGGAGTTCTGCCGGGCCTACAACGAGCAGACCTCGGCCCAGGAGGGGATGGTGATCCCCGCCGAAATCACGATCTTCGAGGACCGCAGCTTCACCTTCATCACCAAGACCCCCCCCACCACCGACCTCATCAAGAAGGCGCTGGGGATCGAGAAGGGGAGTTCCAAGCCCCCCCGGGAGGAGGCCGGTGAGCTGACCCGCGAGCAGGCCCGGGCCATCGCCAAGACCAAGCTCCCCGATGTCAACGCCACCGAGCTCGAGGCGGTCGCCAAGATGGTCGAGGGGACCGCCCGCTCGATGGGAGTGAAGGTAGCTGGCTAAGACCGCCAAGCAGCAGTGGGAGGACGCCCTCGCGTCCGCCAGAACCACGGGAGGACCGAGATGGCCCAAGGTCACGGCAAGAAGTACACGGCGGCGCTGAAACTCCTCGAGGGACATGAGCTCTTCGACCCCAGGCAGGGGGTCCGGCTGGTGCGAGAGGTCAACACCTCCACCTTTTCCGGCACCGTCGAGCTGCACGCCCGGCTGGGGGTGGACCCCCGCCACGCGGACCAGATGGTCCGGGGCAGCGTGGTGCTGCCGCACGGCACCGGCAAGGTGCGGCGGATCGTGGTTTTCGCCCAGGGTGAGAAGGAGCGTGAGGCCAGAGAGGCAGGGGTGGAGATTGTCGGCGCCGAGGATCTGGTGAAGCGGGTGCAGGCGGGTTTCCTCGACTTCGACGTGGCCCTGGCTACCCCCGACCTCATGGGCTCGGTGGGCCGCCTCGGCAAGGTGCTGGGGCCGCGCGGACTGATGCCCAATCCCAAGGCCGGCACCGTGACCTTCGACATCGCCCGGGCCATCCGTGACGTCCAGGCGGGCCGGGTGGAGTTCCGGGTCGACCGCTATGGCATAGTCCACGTCCCGGTGGGCAAGACCAGCTTCGACGAGGAGGCGCTCTTGGAAAACCTCTCGGCGATGCTGGAGGCGATCGTGAAGGCCAAGCCCTCGGCGGCCAAGGGTGCCTACATCAAGGCTGCGTACCTGGCGCCATCGATGGGCCCCAGCGTCAAGCTGGATCCCGTCCAGGCCTCTCGGCTGACCGCCTCCTAGGCCCGAGCCGGAGGCTATACTTCCCTCTCGGTTCGCAACAGCACGAATCGGCGGAGCCCAAGACCGCGGGGGCAGCGACTGCTCAAACCCCCACCCCGCGCAGGTGACCGGCCGGAGCGCCGCCGTCCGCGGTGCCCTCGCCCACCTGTTTAGAGGACTCTTCTGAGGCGAGGAGGTGAGACCAGGATGAGCGACAGCTCCCAGCACGGGGCGGCGGCGATCCCCGAGGCCAAGCGGCGGCAAGTGGCCGACTTGACCGAGAAGCTTGGCCGGATGCGCAGTGCGGTGCTCAGCGACTATCGCGGGCTCAGTGTCGCCCAGATGGAGGAGCTCCGCGCCTCGCTGCGCGAGGCGGCGGTGGACTACCTGGTACTGAAGAACACCCTGGCCAAGCGGGCCGGCGAGCAGGCTGGGGTGAGCCAGCTCACCGAGCAGCTGGCGGGACCGGTGGCGATCGCCATCAGCTACGAGGACATCTCCGCCCCCGCCCGGCTGCTGGTCGACTACGCCCGCGCCAACCGCCGTCCCGAGATGGTCAAGGGCGGGATCGCCGAGGGTCAGCTCCTGGGTCCCGCTGAGGTGCGCCAGCTGGCCGACCTGCCCTCGCGGGACGTGCTGATGGCTCAGCTCCTGGGGCTGCTGGAGGCGCCGGTCTCCCAGCTGCTGGGGCTGCTGGAGGCGCCCGGGCGCAACCTGGTAGGCCTCCTCGAGGCGCAGGCGGAGGCCGCGGCTGGGGTGGCCGCCTGAGCGGCGGCAGCTGAACCGGAACAACTCGTAGTGGAGGAGAGATTGAGATGGCCAAGGTGAGCGTCGACGACTTCGTGGAGGCGCTGGGTTCCTGGACGGTCCTGGACCTGGTCAACGCCAAGCAGAAGATCGAGGAGACCTACGGGATCACCGCCGCGGCTCCGGTGGCGGTGGCCACGGCGGCGGCGCCCGCGGGCGAGGCAGCCGAGGAGGAGCAGACCGAGTTCACGGTGACCCTGACCGCGGCCGGTGATCAGAAGATAGCCGCGATAAAGGCGGTCCGGGAGATTACCGGGCTGGGACTCAAGGAGGCCAAGGACCTGGTCGATGGCGCCCCCAAGGCGGTCAAGGAAGGGGTCAGCCGCGACGAGGCGGAAGCGGTCCAGAAGAAGATCCAGGAGGCTGGCGCCACAGCCGAAATCAAGTAGCCGCGCCAGCGCCCCGCAGAGGAGGCGGCGGCGGGCCCAGCCTCCCAGGCTCGATCCGCACATGTGGTAACATTTCCGTTCCGCCACCTGTGAAGTTCACCGTACGTCCGCGCTTGCCTGGAGAACTTTAGCCCATGCCCTCAGTTCCTGCTGTCTTGCCTGCCGCGCCCGCGCGCCTCAGCTACGGGACCATTCCCGAGATGCTCGAGGTGGGCAACCTGATCGAGACCCAGCTGAACTCCTTCCGCTGGTTTGTGGAGGCCGGGCTGCGCGAGCTGTTCGATGAGATCAACCCGATCACCGACTACACCGGCAAGAACTACGAGCTGAGATTCCTCGACTACAGCTTCGGCGAGCCCAAGTTCGACCAGGAGGAGTGCCGCAACCGCGACATGACATTCGCCGCGCCGCTGCGGATCATGACCCGGCTCCACATCAAGACCGGCGAGAACGCCGGCGAGATCAAGGAGTCGGAGGTCTACCTGGGCGACTTCCCGATGATGACCGAGCAGGGCACCTTCTTGGTCAACGGCACCGAGCGGGTGGTGGTCAGCCAGCTGGTGCGATCCCCCGGGGTCTACTTCACCGCGGGCCCGGAGCACCCGGTCACCGGGCGGCCCCTCTACGCGGTCAAGTTCATCCCCAACCGGGGGGCCTGGCTGGAGATCGAGACTTCCAACAAGGATGTGCTCACCGCCAAGATCGACCGCAAGCGCAAGTTCCAGGCCACCACCCTGATCCGGGCCCTGGGCTATCCCAGCGACGAGGACATCCGCCACTTCTTCCAGGACGTCGACCTCGACCCCGAGCACAAGTACATCGACACCACCCTGGAGAAGGACCCCAGCCATGATGTCAACGAGGCCCTGATCGAGCTCTACCGCAAGATCCGCCCCGGCGACCCGCCCACGGTGGAGAACGCCCGCAACCTGCTGCAGGCACTCTTCTTCAACCCTCGGCGCTTCGACCTTGGTCGGGTGGGCCGCTTCAAGCTGGACAAGCGCCTGGGGATTCCCGAGGCCGACGCCAGGCGGCGGGCCGAGGAGCGCGAGCTCCGAGTGCTGGCCCACGAGGACTTCATCAACATCATGCGGCGGCTGATCCAGCTCAACAACGGTGAGGGTGAGCCGGATGACATCGACCACCTCGGCAACCGCCGGGTGCGGGCGGTGGGCGAGCTGCTCCAGAACCAGTTCCGCACCGGCCTGCTGCGGATGGAGCGGATCATCAAAGAGCGGATGACCATCTGCGACGCCACCACCGTGACCGCGGCGTCGCTGATCAACGCGCGCCCGGTGGTGGCGGCGATCAAGGAGTTCTTCGGGTCCAGCCAGCTCTCCCAGTTCATGGACCAGACCAACCCCCTCTCCGAGCTGACCCACAAGCGCCGGCTCTCGGCGCTGGGGCCTGGAGGGCTCTCCAGGGAGCGGGCGGGGATGGTGGTCCGGGACGTGCACCAGAGTCACTACGGCAGGATCTGCCCTATCGAGACTCCCGAGGGACCCAACATCGGGCTGATGGGCTCGCTGGCGACCTTTGCTCGAGTCAATGATTTCGGCTTCATCGAGACCCCCTTCCGGAGGGTCTACCGGCGCATGGAACTGGCCCAGGACAAAGCGCTCTTGGGGGGACGGGCGCTGTCCCAGGCGGCGGCCGGCTTCAAGGCGGGAGCGACTCTGGATGAGGCCGCCATCAAGCAGCTGGAGAAGGCCAAGGTCACCGAGGTCGATATCCGTCCCTGGGTCAGCGAGGAGGTCAAGTTCCTCTCCGCCGACGAGGAGGACAAGTACACGGTGGCCCAGGCCAACGCCCCGGTCTCCGAGTCCGGCGACTTCCTCGTCACCCACACCCCGGCCCGGACCAGGCACACCTTCAAGGACGTGCCGGTGACCGAGGTGGACTGGGTCGATGTCTCGCCCAAGCAGACGGTATCGGTGGCGACCGCGATGATCCCCTTTCTGGAGCACGACGACGCCAACCGGGCGCTGATGGGTTCGAACATGCAGCGCCAGGCGGTGCCTCTGGTTAGCACCGACTCCCCGGTGGTCGGCACCGGGATGGAGGTCTTTGCCGCCAAGGACAGCGGCGAGCTCATCGTGGCCCGGACCGCGGGGACGGTGCTCGGGCTCAACGTCCCCCTTCGTGACATCAACCAGGACCAGGTCGAGGTGGTGCGCAGCGGCCAGGACAGCGGCCTCGGGATCCTCTTCAAGCCCGACGGCAAGGGCCCCGAGATCTGGTACGGGGTGCACAAGTTCGTCCGCAGCAACCAGGGGACCTGTCTCAGCCAGAGGATCGTGATCAGTCCGGGCGACCACGTGGAGGCGGGCACCGTGCTTGCCGACGGGCCCTCCACCGATCACGGCGAGCTGGCCCTCGGCCAGAACGTCCTGGTCGCCTTCATGCCCTGGGAGGGCTACAACTACGAGGACGCCATCCTGATCAGCGAGTCGGTGGTTCGCGAGGACAAGTACACCTCGATCCACATCGAGGAGTTCGAGGTGGAGGTCCGGGAGACCAAGCTCGGCCCCGAGGACGTGACCCGGGAACTGCCCAATGTCGGCGAGGAGAGCCTGCGGAACCTCGACGAGCGCGGCATCGTCTACGTCGGTGCCGAGGTCGCTCCGGGCGACATCCTGGTCGGCAAGACCACCCCCAAGGGGGAGTCCGAGCTGTCCGCCGAGGAACGGCTGCTGCGGGCGATCTTCGGGGAGAAGGCCAAGGAGGTCCGGGACAGCTCGCTGCGGGTGCCCCACGGCGAGCGCGGGGTGGTGGTCGACGTCAAGACCTTCAGCCGCTCCAACAAGGATGAGCTCCCGGCCGGGGTCAACGAGCTGATCCGGATCTACGTGGCCCAGAAGCGCAAGATCAGCCAGGGCGACAAGATGGCCGGGCGGCACGGCAACAAGGGGGTGATCGCCCGGATCCTGCCCATCGAGGACCTGCCCTTCCTGCCCGACGGCACCCCGGTCGAGATCGTCCTCAATCCGCTTGGGGTACCCAGCCGGATGAACCTGGGTCAGGTGCTCGAGACCCACCTGGGATGGGCCGCCCGGGCGCTCGGGATCAAGGTGGCCACCCCGGTCTTCGACGGGGCCTCCGAGGCACAGATCGAGAACGAGCTGGAGCGGGCGAGGCTGCCCCGGGACGGCAAGGTGATGCTCCGCGACGGCCGCTCCGGGGAGGCGTTCGACCAGCCGGTGACGGTGGGGATCATCTACATGATGAAGCTGGCCCACCTGGTCGAGGACAAGATCCACGCCCGCAGCACCGGCCCCTACAGCCTGGTCACCCAGCAGCCGCTGGGCGGCAAGGCCCAGTTCGGGGGCCAGCGGTTTGGGGAGATGGAGGTGTGGGCGCTCGAGGCCTACGGGGCCAGCCACATCCTCCAGGAGATCCTGACCATCAAGTCAGACGACATCGTGGGTCGGGTCAAGGCCTACGAGGCGATCGTCAAGGGTGACAACACCCTCGACGCGGGAATCCCGGAGTCGTTCCGGGTCCTGGTCAAGGAGCTGGAGGGACTCGGCCTCGGGGTCGAGATCATGTCCGAGAACGAGGAGCAGATCGTGTTCACGGAGGATGACATGCCCGACATGCCCCTGGGCCTGGGAATCAATCTGGAGCGCGACGAGCGCGACGACGTCGAGGACATCAGCAGATAGGCGTGACCCACAGCCTGATTCATCCCGCGGCACCCTGCCAGGCCCGCCGCTCGACCTCCACCAACCACGTCGCCAGGAGGCGGACAAGCATTGCTCAAGCTTGAGAATTTCGATGCCCTGAAGCTTTCCCTCGCCAGCCCGGAGATGATCCTCTCCTGGTCCCACGGCGAGGTGACCAAGCCCGAGACCATCAACTACCGCACCCTTCGCCCGGAGCGGGACGGGCTCTTCTGCGAGAAGATCTTCGGCCCCACCAAGGACTGGGAGTGCCACTGCGGCAAGTACAAGCGCTACCGCTACAAGGGCATCATCTGCGACAAGTGTGGGGTCGAGGTCACCCGTAGCAAGGTCCGCCGGGAGCGCATGGGCCACATCCGGCTGGCCAGCCCGGTCTCCCACGTCTGGTACTTCAAGGGCATCCCCAGCCGCCTGGGACTGCTCCTGGACATGTCCCCGCGCAACCTGGAGAAGGTGCTCTACTTCGCCAACTACATCGTGACCCAGGTTGACGAGGAGGCGCGGACGCGGGAGCTGGAGGCGCTCGACCCCGAGCGCAGCGAGAGGGTAAAGGAACTTCGGGCGGCCGCCAGCGAGCAGGCGGAGGGGCAGATCCAGGAACTGGAGCAGCGGATCTCCGAACTGGAGAGCGCCAACACCGCGGAGTTGGAGGCCCTGCAGCAGGCGGCCGAGGCGCGGCGCCAGGAGCTGGAGAAGGCCGCGGAGCAGTTGGCGGAGCGGATCGAGGCGGCGGTGGGGCGCAAGGCGCCCACCGACTTCGCGGTCAAGGATGGCTCCGAGAAGCTGGTGGTGGCCAAGAAGGGGACCCCGCTCACCGAGGAGCACCAGGGGCAGCTGCGCGACCTGGTCGAGGCCCGCTTGCAGCAACTGGGAGAGGAGGCGGACGCGGCTCTGAACGCTGCCCGGGAGCGGGCCGGGGCCGAGATCGCCACCGCCCACGCCGAGCTGGCCCAGCTGCAGCAGGCGGGCGGATCCGCCGATGCCACGGAGCTGGACGCGCTGCGAGCCGAGCTGGAGGAGACCAAGACCAAGCTCGAGGCGCTCACCGTGCGCCAGCTGCTCAGCGACAGCGAGTACCGCGAGTGCAGCGAGAAGTTCCCCAGCGTCTTCCACGCCGCCATGGGCGCGGCCGCGATCAAGGAGATGCTGGAGAGGCTGGACCTGACCGCCGAGGCCACCCATCTGCGGGAGGAGCTGCTGGCCACCAGCGGCCAGCGCAAGCAGAAGGCGATCAAGCGGCTGCGGGTGGTGGAAGCCTTCAGGGTGAGCGAGACGGCGCCCACCTGGATGGTCCTCGAGGTGCTTCCGGTCATCCCGCCCGAGCTGCGCCCGATGGTGCAGCTGGACGGTGGCCGCTTCGCCACGTCTGACCTCAACGATCTCTACCGCCGGGTGATCAACCGCAACAACCGGCTGAAGCGACTGCTCGAGCTGGGGGCGCCCGAGATCATCGTCCGAAACGAGAAGCGGATGCTCCAGGAGGCGGTCGACGCCCTAATTGACAACGGTCGCCGGGGGCGGGCGATCACCGGCACCGGCAACCGCAAGCTGAAGTCGCTCAGCGACATGCTCAAGGGCAAGCAGGGGCGCTTCCGGCAGAACCTGCTGGGCAAGCGGGTGGACTACAGCGGCCGCTCGGTGATCGTGGTCGGTCCCGAGCTCAAGCTGAATCAGTGCGGCCTGCCCAAGCGGATGGCCCTGGAGCTCTTCAAGCCGTTCGTGATGCGCGAGCTGGTGGAGAAGGGGTTCACCCAGAACATCAAGAGCGCCAAGCGCATGGTGGAGCGCGCCCGCCCTGAGGTCTGGGACGTGCTCGACGAGGTGATCCAGGATCACCCCGTACTGCTCAACCGCGCTCCCACCCTGCACCGTCTGGGCATCCAGGCCTTCATGCCGGTGCTGGTGGAGGGCTCCGCGATCCAGATCCACCCGCTGGTGTGCACCGCCTTCAACGCCGACTTCGACGGCGACCAGATGGCGGTCCACGTGCCCCTCTTCAGCGGGGCCATCGCCGAGGCCAAGAACCTGATGATGTCCTCCAACAACATCCTCTCGGCCAGCGACGGCAACCCGGTGGTGGCGCCCACCCAGGACATGGTGCTGGGGTCCTACTGGCTGACCATGCTGCGCCAGCCCCTGGATGGGCTGGACCCCCAGCAGCTGCGCAGCTTCAGCTCCCCCGAGGAGGTGCTGCTGGCCCACGACACCGGGTCCTTGGAGGCCCACCAGCCGATCCAGGTCCGGGTACCCCGCAAGGTGGTGGAGGTGGTCCCCGGCGGCGAGGACCCGGAGGCTCCCGTCTCCTTGGTGACCACCCCGGGGCGGGTCATCTTCAACGAGGTGCTCCCCCTGGCCCAGGAGGTGCGCGAGGGCGCCGAGGGCCAGGCGATGGTCTTCCAGAACCAGGTCTTCGACCGCAAGGAGTTGCGCGCCCTGGTGGCGGAGTGCTTCCGACTCTACGGCAACCAGGTGACCGCCTCGATGGTCAATGACATCAAGCGGCTGGGCTTCGACTACGCCACCAAGTCCGGAGTCACCCTCTCCGCGATGGACATCAAGACCCCGCCGGAGAAGGCCGCCATCATCGCCGGCGCCGACACCGCGGTCGATGAGGTCGGGATGCAGCATCGTCGCGGCCTGATCACTGAGGATGAGCGCTACGCCAAGACTGTGGAGATCTGGACCCAGGCCACCGAGTCGGTGACCCAGGCCACCATGGCCCACTTCGACCCGCTCAGCTCGGTATTGATGATGTCCCAGTCCGGCGCCCGGGGCACCTACCAGCAGATCCGCCAGCTGGCCGGGATGCGTGGCCTGATGGCCGACCCCACGGGGCGGATCATCGACATGCCGATCAAGGCCAACTTCTCCGAAGGCCTGGAGGTGCTGGAGTACTTCATCTCCACCCACGGGGCCCGCAAGGGTCTGGCAGACACGGCCCTGCGGACCGCTGACTCCGGCTACCTGACGAGGCGGCTGGTCGACGTCGCCCAAGACGTGATCGTCCGCGAAGAGGACTGCGGCACCACCGGCGGCATCTGGCTGGCCGACGTCAGCGCCGAGGGGGAGCCATTCATGGAGCGGCTGGCGGGGCGGATCACCGCCGCCGAGGTGGTCACCCCCGAGGGCAAGACGGTGCTCGCCGCCGGGCAGGAGATCACCGATACCCTGGCCCGTGAGATCGCCGAGCTGGGGGTGGCCCGGGTGCGGGTGCGCAGCGTTTTGACCTGCGCCGCCAAGAGCGGGGTCTGCCGCTATTGCTACGGCCGCAACCTGGCCACTGGGCGCCTGGTCGAGATCGGGGAGGCGGTGGGGGTGATCGCCGCCCAGTCCATCGGGGAGCCGGGGACCCAGCTCACCATGCGTACCTTCCACACCGGTGGAGTGGCCGGGCTCGACATCACCCAGGGCCTGCCGCGGGTGGAGGAGCTCTTCGAGGCCCGAATCCCCAAGGGCAAGGCGATCCTGGCGGAGTCCGGTGGGCGGGTCGAGATCATCCGGGGCGAGGCCGGGCGCAAGGTGCGGGTGGTCAGCCACGAGGAGTTCGACATCACCCATGCCATCGACAAGGGGATGACCCTGGACTCGGCCATCGCCGAGGGGGCGGTGGTCAGCGAGGGGCAGCTCCTGGCCCGGTCGGGCAAGGACGGCCAGCTGGCCACGGTGGCGGCCCGGATCGGGGGCCGCGTCACCCACGCCAAGGTGGGCCGCTCCGGTGGCGAGGTGAGGGTGCGGGCCCTGGACGAGGAGGTCAAGGAGTACCCGATCCCCCACGGGGCCCAGATGCGGGTGGCCGACGACGACGAGGTCCGGGCCGGAGACGCCCTCACGGTGGGCTCGATCAGCCCCCAGGAGCTGCTCTACATCTCCGGTCGGGAGGCGGTCCAGGACTACCTGGTGCGGGAGGTCCAGCGGGTCTATCGCTCCCAGGGAGTGGACATCAACGACAAGCACATCGAGGTGATCGTCCGCCAGATGATGCGCAAGGTGCGGGTGGAGTCGGGAGGGGACACCGACCTCCTCCCCGGCGAGATCATCTCGCAGTGGGAGTACGACGAGGCCAATGCCCAGGTGCTGGCCGAGGGCGGAGAGCCGGCGATCGCCGCCACCGTGCTGCTGGGCCTGATCAAGGCAGCTCTCAACACCGCCAGCTGGCTCTCGGCTGCCTCCTTCCAGGAGACCACCAGGGTGCTCACCGAGGCGGCGATCTCGGGCAAGGTCGACCGGCTCCGGGGCCTCAAGGAGAACGTCATCATCGGCAAGTTGATCCCTGCCGGGACCGGTCTCGACTACTACCGCAAGCTCCGCGAGGAGGCGGTGCGCTACCTGGAGGCGGCGCAGGCGCTGCCCGAGGCGGCGCTGGAGGATGGGACCGAGGCTGGCGATGAATTCGAGGACGCGGAGGCGGTGCTGCCGACGCTGGACCAGGTAGGCGAGTGAGACGGGGCCGGCCCCCAGGGTCGGCCCCGCCCGCTTTCTGCGCCGCGCCGGGTTGAGCGGGGCGGCGGGTCAGGGAGGAGGCGAGGATCGCGGCGAGGGCGGGCCGCGGCCCCGGCTCGAGATGGGATCGACTCTCGGGACCCTATCGCGCTGGCACCTTTCTGGGTGGCGGCGCTGGGTTACCTGGGCAGCTCAGGCGACGCCGATCCCTATCTCGACTTGGTCCCGCCCCCAGGTGGTCTCCCGGTTCTCCTGCAGCGGGTGGACGAGCCCAAGGCGGTCAAGAACCGGCTCCACCTGGACCTCTTCGTGTCCGAGCCGGAACGCCTCATCGCCGAACTGGAGGAGCTGGGCGCCACTCGGCAGGGAGAGCCGTTCAGCGCGGGAGCCACCTGGGAGTGGCAGGTCATGGCGGACCCGGAGGGCAACGAGTTCTGCGTCTGCCGGGCTGACTGAACCGGGGCGGGCCGAGGCCCGTCGCTTTGGCAGGTCAGGAGAGGTCGAGCACCGTGGTGCGCAGGTCGGACATGTCCATCACCGTTCACTTGCCGCCGGTCCGCCGGGTCGAAGGGATCACCCAGTCGTACCCGCCGCGCTCTCCTCGACTCAGGCCGCCACGAACTGGTCGTGGACTCGGCGGTCGACGATCACCCGCTCGGTGGCACAGCAGACCTGTCCTGAGCAGAAGGAGCCTCCATGAGCGGCCGCCCAGGTGGCCCGCTCGACGTCAGCGTCGGCGCAGACCATGAGGGGACCGTTACCGGAGCACTCCATGATGGTGCGCCGCACCCCCGCCTTGGCCTGGATCTTGGCCCCGGTCGCAGAGGACCCGTTGAAGCCGATGGCGTCGAATCCGGGCTCCCGGACCAGGAGCGCGCCCACCCCGGCGCCCCCGGGCAGGATGCTGAGCAGGCCTCGAGGCAGTCCCGCCTCGGTGAAGGCGCTGACCGTGGCCAAGGACTGCGGCGCAGGTGTGGGCCGGGCGCTGCGGGTCTCGCGCCGGCTCCACTTCGGCACGGTGTGGGTCAACACCCACATCCTTTGGTCAATGAGATGCCCCACGGGGGCTTCAGGCAAAGCGGCTACGGAAAGGACCTCTCGATGTACCCACTGGAGGAGTACACCCAGCTCAATCACGTGATGTTCTCGCTGGACTAGCGAGGTTAGTCCGGGCGGCTTACCACAGAGGGCCAGCCGGAGACAAGCCTGTCCTCAGTCGCGAAGCCGCCTCCCCAGCCCCGTGGCGGCCTGGGAGCGTCGCTCCAGGCTGTGGCCGGCTGAGAACGGATCAAGTTTGACAGCCCCCACCTCCGACGGTAGACTAAGCACCCGCGTCTCCGGAGGGGCGCCCGCTTGTCCGCGCTTGGCCGCTGCCCCGGAACGGCCAATGTTCCCCATAGGTCCAATTCAACTTGCCCACCATCCAGCAGTTGGTCCGCAAAGGTCGCCGACCGGTGACCAAGAAGACCAAATCGCCGGCCCTTAAGGGCTCTCCCCAGCGCCGGGGCGTGTGCGTGCGGGTCTTCACCACCACGCCCAAGAAGCCCAACTCGGCGCTGCGCAAGGTGGCCCGGGTGCGGCTGACCACCAAGATCGAGGTCACCGCCTACATCCCCGGGATCGGTCACAACCTCCAGGAGCACTCAGTGGTGCTGGTGCGCGGCGGTAAGGTCAAGGACCTTCCCGGAGTTCGCTACCACATCGTCAGAGGCGCTCTGGATACCGCTGGGACCAGGGCTCGCAAGCAGGCCCGCAGCAAGTACGGGGCCAAGCGCGAGAAGCCCGCCCGAGGGGCCTGAGATGCCGCGCCGTCAACGAGTCTCCCGCCGGATCATCGTTGCCGATCCCCAGTACCACAGCGAGCCGCTCGCCAAGTTCATCAATTCCGTGATGCTCAACGGCAAGCGCTCCACCGCCGAGCACATCGTCTATGACGCCCTGGGGCGGATCTCCAAGAGCCAGCGCCGCGAGCCCCTCGAGGTGTTCGACCAGGCGATGCGCAACGCCACCCCGATCATCGAGGTCAAGCCGAAGCGAGTCGGTGGCGCCACCTACCAGGTCCCGGTGGAGATCCGCCACGATCGCCGGCTGGCCCTGGCACGGCGCTGGATCATCCGGGGAGCGCGCGCCCGCCACGGCCGCAGCATGGCCGACAAGCTGGCCTCCGAGCTGATGGACGCCAGCAACGGCATGGGCCAGGCGGTCAAGCGCAAGGAAGACACCCACAAGATGGCCGAGTCCAACAAGGCCTTCTCCCACTTCCGCTATTGATGGGCACCCAGATCTCCGCCCCGCCCCGGGGAGCCAGCGCCGCAGGCCGGCGCGTCCCCCTCAGCCAGGTCCGCAACATCGGGATCATGGCCCACATCGACGCCGGCAAGACCACCACCACCGAGCGGGTGCTGTTCTACACCGGCCGGATCCACAAGATGGGCGAGGTGCACGACGGCGCCGCGACCATGGACTGGATGGTGCAGGAGCAGGAGCGGGGGATCACCATCACCTCGGCGGCCACCGCCGCAGAGTGGCAGGGGCACCAGATCAACATCATCGACACCCCCGGCCACGTCGACTTCACCGCCGAGGTGGAGCGCAGCCTTAGGGTCCTGGACGGGGCGATCGCGGTCTTCGACGCCGTCAGCGGGGTGGAGCCGCAGTCGGAGACGGTCTGGCGTCAGGCCGACCGCTACGACGTGCCCCGGATCTGCTTCATCAACAAGATGGACCGGATCGGGGCCGACTTCGACGGCGCGCTGCAGTCAATCAAGGACCGTCTCGGCGCCCGGGCCATCGCGGTACAGCTGCCGATCGGGGTTGAGGATGGCTTTCGGGGGGTCTTCGACCTGATCCGCGAGCAGGCCATCGCCTACACCGATGACCTAGGCACCCCGGCCTCGACCTCCGAGGTGCCGCCCGGGATGACCGACGCCGTGAAGGCCGCCCGTCAGGAGCTGGTCGAGCTGGCCGCCGAGTTCGACGACGTGCTGATGCAGAGCTACCTCGACGACCAGGCGATCGGGCCCGAGCAGCTCAGCCAGGCGCTGCGCAAGGGTACGGTCAGCGCCGAGATCTTCCCCGTATTCTGCGGCGCCGCTCTGCGCAACCGGGGCATCCAGCCGCTGCTGGACGGGGTCGTCGAGTTCCTCCCCAGCCCCCTGGACCGCCCGCCGGTGACCGGGACCGACCCGAGGAGCGGCGAGCAGCTGGTGCGCGAGGTTTCGGATGACGCTCCCTACTCGGCGCTGGCCTTCAAGATCATGACCGACCCCTACGTCGGCAAGCTCACTTTCTTCAGGGTCTACAGCGGAGTCCTCAAGTCGGGCAGCTACGTCTACAACGCCAGCCAGGGCGAGAAGGAGAGGGTGGGGCGGATCCTCAAGATGCACGCCAACCGCCGCGAGGAGATCGACCGGGTACTTGCCGGCGACATCGCCGCGGCGATCGGGCTGCGGCACGCCTCCACCGGGGACACCCTCAGTGACGAGGCCCATCCGATCGTCCTGGAGTCGATCACCTTCGCCGAGCCGGTGATCAGCGTCGCCATCGAGCCCAAGACCAAGGCCGACCAGGACAAGCTGGCGATCGCCCTCCAGAAGCTGGCCGAGGAGGATCCCACCTTCCAGGTGCGTACCGACCCCGAGACTGGCCAGAACCTGATCTCGGGGATGGGCGAGCTGCACCTTGAGGTGATCGTCGACCGGCTGCTCCGCGAGTTCAA
Source organism: Candidatus Dormibacteria bacterium (assembly GCA_050733915.1). GTDB lineage: Bacteria > Chloroflexota > Dormibacteria > Aeolococcales > Bog-877 > Bog-877. The sequence continues at coordinate 1,364 of JBOHUH010000040.1, read as the reverse complement.
GGTGGACGCCAACGTGGGCAAGCCCCAGGTCGCCTACCGGGAGACGCTGCGCCGAGAAGCCAAGGGCACGGGGCGCTTCGTCCGCCAGACCGGGGGTCATGGTCAGTACGGTCACTGCGAACTCCTGGTCGGACCCAACGAGACCGGCAAGGGCTTCGAGTTCATCAACAAGATCGTGGGCGGGACCATCCCCCGGGAGTACATCGCCCCCATCGAGAAGGGCTGCATCGACGCCCTCCAGGCGGGAGTGGTGGCCGGCTACCCGGTGGTAGACGTCAAGGTCACCCTCTACGATGGCTCCTACCACGACGTGGACTCCTCCGAGCAGGCCTTCCAGATCGCCGGCTCGATGGGGATGAAGGACGGGATGCGCAAGGCCTCGCCGGCCCTGCTGGAGCCGATCATGAAGGTCGACGTCACCGCCCCCGAGGCCAACTTGGGCGATATCATCGGGGACCTCGCCTCGCGACGGGGCCACACCCTGGGGATGGAGAGTCGGCGGAGCATGCAGATCGTGCATGCCCAGGTGCCCTTGGGGAACATGTTCGGCTACGCCACCCAGGTTCGGAGCATGACTCAGGGGCGGGCCAGCTACACCATGGAGTTCGACCACTACCAGGAGTTGCCGCAGAACCTGGCGGAAGAGATCACCGCCAAGCGGAAGAGCTAAAGCGCCAGCAAATGAGGGCTAGCCGCCCTCGCTAAGGGCAGGAAGGAATGGGCAAGAAGAAGTACGACACCAGCAAGCCGCACATAAACGTGGGGACCATCGGCCACATCGACCACGGCAAGACCACCCTCACCGCGGCCATCACCAAAGTCCTCGCCAGCGACGGGCTGGCCGACTTCAGGGCGTTTGAGAGCATCGACAACGCCCCCGAGGAGAAAGCCAGAGGCATAACCATCGCCACCTCGCACGTCGAGTACGAGACCGCGACCCGGCACTATGCCCACGTCGACTGCCCGGGCCATGCCGACTACATCAAGAACATGATCACCGGCGCGGCCCAGATGGACGGGGCGATCCTGGTCGTCTCGGCTGCCGACGGCCCGATGCCGCAGACCCGTGAGCACGTGCTGCTGGCCCGTCAGGTCGGGGTGCCCTACATCCTGGTGGCGCTGAACAAGGCCGACATGGTCGACGATGAGGAGTTGCTCGAGCTCGTCGAGCTGGAGGTGCGCGAACTGCTGGCTAAGCAGGAGTTCGATGAGAACGCGCCGGTCATCAGGGTTTCCGCGCTCAAAGCTCTTGAGGGCGATGAGAAGTGGGTCAAGTCCATCGAGGAGCTGATGGACGCGGTCGACGAGTCCATCCCGGACCCGGTGCGTGACACCGAGAAGCCGTTCCTGATGCCGGTCGAGGA
>JBOHUH010000039.1:0-3238 GCA_050733915.1 Candidatus Dormibacteria bacterium | reverse complement strand
CCCTCAGCGACTCCCAAGCCGACCAAGACCCCCAAACCGACCAAGACCCCCAAGCCTCCCAAGACTCCCAAGTCGACGTAGTCCACGTAGCGACCCCACCAGCTTCGCCGCGAGAGGTTCGCCGGTAACCTCGATGAGGCGCACCCTCCCCACCCGCGGTCCCGGAGTGCTTGGGGCGGTTCGGGGACTCGGGGGTGGTCCGGCGGCTGCTTATGGCATTGCGTCCCCAGTGCGGGTATGCTCGGCGCGACTGTCGGCGGCTCACGGGTCTGGGTCGGCGAGTTCAGACGGCAGGCAGGAACCGACGGCCAGGAGGTGCACATGAGCGAGGCAGTTCTGCTGATCGGGACCAGCAAGGGGGTGGCAATAGCCCGCAGCAAGGGCAGCCGTACCCGCTGGGAACTGGAGCCTCTTCAGCTCCTGATGAGCTCCGTCTACGGGCTGGGCATCGACCGCCGCCGGGACACCCCCCGGCTGTTCGCCGGTGCCACCAGCGAGCACTGGGGGCCATCTCTGTTCCACTCAGACGATCTGGGCCGGAGCTGGTCCGAGCCGGAGGCGGCGCCGGTGGCGTTCCCCGCCGACAGCGGCACGGCGTTGATCCGGGTCTGGCAGGTGGAGCCCGGACCTGAGGCCCTGCCCGACGTGGTGTACGCCGGGGTGGAGCCCCACGCCCTCTTCCGCTCCCGGGATGGGGGCGAAACCTTCGACCTGGTTGAGGGCCTGTTCAACCATCCCCACCGACCGGAGTGGGAGCCGGGGGGCGGGGGCGCCTGCCTGCACACGATCGTGCCCCATCCCGACGACCCAGAGCGGATCTTGGTCGCGCTCTCCGCCGGAGGGGTCTACCGCACCGCCGACGGCGGGGCCAGCTGGGAGCCCGCCAACCGGGGTATCCAGGCCCACTGGCTGCCCGAGGAGCAGCGCTTTCCTGAGTTCGGTCAATGCGTGCACAAGGTGAGTACCCACCGCTCCCACCCGGAGCGCCTCCTGGCCCAGAACCACTTCGGGGTGTACCGCTCGGACAACTACGGGGACACCTGGCAGGCGATCGAGACCGGCCTCCCCGCCAACTTCGGGTTTCCCGTCCTGGTGCATCCCCAGCAGCCCGACACCGCCTATCTCTTCCCACTCCAGGCGGACACCGAGCGGCTCCCACCGGACCGGCGCTGCCGGGTCTACCGCACCCGCGATCTCGGCGGCAGTTGGGAGCCGCTGACCCAAGGGCTGCCCCAGTCCGGCTACCACGCGATCGTGCTCCGGGACGCACTCTGCACCGACTTTGGTGATCCAACCGGGCTCTACTTCGGTACCCGGGACGGTGAGGTCTACCAGAGCCTGGACGACGGGGACTCCTGGCAGCAGGTGGCGGGGCACCTGCCCGACGTGCTGGCGGTGCGAGCCGCCGTCCTCGGGTGACTGCCGCCCTGCACCTGCCCGCGGTGCTGCGCCAGTCCGCAGCTGGCCTCGGGGTGGTGCCGCTCAACGCCAGCACGGTCGGCGGAGCGCTCGACGAGGTGGCTGCCCAGTGGCCTCAGCTGGCCCGGCGCCTCCGGGACGAGCAGGGGGTGGTGCGTCGCCACATCCGCCTGTACCTGGAGGACACCGATGTTGCCGAACTTGGCGGCTTGGCGACCCCGCTCCCGGAGGGGGGACGACTGTACGTCATCCCAGCGATCTCGGGAGGCTGACCCTTACGGGCAGGGAGCGAACCACCACCACGGTTCTGGCCAGCAGGGCTGAGCTGACTGCGAGCCCGCCGCGCGGGTGACCTCCTTCAGCTACCTGGACCACCTGGAGTGCAGCCGCTGCGCCGCCGTCTTGGAGGCCCATGCCCTGCAGGGTCTTTGCAGCTGCGGCTCCCCGCTCCTCGCCCGCTACGACCTGGAGCGCCTGGGAGCCGCAGTCTCGGTGGATCTGTTGGCCTCTCGCGAGCCCGGGCTCTGGCGCTATCACGAACTGCTCCCGGTGACCTCGGCGTCGGCGATAGTGAGCCTCGGGGAGTGCACCACCCCGCTGCTGCCGCTGCCGCGCCTGGGCCGTAAGCTGGGGCTCGCCCGGCTCTCAATGAAGGATGAGGGGCTGCTCCCCACGGGGACCTTCAAGGCGCGAGGAGCCACCGTCGGTGTCTCCCGGGCTCGGGAGCTGGGGGTCACCCGCTTCGCGATGCCGACCAACGGCAACGCCGGGGCCGCTTGGGCGGCCTATGGCGCCCGCGCCGGCCTGGAGGCACTGATCGTGATGCCCGCGGACGCGCCGCCGGTGCCGAGGGCGGAATGCGTCGCCGCGGGCGCCCGCCTCTACCTGGTCGATGGCCTGATCGGCGATGCCGGGGCGTTGGTCGCCCGGGCAGTCTCGGAGCAGGGCTACAGCGACACCTCCACCCTCAAGGAGCCCTACCGGATCGAGGGCAAGAAGACCATCGCCCTGGAGCTCTTTGAGCAGCTCGGCTGGCGGGTCCCCGGCGTGATCCTCTGCCCCACCGGTGGCGGGGTGGGTCTGATCGGGATCTTCAAGGCCCTCCGAGAGTGCCAGCAGCTGGGCTGGCTCGGGCCCGAGCTGCCCCGGCTGGTCGCGGTCCAGGCCAGCGGGTGCGCCCCGGTGGTCCGGGCCTGGGAACAAGGAGCAGACGAGACAGAGGCTTGGCAGGACGCCAGGACCATGGCCTTTGGGATCACCGTGCCCAAGCCCCTCGGAGACCGTCTCATCCTGGAGTCCCTGCAGGCCAGCGCGGGCTGTGCGGTCGCGGTCGAGGATGAACAGATACTCGAGGCGCAGGCCTGGCTGGCCCAGCTGGAGGGAAGCTTTGTCTGCCCCGAGGGCGCAGCCTGCCTGGCGGCGGCGCTGCGGCTGCGCGAGTCCGGCTGGCTCAGCGAGGACGATGAGGTGGTGGCGCTCAACACCGGTTCCGGCATTCTCTACTCTGACATGATTGAGGTCCAGGTCCCAACGCTGGGCCTGGAGGACTCGATCCCGACCGGCTGAGCTGCCCCGGCCAGAGCACACCGGAGCGGACTGGTGATACCGCCCGGCCGCCCACCGGGCGGTGTCGGTGCCCGGCGGAGGGTGGTTCAGCGGCACCCGGTCAAGCGTCACCGGACCAGCCACCGTTCCAGCCTCCTGGCGGCCGTCAGCGGGCGGACCGGCGCTCTGGTGGTGAACTCAGTTACGGCCACTTGCCTAGACACCCGGTCGGCCTACCCCTAGCATGCGGTTAGACCGGCAGCGCCAAGCACGC
>JBOHUH010000038.1:0-7623 GCA_050733915.1 Candidatus Dormibacteria bacterium | reverse complement strand
TGAACCAGGCCTGCCATGAACAGGGTCTCTGGCCCATCAGTCACTTCAACGGACTCCATGTGGCCCCGCCTCTGGTGATAGCCGAGGAGGAGTTGCAAGAGGGGATTTCGCGACTCGACCGAGCCCTCGAGGTGGCCGACCGCTACTGCCTGTAGCCGGGCTGCCACCGACCCTGCGGCGGCTAGGGCTGGTCAGCCACAGCCCTAGGGGGTCCGCAATTTGCGATCCAGCGCAGATCGCTCGCGAGCGGCCAGATTGCCCTGACTGCAGGGGGTCGGGACGCAGCGCTCAGGACGGTTGACGGTCTGTGCCATCACTGAGATACTACTGAGACATCACTAGGGCCGGAGGTGGAAGATGTCGAACGTCGGCGACGGGCTGGAGACGCCGCCCCGAGGGTTGCCCCTCAACGTGACGGAAGCGGCGTATCGGGCCATCAAGGAGGACTTGATCCGCTGTGTCCTGCCCCCCGGGGGCAGGGTTACCGAGGGTCAGCTGTGCCGCCGCTACGACCTCGGCCACACCCCGGTTCGGATCGGGCTGCAGCGGCTCCAGGCCGAGGGGCTGGTGGAGTCCGAGGCCCGGCACGGCTGGCTGGTCCAGCCGATCAGGCCCCGGCAGGTCTTGGAGTCCTGTGCGGTGCGGCTGCTGCTGGAGCCCGAGGCTGCCTCGCTGGCCGCGGGCCACATCTCGCCAACCACCGCCAGCCAGCTTCGAGATCTGTGCGAAATCGAGTACCAGCCGGAGAGCCCAAGCAGCGTCTCGGACTACCTAGAGGCCAACACCAACCTGCATACCATCATCGCCCAGGCATCAGGCAACAGTCGCCTCGCCGCGATCGTCTCCACCCTGCTCCGCAACGACGAGCGGCTCTTTCACTTCGGTTTCCGACTCGCCAACTATGGCGACCAGATCACCGATGAGCACCACAGGCTGGTTGGTGCCGTGGTCGGAGGCGACGCCGCGTTGGCCCGCGAGCTGACTCAGACCCAGATCACCAACACTCGCAGCGTGATCATGGACGGCCTGCTCGCGGCAGCCGCGATGCAGGGTCCCGAAACCAGCGGTTTCACCGAGCGCACCAGCACCGACCTTGCACTCACTCCGTGGGGCGCCCAGCTGACCTCGCCGTACCCGCGGCGGCATGAACTCTGACCGGAGGCACCACCGTACATGACTACTCGTACTAGGACATCCCGGGCAGCAACGCGGCGGCACGACCGCTTGGCGGCATACCCACGGCTGCAGCACGGACGGATGCGTCTCGCCTCCTTGGCGGCGCTATCGATGATGGCGGGATTGGCGGCCAGCACAACCCTCGCCCTCCCGGCCCAGGCCACCTCCCGCGGACGCGTCGTCACCTTCGCGGAGCAACCTGGACAACCACCCACCTACATCCTCCCTCTCGAGAGCTCTGCCGAAGAGAGCAATGCCAACTTCGCCCAGTTCAGCAACATCCTCTACCCCCCCGTATACGTCTTCGACGCCAACGGAAAGCCAGTTCTCGACCAGAGCCTGAGCATCGGTAAACTGCCGGCCTTCTCAGACAACAACACCGTGGTCAAGATCACGTTGAAGCACTGGCTCTGGTCCAACGGCCGACCGGTCACCGCACGCGACCTAGTGTTCTGGATGAACCTGCTGTCCGCGGTCACCGACCCCAACGCCCCCGCGATCGGTTCGAGCACGGCACCCGGTCCGGGCTACGGGTTCTTCGTTCCGGGAGGCTTCCCCGAGAACGTAGTCTCCTACCGACAGACTGGCAAGTACACCATGGTGCTTCACCTCAACGGCTCATACAACCCCACGTGGTTCCTTTACAACGAGCTGAGTCAAATCACCCCGATACCTCAGCAGCGTTGGGATCGGCTGTCGCAGAGCGGTGCACCAGGCAATGCCGACGCCTCGGCAGCGCCCCGGGAGGCGCTCCCCAACACGTCTCCTGCCTTGTATGTCCCTGCCGATGCCGGGACCTCCACCAGCGGGGCACTGGGGGTAGCCCAGTTTCTCAACGCCCAGGCACAGCGCCTCAGCACATACAGCAGCAACCCTCTCTGGAAGGTGGTGGACGGCGCATTCAAGATGGCCCGGTACACCACCTCGGGATTCCTCAAGCTGGTTCCCAACCGCCGCTACTCCGGCTCGCCGAAGCCCACCATCAGTGCCTTTGAGGAACTTCCCTACACCACCGACCAGGCCGAGGTGGTGGCGCTGCGCAGCGGCAACCTGACCGTCGGCTACCTGACTCCACAGGAGCTGGCGGCCAAGGCTCAGTTCGAGAAGGGGGGCGGCTACAAGTTCAGTCCGTGGAGCGTGTACGGGATCGGTTATGCCTCCTACAACTTCACCAATCCGACCACCGGCCCGATGTTTAAGCAGCTCTACTTCCGACAGGCCTTGCAATCACTGGTGAACCAACCCCAGTACATCTCCAAGTTCCTCGGGGGGTACGGGTCAGATACCGAGGGACCGGTTCCCAATCGGCCCGCTACCCGCTATACCAGTCCCCTGGAAAGCGGCCGGGGACCGTACCCCTACGACCCCGCCAAGGCTCGACATCTGCTCAGCGCTCATGGCTGGAAGGTGGTCCCCGGGGGGCAGAGCTACTGCGCCAAACCTGGGGTCGGACCCGGCGAGTGCGGCCAAGGCGTCAAGGCCCACCAGGCTGCCGCTTTCACGCTCCTGTACGCGGGCGGGAGCACGCCGGGAACGAACATGGTGGAGGCCCTGCAATCGATCGCCCGCCAGAGAGCCGGGATGGTGATCACTCCGCGATCGGAACCCTTTGATGACGTGATCGGCACCGAGTTTGGCGGCTGCACCACCAGCAACCCCTGCCCCGGGTGGGATGTTGCAGACCTCTTCGTGGGCTGGACGTTCGGTCCCGACTACCTCCCCAGCGGTGGTGAGATCTTCGGAACCGGAGCAGGTAGCAACTCGGGCTACTACTCCAATGCCACCAACGACGCCAACATCTCTAGGACTCACACCGCGCTGACCGGACACGCGGAGACGCGGGCGATGTACCAGTACGAGAACTTCCTCGCCCGCCAACTCCCGGCGGTGTGGATGCCACTGCCGCCGCTCCAGTTGACCCTCTACAAGCACGGTCTGCGTGGGCTCACCCCCCAGGGAATCATCGACCAGGTCTTCCCCCAGCTCTACCGCTGGTCGACCTCGTAAGCGCCGCCGGGCAGTTGATCAATGGACAAGGAGGAGAGCTTTGGCCGCGGTCTCTAGGCAGGCGGTGCGGCGAGTTGTGACGGGCGTCGATGCCACCGGGAAGTCGGTGGTGGTCATGGACGGCAACTGCGAATGCCAGGCGGTCGAGGACCAGTACGTCTCGGTAGACCTCTGGGCGTTTCGCTTGCCGGCGCCGACCCAGGGGTCCGTCGATGTTCCATCGGTGGCGGATATAGATCCTGCCCCCAGCGAAGTCATCTGGCGTCGCTTCACCCTGGGCCCGGGAGAGCGGATCGACTTCCACTCCACGGAGACCGTCGACTTGATGTCCGTCGAGAGCGGGGAGATCACACTTGTCCTCGAAGTGGGAGAGCCGGTCAAACTGCGACCCGGAGACTGCGTGGTGCAGCGGGGCACCCGGCACGGCTGGGTGAACGACGGTCCTGACCCCTGTGTGCTGCTCGGTGTCATGGCCAGCACGGTCGGCCCGTGAGGGAGCAGAAGTTGAGTACGGGCGCGCCAAATCTCGGCTCGCTCAGCCCAAAGGCTGACGCTAGCCAGTGGGGATTCGCGCGGGAGTCCGCCTGAGGTGGGTAGGGTCAGCGTCGGTGCTCTGACCACCCCGCCGGGCTCGCGCAGGTCCGCGCTGCTCAAGGTGCCCGGCCTTGACCCCGACTGGGAGCTGCCCACGGTGGTCATCCGGGGGGCAGAGCCAGGGCCAACCTTTGCCATAACCGCTGGACTGCACGCCGCGGAGTACGTCCCAATCGAGGCGGTGACCCAGCTCTCGCGGACGCTCCGACCGGCGGAGATGAGGGGATCTGTGATCGCGGTTCTGCTGGTGAACACGCCCGGCTTTTATCAGAGGTCCATCTACACCAACCCGCGCGACGGGCGCAACCTCAACCGCGCCTTCCCGGGAGATCCCCACGGGGATCCCTCTGAGCGAGTGACGGCCTTCCTGCTCGCAGAGGTGATCTCCGGGTCCGATGCCTACCTCGACGCCCACTGCGGCGACCTCATCGAGGCGCTGCTGCCGTTTGTGCTGTGGACGCGGACCGGGCAGCCGGAGGTCGACCCCCAATCCGAGGCCATGGCGAGGGCCTTCGGTCTCGACTACGTGATGGCGATCGGCCCCGACTCTATCCAGGGCACAGCCATGGGGGCCGGTTCCAGTATCGGGGTCCCCTCGATCTCGGCGGAGATCGGACAGCAGGGCATCTGCGACGCCGGGTCGGTGGCTCGCTACCTCAATGGACTCCAGGGGGTGCTGGGGCACCTGGGCATCGTCGAGCAGCGCTCTGCTCCCGCTCCACTTCCGGTGCAACTCAAGGAGTTTGCCTGGGTCATGGCTGAGGTAACCGGCACCTACCACCCGACCGTGAAACCTGGAGAACGGGTGACCGCGGGTCAGTCGGTCGCCACGATCCGGGACTGGTTCGGTGAGACGGTGGCCGAGCCCAGGGCTAGTGCCAGCGGGATCGTGACCTTCTGCGTGACCTGCCTGCCGGTCAAGGCGGGGGACCCGCTGCTGGGGATTGGAGTCCTTTAGCCGCGGCGCCGGACGCGACCTCGCCCCCTTCGGCGAGCGCGATCCAGGAGCCGACCACCTGGAACGCCGGCTCGACCCAGCCGGGATCGGAGACGTCTATCCCCAACTCCAGAAGCAGGGCGGCGGGAGCCTGGGATCCCCCCGCTCCGAGCAGGGAGAGGTATTGGGGCACGAAGCCGGCGCGGTCCTCCAGGTAGCGGGCGTAGAGGGCCAGCGAGGTGAGCAGGGCGAACGCGTACGAGTAGGTGTAAAAGCGGGTGTGGATGAAGTGGGGGATGTAAGACCAGCCCAGCCGGTAGCCCGGCGGGAGATCCACGGCATCGCCGTAGTAGCGGGTACCCTCGGCCACCCATAAGTCCCCAAGCCGGCCGGAGTTGAGGCTTTCGCCGGCCTGCTTGGCGGCGTAGGCGCGCTGCTCGTAGCGGGCCATCGACACCTGGTTGAAGATGGTGTTGAAGGAGCGCTCGACCCTTGAGCAGACCAGGGTGCGGCGGGCGCCAGGATCGATCTCCTGCGCCAGCAGGTGATCGAAGAGAAGCAGCTCATTGAAGGTGGATGCGACCTCCGCCAACCCCATTCCGGTCTCGTACGCGAGCGGCGACTGCTGCCTCTTGGCGAGCACGGCGTGGAGCCCGTGCCCCAGCTCGTGGGCCAGCACCTCGGCGTCGTATCGCGTGTCGGTGTAGTTGAGCAGCACGAAGGCGGGTCGGTCGCTGGCCACGCTCTCGCAGAAGGCCCCGCCCCGCTTGCCACTCCGCGGCTCGGCGTCGATCAGCCCCTGGCTGAAGAACTGGGCCAGGATCTCCGCCGCGGCCCCGGAGAATCGCCCCAGCGCCTGCAGCACCAGCTCGCGGCCCTCCGGGAAGGAGCAGACCGGCACCGGCCCCATGGGGGCCAGCAGGTCGTAGTAGGAGAGCCGCTCCGCCCCCAGCTGCCCCGCCTTGAAGCGGTAGTAGCGCTGGGCCAGGGGATAGTGGCTCTGGACCGCGTCCAGCAGGGTGTCGACCACCGGGTCCGGGAGGTCGTTGGCCAGGTTTGCCTGCTGCATGGGCAGGGGGGTTCCGTCCGAGCTGACGAAATGCCGCAGCCGATCGATCACCAGCCGGTCCCCCACCAGCGAGTCGTAGGCCCTCGCCAGGGTCGGTGCCCAGGGGGCCAGGGCGCCGTAGAGGGTCTCCACGGCGGCCCGACGCACCGCGGGGTCTTGGTGGTGGCGGTAGACGATCAGCTCGTCGATGGTGTGCTCCTGGGGCTCCTGCCCGGGAAGCGCAAAGTCGGCTGTGATCGCGGAGGTGGTCTGGCCGAAGAGCTGCTGCCAGGCGGACACCGCGGCGGTGGAGCGCTCGGCCAGGGCCTCCTCCACCTCGGCGCTGAGGGTGTGCCTGGCCCTGGCACTCAGCAGTTCCAGGAAGTGGCGCAGCGGGGCCAGCTGCGGCGACCCGACCAGGGCCGCCACCCGCTCCGAGGGCACCGCCTGCCACTCCAGATCGAAAAAGCGGGTGAGGTTGGCAAACTGGATCCCCGCCAGATCGGCGGCCGCGGCCAGGTCCTGGTTCTCTGGGAGGGCGCTGTCAGCGGCGTTGCGCAGCTCGGAGTAGGTGAGGTCGGCGCGAATCCGGTCGGTCAGCAGGGCCAGCTCGTTGAGCAGGTGGGCGAGGCCTGGGGCATCCAACTCCGCGACCCGCCCCAGATGGCGGCTGCGGAAGCTGCCGGCCTGGGCGAGGGTCTCCGCCATCTCCGTGCGCGCGGCCTCGGCCGACTCATGGATGGCGGAGAGGTCCCACCTGACTCCCGCCGCCTTCACCGGCGTGCTCTGGGACTCGGCAACGGCCAATAGGTGACTCCCTGGGATCCGGCCTCCGCACATGCCGGGGCACGCCCCGATCGAGGACACCAATTCGGCGCCGTCGCGGTTGGCGGCAAGGCGCCCAGCGGGGAGCCGGGCGAGTTTACCAACTGGAAGCCGACTCATCAGGCGTCGGCGCAGCGATCAACGGATGGGCGCCCGCCCGGAGGCGAAACCGCCTCGGTCTCCGCCCGTTGCAATTCCTAGAGGCCAGCAGCATCACCAACCGAAGCAGTGGCCACCGCCCCGAGGCGGCCAAGCCGGAGGGAGCCATGCAAGAGGTCGCACTGCCGGAGCTGTCTCCGGCTCCGTTTCACGATCTGATGGACGCGGCCGCCTGGGAGGAGTTCTCGGCCACCGTGGAAGGCGTGCGGCCGCAGCTCCGGGGAAGCACCCTCTGGCACGTCAACTCCACCGCCCGGGGAGGCGGGGTCGCCGAGATGCTGCAGTCAGTGCTCTGCTACCTGGTGGGGGCGGGGATCGACACCCGCTGGCTGGTCATTGACGGGGGCCCGGAGTTCTTCCAGCTCACCAAGCGCATGCACAATCTGCTGCACGGGAGCTCCGGGGATGGGGGTGCCCTTGGCGACCCCGAGATGACCGCCTATGAGCAGGCCCTGGAGCCAAATGCGCAGTGGCTGGAGGACCACCTTCGGCCCGGCGACATGGTGGTGCTTCACGACCCCCAGGCCCTTGGCCTGACTCCCAGCCTCTGCCGGCTCGGGACACCGGTGATCTGGAGCTGCCACGTCGGGGTGGACCGGGCCAACTCGCAGACCCGGGCGGCCTGGACCCAGCTGCTGCCCTACGCCGAGCTGGCCGCCCGCTGTGTCTTCTCCCGGGCCGAGTACGCCTGGGAAGGCTTGTCCCAACATCAGGTGGCGGTGATCCCCCCCTGCCTGGACGCGTTCTCGCCCAAGAACCAGTGCCTGGCGCCCGAGCAGGTGGCGGCGATCCTGGCCCGGGCGGGACTTCTGGCCGCGAAGAGTCCCTCCGCTGCGAGGTTCCAACGCCAGGACGGCTCCCCAGCCGAGGTCACCTC
>JBOHUH010000037.1:0-3905 GCA_050733915.1 Candidatus Dormibacteria bacterium | reverse complement strand
CCAGAGCCCGCGCTCCTTGAGTGCCGCGACCACCTGCTCCTGGGAGCACCCGACGCGACATTTGAAGACCACGGTGCCGCCCTTCTCGGCGACGCCCAGCGCGGGCTTGCCATCCCCATGGGCGTGGCCGGGTCCGGGGCAGTGGGTCTCACCCCGGCCACGACGAACCGCGGCGGCGCAGGGGCAGCGAGGCCGTCCGCAGGACAAGCCGGCAAGGAGGTCGGCAGCGGTGGTCACCTTGGCCCCTCAGCCGGTGGGCAGCAGTCGCACTCCCGGCAGCTGGCGCAGTGACAGGGACCCCAGTCGCCAGAGCGTGGGGAGCACCTTGAGCAGCCGCAGCCGCAACGATGCCAGCCGGGTCCGCCGGGGACGCGGAAGAACTTGCACCCAACGCTGGTCAGCTCCGCGACATTGGCCTCGTCCGAGTAGACGGTGCAGCCCGACGACTCCGGGCACTGCCGGACGCGGGGATCGAGCGGAATGTCGCTTGCCCGGGTCAGCTTCAGCTTCTTCACGCGGGCACCTAGAAAGCGACGTCGCCGGGATCCGGAGCGTCCGCCTCGGTCGGCCCCGGGTCGTCGTCATCCGCGAAGGCGGCCGCGTAGCGCCGCTGCGCCTCGAAGCCGTCCCCCTTCCGGGCCTCCGCCTGCTCCCAGGCAACCCGCTCCGGCGAGGGCTGGCGACCAACCTCAAAGGGATCGAGCAGGAACACCTCGAACTCAGTCCCGTCCTTGTCGGGCTCCAGCTTCCTGAGCGTGGCCGCGACCCCCTTCGGGTGAGCCTCGAGGGCTAGCCAGATCCTCTGAAGCCCTAGCTCTCGGAAGGGTCGGCGAGAGAGGCTGAGCTGGGCCGGGCTGCCGTCACCTCGGCGGATCTGGTAGATGACTTCCGGCCCGAACTTGCCGCCCCTGAAGTCGCCTCCCAGGATGGTCACCGGCTCGTCGACCAGGTCGCGGGCCTTGACGTAGGTGGGGTAATCGCCGCTGTTGCTTTCGGGTACCATGCAAATGTTCTCCTGCGACGCCGGGGGTGAATCCCGGTCTAGGTTGTTGTGATGCTGGTTGTGGCGGGGGCCGGAAGGCCCTCGCCCGCCTCGGCGGTCAGCGAGTAGCGGCTCCTCCCGCTGGTTGGCAGATCGCCTCGGTCCCCCGGAGAACCGGCGTCCTGCTCAGCACCCGGGCAATCGCCTGGATCGTCGAAAGGTTCACCGGGTGACCCATCGCCGCGTGGCTGACGGTGGCCGCCGACAGTCCGGCCGCATTGGCCAGTTCGGCCTGGTCCATCCCGCGACGGGCCAGCTCCCGACGCAGTGCGACGCCGTCGATCGAGGTCCTCACCGCGGCGCGCCCACCGGGATCGCCTCAGCGGGACTCGCTTCCCCTCCCCGAGTGTTTGCCTCGCACCACCGCCGCAGTGCCGTCTCGGGGATGACCACCCTGCCTCCGATCCGCAGGCTCGGGATGTCATTGGCCCAGACGCGCCTCCACACCGTGTGGGGACTAACCCGCAGCTTGGTCGCGGTCTCAGGGACCGTCAGGTTGCGACTCACTCTTTCCTCCGCATTGCGGCGCTTGCCGTCTGTGCCCAATTTTCTCCCTCGGTTGCACGTCACCAGGACGGGTTGGGGTAGAATCTAGGGGTGAATCCACCATCCCAACTGATCTCAGAGGGCCAGATCCTGGCGCTGCTGGACGCCGCGCTGCATGTAGCTGCTGGGGCGGCGAGCGAGAAAGATCACCGGCTGGTGCGCAAGTACCTGGGGAGGGAGGGGGAGCGTGCGGTCTGGCGGATCGCCGGAACGGATGGTGCCTTCCCCGACGCCGACGGTGCCCTGGCCGGGGTGAACCCTGACCCCAACACGATCTCAAGGAGCCTCAGGGCCGCCCTCTGGACGGTGCTATCGGGGGAGAGTCGAGGCCACTTCGGCATGAACGTGGTCTTCGGCAACCCCGGATATGTCGAGTTCAGCCCGATCAACATGCGCGGATGGGTGCTACTGGACCTGGCCCGTGCCATGTCTCGCTCAGACCCGGCCGTGCCGGAGATACGCACCTCCCGCTGCCGCCAGTGCGGCAAGTCCATCGAGGTCAAGCGCCGCCACCCCAACGGGGTCGCCGTGCGCCGGTTCTGCTCGCCGAAGTGCAAGGCCGCTGCGTTCTATCGGGGACGGCGGAAGGCGGCCGCGGGGCTGTGACTAAGACCACGACGGTCAGGGACGCCGACGGGAGAGTGGTCTCCTCCACCACCACCCAGGGCGGGTGCGGGAGCGGCTGCGGCTGGTTGCTGACCGCCCTGCTGATCCTCTTCGTGGTAGTGGTGCCAGCCGAGTCGTTCCCGCTCTGGGGCGCGATCCTGGCCTACTTAGTGGAGGCGATCATCGCCCTGGCAGTTGGGGTCCAGTGGATCCAGAAGAGGCGCGGGAGCCGGGCTCAGTGAGCCTCCGGTCTTGGGGCGCGGTCCACCAGGAGCCGCTGGGGCTGGGCTGGCTCCCGCTGATCCTGCTGCCGCCAGCGTCCTCCTGATCGCCCTCTGGGCTTCCTAGTTCTTCGCGAGCAGCACCTTCATGGTGGCTGCGTAGCGGTCGCTGGCGTCGAGGTGCTGGTAGACGGACTGGATCATCGAGAGATCAAAGTGGCCCAGGTTGTCGCGGAGCGAGATTAGGTCGCCGCCCTTCCGCACCCACTCCGTGGCGTAGGAGTGCCGGAGCAAGTGGGCATAAACCCGCTTCTGGATCCCCGCCTCCTTGCCCGCCAGCTTTACCGCCTGCTCGGCCCCCGAGACCGTCAGGGGGGCGCGCTCTCCGTTGGGCCGGCGGCGGAGCGAGACGAACACCGGGTCGCCCGGGTCGGTCTCGCGCCCGGACAGATACCTGCGGACCCGCCGCACCAGGGCCGTGGCGATGGGCACCTCGCGGTCCTTGGAGCCCTTGCCGTGGATCTTCAAGAAGTACTCGCCGGGACGGTGCTCGCGGATGTCACCCACGGTCAGCTTGACCAGCTCCCCCACCCGAAGCCCGGTGTCGGCCAGCACCCGGACGATCAGCTTGTCGCGCTCGGCCTGGGCGGCGTTCTCCATCCGGGCGAGCTCGTCCCGGCTCAGCACCTCGACGGTCAGCTTGTGCTTCTCGGGCAGCTTCGGGCTGGCTCCCACCTTCGCCGCGCCGCCGTCAGGGTCGGCCACCCAGCCCAGGAAGACGCGGGTCGTCTGGACGTAGCTGCGCACCGTGGCCCGGGCCAGAGGCTTGCCCCGCTTGCCGACATCCTCGAGCAGGTGGGTGGTGAACTTCCCCACCAGCTGAGGGGTGAGCTGCTCAGGGTGGGTGACTCCCGCTGACTCCGCCCAGGGTAGGAACTGCCGGGCCAGGCTCTGGCGGTACTGCTCCACCGAGCGGATGGACAGGCCCCGGGAGCGCCGGTCGGCCAGGAACTCCTCGGCCAGGGCGGTCATCACATCCGGGACCGGGGACTGGACCACTTCGAGCTTGGCCACTTCGAAACCTCCTCAGCGACTCGGCGGGAAAACCCCTGCTTTGTAGCGAATAATACCTCTAGATTATAGGCAGGTTTCAAGCCCGGCGCAAGGCCGGTTTATGAAGTGGGCTGAGATGGGTCCGAAGTGGGCGGCTAGGGCCGGATTAGCAGAGGAAGGGTGCGGATTTGCTGACTTAACAATGGCCCAGGTCCATGCGGGATCGGCCGGATTCTAGCCGCTCATGGGCCTCCGCCACGACTCCGGCCCTACGCCGGAAGTTCGCGCTTGAGCTGGGCCAGGGCCGCCCGCTGCAGGCGGCTGACGTGCATCTGGCTGATTCCCAGCCGGCGCGCCACCTCGGTCTGGGGCAGCTGCTCGACGAACCGTAGCACCATGATCTCACGCTCTCTCGGAGTGAGGTGGCGCATCGCCCC
>JBOHUH010000036.1:0-11208 GCA_050733915.1 Candidatus Dormibacteria bacterium | reverse complement strand
GCGGGGAGGGGGTCGGGGCCGAGGAAGGTGGCAAGTCGCGCGGCGCTCGGGGTCAACCCTGTCCCCGGCTGAATCCGGCCTCCCTGAGGAGCTGGTCCAGCTCCTCCTCCGAGTTGGCGATCGGAGGCCCGGAACCGGCGGCGGGTCCGGGCTCCAGGTCCAGCTGCGCCGCGTCACCGGTCATCACTGCGATCCAGGTGGCCGCTCTCACCGGCCAGCCCTCGGCGGCGGCACGGCGCATCGCCGCCAAAGTGGCGAGCCCCTCCCAGGAGGTGCGCAGGCCGGAGCGCTCCGCCAGCTCGCGCACCTGAGGCAGCTCGGACGGGGCCACCCGCCAGCCACGGCCACCGCTGGCCCGGACCGCCCGGCGCACCGCCGGGGCCAGCCGGGAGCGCCGTGCCCCCAACTCCCCCACCCGAGGGCCAGCCCCGTCGTCGGGGGTGCCCCTGGGGTACCAGGGTCGGGTCAGCTCGCCGCCCGGAGCTGTCTCAACGATGTGCAGCTGAGGGCGCTGCGACCGCTCCAGGAGCCGCTCCAAGCCCTGGGCCAGACCCAGGGCGCTGGCCCCGCTGCTGGCGTAGAGGAAGATCGCCGCCAGCTCATCGCCGCCGACCAGCTCGGCGGCGATGCCCCGGTAGGCGTTTGGGGCCAGGGGGTTGGTCGATCCGCGCAGGTCCTGGAGCTGCCAGTGGCGCACCGAGTGATGGAGCAGGCCCACCGGACGCGGGCTGGCGACCGCCAGCTGGGGGTAGGCGAGGAGGCGCTCCAGCTTGACTCTCGGGGTGAGTGGGGAGATCAGACTGAGCAGCCGGATCCCGCCCAGCTCGGCGTATGCGGCGGCGGCCACCGCGGCGTTGCCCGAGGAGGAGATCACCGCCTGGGAGCGTCCTGAGGCCACCACCTGGGAGCAGAGCAGGCTGAGGCAGCGCGCCTTGTGGGAGCCGGTGGGGTTCTGGTCCTCGCGCTTCAGCAGCAGCTGGGGGATCCCCAGCCCCTCTCCCAGTTCCGGAGTCGGATCGAGGGCGGTGCCGCCCTCCCCCAGGGTCAGGCGGGCGCCAGCCGGTAGACTTGCCCCGAAAATCTGAGCGTGCACCCACTGGCCCAGGAGCCTCGGTGCCACCCCTTTCGAATCAGCCATCCAGGAGGACTTCGGTGAGTGCCGCTGCAGGTGCGCCCAGGCCCTGCCCCGACTGCGGGGCAGAGCTGGACTCCAGTGAGGTCGAGGAGATCGGAGACCTGGTCGACTGCCCCAACTGCGGGGCTGCCTTTGAGCTGGTCTCGCTGAGCCCCTTCACCCTGGCTCCGTTCGAGGACGAGGAGAAGTAGCCCGGCGCACCGCCTGCCGAAATCCA
Source organism: Candidatus Dormibacteria bacterium (assembly GCA_050733915.1). GTDB lineage: Bacteria > Chloroflexota > Dormibacteria > Aeolococcales > Bog-877 > Bog-877. Next base: position 9,856 of record JBOHUH010000036.1, on the reverse strand, counting down.
CCCTCGCGGTAGTGGGCGCTGAAGAAGCCAGGGCAGGCGGGCGAGAGCAGCACGGCCTCGCCCGGTCGCGCCAGCTGGACCGCCAGCGCCACCGCCGGCTGCAGCTTCTCGACCCGGCGCACCAGGACCTGGCGTCCGAGCGAGGCCAGCTCCCGTTCCAGGCGGTCCGAGCCCGCCCCCGGGAGGAGCACCAGCTGGCGGACCGGGCCACCGACCAGCCCCAGCAGCTCGCCGAAGTCGATTCCCTTGTCCTCACCACCGGCGATCAAGACGCAGGGCCGGCCCAGGCTGCGCACCGCGGCGCAGGTGGATTGGGGGGTGGTGCTGGAGAGGTCGTCCAGGTAGTCGATCCCCAGGTGCTGGCGGATCAGCTCGGTGCGGTGGCGCAGCGGCCGGAAGGTCGCGATCGCCTCGGCCGCCCGCGGCACCAGGTCCGGTCGGAGCCCCTGGAGCGCGAGCATCAGCGCCAGCGCCGCCCGCACGTTGCTGCGGTTGTGCTCCCCAAGGAGGGGCACCCTGGAGATGGGCAGCGCCTCAACGGCCCGCCCTTGCCAGCGCAGCCAGAGGCTGCCGTCCCGCTCGAAGGCGCCGTCCAGGCCCATCAGCCGGGCCTCGCTGCCGGCAAAGCGCAGCTGGCGCAGCCCCTGGTCCAGCTCACCCCCCTCAAAGCTGAGCCGATCGTCGCCGTTGCGCAGCGCCACCTCGCACCCCGGGAGCTCGAAGATCCGTCGCTTGGCACGGATGTACCCGGCCAGGCCGCCGTGCTCGTCGAGGTGGTTGGGGCTGATGTTGGTGAGGCAGGCGACCCGCGGGGCCTGCTCCAGCTGCAGCAGCTGGCGGTTGCTTATCTCCAGCACCAGGCAGCCGCCGCCCTGGTCGCGGGCGACCTCCTCCAGGGCCTGGCGATCGTGGCGGTCGTTGCCGGCGAGCCAGACCCGACGATAGACGCGGCCGCCTCGCAGCAGGGCCGCCAAAAGGGCGCTGGTGGTGGACTTGCCGTGGCTCCCGGTGACCCCCACGACCTCGCCCCGGGCCAGCTCCAGATAGGCCTGGATCAGGGAGTAGAAGGGGTGTCCGGCCGCCCGCAGCCGCTGCAGCGGGGCGTTGGCCGCCGAAAGGAACCAGGCCTGGGTGGGGATGACGACGGCGGAGTCCCCGACCCCGTCCAAATAGGAGTCGGCGAGGTGGAGCGAGCTGAGCCCGGAGAGGAGCTGCTCCAGCCGGGCCTGGCGCTCCGCCGGCTCCAGTCCGGCGTGCGCCAGGTGGTGGGAGCGCCCGAGGCTCACCAGGTCCGGCTGCTGGTCGTGGCCGACCAGGTTGCTGAAGCCCGCCGCCATCAGGTAGCGGGCCATCTCCCCACCCTCGACGCTGGCCACGCCCACCAGGTCGACCCGTCTATGCCGCAGAGGCTGGAGCCGTTCCGGGACGCGCAGCGCCGGCTCCCCCTCGGCGGCGGCGCGGGGCCCGGGAGCGATCATCCGGGCAAGGTTAGCGTGGGGAGGCGGTGGCTCCCGGCACCCGGCGCACGGTCAGTACCTGGTAGCGCTCCCGGAAATCCCGAAGTGGCTCCAGACGGACCTCATTGGTCTCGCTGCAGGCGTGGACCAGCCGGTCCTCCCCGAGGGACAGGGCCACGTGGCTGGACCGCCTCGGGCCCTTGTGGACGGCGCAGATGATGTCGGCGAGGTGCAGCCCGGCGAGTCCTACCCGCTCGCCAGCCCGGCGCTGGGCCCGGCTGTTGCGGGGCAGCAGCACCCCAGCGCTGAGGAAGGCGCGCCAGACCAGCCCGGAGCAGTCGACGCCCTCACCTCCGGTACCTCCGAAGACGTAGGGAAGGCCCAGCTGGGAGAGCGCCGCCCGGCGCACCTGCTCCGGGTCCCAGGCCTGCACCGGCGCCCCCAGCTGGGAAGCCTCGGCCTCTCCGGGCGGCGGGCCCCAGCCGAAGCGCGCCGTGCCGATCACCCATCCCACCGCGTCGCCCGGGGCCCTGACCAGGTAGTGGCCACCCCGCACCGCCAGCAACCCGGCACCGGGATCGCCGGGGAGCAGCTGGCTGGTCAGCTCCTGGCGCCGGGAATCTCCGCCTGGCCAGCGGCGCCAGATGTCCAACGGGCGTGCTTGGGGGTGGAGACCCACCCGGGGGCGTCTGGCGGCCAGTACCAGCAGCCGGCAGTCGGCGCCAGGCCAGAGCGAGCCGATCAGGGTTTGGACCGCCGCGGCCTGGTCGGGCAGCGCTACCGTCCCCCGCACACCCCTCGAGTCCAGGCGGACCTCGATCAGAGTGTCGCCGTAGCGGGCGGTCGCCGCCTGGCGCAGTCGGTCGAGGCCCTCCGCCATCCGTTCCCGGGCGCCGCCTGGGGGCGAGATCACCCGTCGGCCGTCCCGAAGAGGCGGCGCCAGGCGGTGCGCACCGGGTGGCTCAGCTCCTCGGCGGGGTGGAGCTCCAGCGCGTGGCCGTCGGTCTGCAGCATTACCGGGCTGAGCGGGAAGCTGGCCAGCCGGTAGAGTCGGCGCACCAGCTGGCGCATCGCCGCCGGGGCGGCGGCGCGCCCCACCGCGGCGACCACCATCGCCCGGTCCGGAGCTGCCAGCGCGGCCCGTCCGCCTCCCAGCTCCCCCAACCGTTCCAGGAACTCAGGAACCAAGAGCAGGCTGCTGGAGAAAAGGACGTCGGCGGTGAGCAGCCAGCTGTCCTGCTCCGGGGAGCTCTGGAGCTCCGAGCGCCAGCGGGTCAGCCGGAGCCCAGTGTTGCGGTCGGCGTGGGCTAGGAGCTCGGCCTCGCTGAAGCCGCCGGCCTCGGCCTCGGCCCGTGAGACCCCCTGCATTGCCTCCCCGGGCAGGGCCTCGGCGACGAATGCCAGCAGCCCGCCGGGCAGCTCCCGGACGGCGAGCTCCGCGAAACGGCTGTAGGCGCGGGTGCTGCGCTCGGAGCGGACGCACCAGACCAGGGCTCCGGGATCCGGCGCCGGGGAGGCGCTCCCGGGGCGCTGCTCGGCGACGCTGAGCCGGGGCGCGGCCGCCCCCACGAAGCGGGAGATCAGGCTGGGCACCGACGTTCCGGGCCGGCCGGCATCGGCATAGAGGGAGTCCAGCGAGAGGCTCACCTGGGACTGCTCCTTGCGGGCCAGGAGACCGAAGGCATCCTCGTGGGCGGAGAACTCCCAGGTGCTGTAGCGGGCTCGGAACTGGTTCAGCAGCCGCTCCTGGAACTGGCGCCGCTCGGGGTCGAGTCGGATGGCGGGCAAGGGTCAGTCGGGCCGGGAGCGCGAGGCGACGTAGTCGACCAGCACGTAGTCGCCGAGCCGGTCCGGGCTGACGAAGAAAGCCCGCCCCCGGTTCTGGCGGGTCAGCTGCTTGATGAACTGGACCAAGTACTGGTTGCTCTCCAGCATGAAAGTGTTGATCACAATCCCCTCCCTGGTGCAGTGGCGCACCTCCTGGAGCGTCTTCTGGAAGGTCTCCGGCAGCGGGGGGTACATGAAGACCGCGTGAGCCCCCTCCATGTGGGCGGTGGGCTCGCCATCGCTGACGATGATTATCTGCCGGTTGCCGCCACGGTGGCGCAGCAACAGGCGCCGGGCCAGCATCAGCCCGTGCTGCATGTTGGTGCCGTAGACATACTCGCTGTAGGAGAGCTGGGCCAGCATCCCCGGGCTGATCTCCCTGGCGTAGTCGGAGAAGCCGACCACGTAGAGGGTGTCCCTGGGGTACTGGGTGCGGATCAGCGAGTCCAGGGCCAGGGCCATCTTCTTGGCGGCGTAGAAATAGCCCCGCAGGGGCATGCTCCGGCTCATGTCCAGCATCAGGACGGTGCTGGTCTGGACGCTGCGCTCCGACTCCATGACCTCGAAGTCGTCGACCTCGAGCCGCAGCGGCCGGCGGCCCTCGCTGTGGCGCACCGCGTTCATCACGGTCTGCTCGACGTCGAGGTGGAAGGGATCGCCGAACTCGTAGGGCTTGCTGTGGTCGCCGATCTCGGCTCCGCTGCCCGGGCCTCCCAGGGGGTGGCTGCCGAAGCTGTCCTGGGAGAGGTGCCGGAAGATGTCCCCCAGCGCCTTCTGCCCGATCTTGCGCACCCCGCGGGGGGTGAGCTCCAGGCCCTCCTGGCTGCGCCGGAGCTGGCCCTTCCGTTCCAGCTCTTTGATCAGCTCCTGGACCTGGGCGATGGAGGCGGCGGACTCCTGGCCCAGGGTCTGGGCCAGCTGCTCGCTAAGCTCGGGGGGCAGCTCGACCCCCGAGTAGGCCTGGCGGATGCCCCGCTCCAAAGACTCCAGCTGCTGAAGCTCGCCCATGACGTCGAGCGCCCCGGGCAGGTCCAGCTGCTCCCCTCCGAAGAAACCGAAACGGGACCCCGCCGAGGAGCTCGGTGAGAGCTGATTGAGGAGCTGGGAGAGCTGGGACAGCTGCTGCTGCAGCTGGGGATCGCCCAGCGCCGCTCGCATGATCTCCTCCAACTGCTGGCGTGTCTCCGGGGAGGCGGACTCCAGCAGGGATCCGAGCTCCGCCATCTGCTGCTGCAGCTGGGCCAGGAAGTCCTCCAGGTCCTCCGGGTGGTCGGGGAAGTAGCCGCCCCACTTGGCCATGAACTCCTGGTAGCCCGGGGGGTCTCCCCGCAGCTGTCGCTCCAGCATCGAGTTGAGGTCGGCGAGCATCTCCCGGAGCTGGGCCAGGTCCTGCTCCCCCAGTCCCTGGATCGTCTTCCCCAGCTCCTGGAAGTGGCGCTCGACCAGGTTGCGGCGGAGCTCCTGGATCAGCTCCTGGAAGTCCCGAGCCGCCTCCTGGTCGAGGAACTCGTACTCCTGGAGCTGGCGAATCGCCGAGCCCGCCTCCGGAGGAAGGGCGTCGAGCTGCTCCAGGCGGCTGCGGGCCAGCTTCTCCAGGAGGTCGCGGTGGGGGCTGTGCTCCGCCACCCCGAGCCGCTGCTGCAGGGTCCGGCGCTCCTTCTGGAGGATGCGGTCAAGCCGTTCCTCGATGTTCGTGAAGAGGTTGTCCAGGTTGTAGCGCTCGAGCTTCTCCTGGCGCCGCTCCCGGAGCTGCTCCAGGAGCTCCTCGAGGCCCCGCACCTGGTGCCCCTCGCTGTCCTTGAACCCATGGCTCAGCAGCCGCCGCAGGGCGGACTCGAAGTCCCAGCCGTGGAAGACGTCCTCGGCGAGCCGGGAGAAGAGTTCGCTGGAGTCCGGGAGGTCGACTTCCTGAGTACCGTCCCAGCGGCTGTAGCGCTGGCGAAGCTGGGGCACCCCAGCCCCTAGCTGCCGTATACGGCGGTGTTGTCGACCACGGTCTTGTTGAGCCGCTTGGAGAGGTGCAGCCCCTCCAGGACCAGCTCCAGCGCCGCCGCCACCGAGCCGGGTTGAGGCGGCTCCTCCAGGTCGCTGAGGATCCTGGTCATCTCGGGGATCCCGTCGGCGAGCTGCTGGTAGCGCTCGGCCTTGACCATCTCCCCGACCTCGATGGTAAGCCCCTGCTCGAAGCGGGCCAGCATCGGGGCGAACTCCCCAATCGAGAAGTGGCGCCGAAAGACGTTGCCGGTGGCGCTGCGGAGCAGCTTCTGGAGCACCACCTGGTCCTCGCCCTCCTCCCACCTCTCCAGCTCCAGCTTGCCCAGAGTCGAGGCGGAGAGGGCGCCCAGGTCGCTGAGCCGGGGCACCGCATCCGGCTCCTGGAGGGCGATCGCCCGGCGCATCGCGTTGGCGCAGAGGCTCTCGAAGTTGGCGATCGAGAGCCTCACCGAGACCCCGGAGCGTTGATTGACCTGGGTAGTGCGCCGAGCCAGCTGGGAGATCTCGGCGACCAGCTCCAGCATGTACGGGGGCACGTGGAGCGGGATGCCCAGGCCGAGGAACTGCTCGCGCTCCTGCTCGATGATCTCGACCTCCGCCTCCGGTGAGCGCGGGTAGTGGGTCCTGATCTGGGCCCCGAAGCGGTCCTTGAGCGGGGTGATGATCCGGCCCCGGTTGGTGTAGTCCTCGGGGTTGGCGGTGGCCACCACCACCACGTCCAGAGGCAGGCGGACCTTGAAGCCCCGGATCTGGACGTCGCGCTCCTCCATGATGTTGAGCAGGCCCACCTGGATCCGCTCCGCTAGGTCGGGGAGCTCGTTGATGGCAAAGATGCCCCGGTTGACCCGGGGCAGCAGGCCGTAATGGATGGTCAGCTCGTCGGCCAGATAGCGGCCCTCGGCGACCCGGATCGGATCGACCTCGCCGATTAGGTCGGCGATCGAGGTGTCCGGGGTCGCCAGCTTCTCGGCAAAGCGCTCCCCGCGGTCGATCCAGTCGATCGGGGCGGCATCTCCGCGCTCCGCCACCAGGTCGCGCCCCAAGCGGCTGATCGGGGCGTAGGGATGGTCGTGAACCTCGCTTCCCCGGAGCACCGGGACCCGCTCGTCGAGGAGCTGGGACATGGCCCGGATCAGCCGCGACTTGGCCTGGCCGCGCTCCCCCAGGAAGACGATGTCCTGGCCCGCCAAGAGGGCGTTTTCGATCTGCGGCACCACGGTGTCCTGGTACCCGACCAGCCCCGAGAAGCGCGCGCGTCCATGGCGCAGAGCCTCCACCAGGTTGTCCCGCAGCTCCTCCCGGACCGAACGCATCCGGTACTCGCTGCCCCGCAGCTCACCGAGGGTGCTAGGAAGTGCCACTCAAACCCCAGCCCCGTGATCACCAGGGCGCACCATTGAGCTCACTATAGAGAAGCCTCCGGCGAGGGTCGGGAACTGAGAGCAGGTCCCACTCCGGGCTCCCGCGATGCCGTCTCCCCGGACCCCGGGGCGGTCCATCCCCCAAGCTAGGTGGCCATGTGCGAACAGGTCACCCCGGTCCCGACCCCGGCCGTTGGTGAGCCTCGCATGGGCGTCGCCGATCAGCACGGCTACTCGGTGCGCTTTGGCTGGGGAGAGGCCGGGGCGGCGGCCCTGGCGCCCGGGGCCAACGTGATGGTGATCTGCGACGTGATCACCTTCTGCACCACCGTCTCGGTGGCGGTGGAGCGGGGCTGTGTGATCTATCCCCACCCTTGGGATCCCCAGGCCGCCGGGGCGCTCGCCGAGCGGCTTGGGGCCCAGGCCGCAGTGAGCCGCTCCCTGGTCTCCCCCGAACACCCCTACTCGCTCTCGCCCGGCACCCTCAGCCGGGCCCCTCGAGGCACCGTCCTGGTGCTGCCCTCGCCCAATGGATCGGCGATCACGGCGGCCGCCAGCCGGGGTGGGGCCCTGCTGGTCGCGGGCTCGCTCCGCAACGCCGCCGCGGTGTCCCGCTTTGCCAGGCGGCAGGGACCGGTGGTGGCGGTGATCGCCGCCGGGGAGCGCTGGCCCGGCGGCGGCCTCGACCCGGCCCTGGAGGATCTGGTGGGGGCGGGGGCGATCATCGACGGTCTGCGCCGTCGGCGGCGGTCCCCAGAGGCGGCCGTGGCCGCGGCGGCCTTCCGTCAGGCGCGCCGACTGGGGCTGCGCCAGGTCCTGCGGGAGTGCGTCTCGGGCCGGGAGCAGCGCTCCCGCGGCTACGGAGAAGAGGTGGAGTGGGCGGCGGCCACCAACGTCACCGAGCTGGTGCCGGTTCTGCGCAACGGTTCCTTCCGGGGCGAGCGCTGAGCCAGTCCCGGCCAAGGGTCGGCCCGTCGGCGCCCGGTTGCCGGGTCGACCATGATGGGTGCAGCAACGACGGCGCGGATGGCCGGGCACTAGACCGCCCCGGAGGAGAAGTGATGGCCGAATACCCGCAGGACTTCAAAGAATTGGCTCCGGCTATCGCCGAGCTCCGACAGCGGATTCCCGACGTCTGGGCCGGTTACGCCCAGACCCGCCGGGCGGTGATGGTGGAGGGCGCGCTCAGCGTCAAGCACAAGGAGCTGATGGCGCTGGCGATCGCGATCGTCAAGAAGTGCGACGGCTGCATCGCCGCCCACGCCCGGGGCGCCGCCCGCAACGGGGCCAGCCCGGACGAGGTGGCCGAAACGGTCGGGGTGACACTGCTCCTGGAGGGCGGCCCGGCAACCACCTTCGGTCCCCGGGCATGGCTGGTCTACCAGCAGTTCAAGGCGGAAACCGATGCTGCCGACCCCGCAGCAAGACCCTAGGCGCTACCGTCTGCACCTGCCCTAAGTCGCGCCGCGCCCGGGAGTGAGCACGGACCCGGGGACAGCGCCCAACCGCCGCTAGTGGAGGAATCGAACTTGTCCGGATTCAAGGCGTTCCTGATGCGCGGAAACCTGGTCCAGATGGCCACCGCCTTCGTCATGGGCGTCACCTTCGCCGCCCTGATCGAGGCGCTGGTGGCGGACCTGCTCACCCCGTTGATCGCAGCGATCGTGGGCCAGCCCAACTTCAGCAACCTCTACTTCACTCTCAACAAGTCTCGGTTTCTCTACGGTTCGGTGATCGACGCGGTGATCACCTTCGCCCTGGTGGCGGCGGCCCTTTACTTCGTGGTGGTGATGCCCTACCAGGCCATGGTGGACCGCACGCAGGCCAAGGCCGACCCGACCACCAAGGCCTGCCCGGAGTGCCTCAGCGACATCCCGGTCGCGGCTAGGCGCTGCGCCTTCTGTACCTCGGTGCAGCCGCAGGCGGCAGGCTGATCCCTGGACGCCGGATAATCCCCGGGATCGCCGACTGCCTTGAGTGAGGTGAGCGACAACCTGCCCCGGGCCGCGGGCGCCATCGCGGCCGGGGTGCCGCCGCCCCGCGCCATGTCCCTCGAGGTGGGCGCGGTAGAGGACCTCAGCCCCAGCCTGCGGCAGATCCGCCTCCAGGGCGATCAACTGGCGGGCTTCGAATTTGCCCCCGGCCAGGACCTGATGCTGCGACTACCGGGCAGCGACGGCGAGCTGGTCAGCCGCCGCTACACCATTCGCCGGGCCGACTCTGGCACCGGCCTGGCGGACATCATCGTGGTCATGCATGGGGATGGGCCGGCAGCCCGCTGGGCCCGGGACGTGGCGGTGGGTCAGCGTCTTGCGGAGGTGATCGGCCCAAGGGGCAAGATCACCGTCGACGGCTCCGCGGCGTGGCACCTCTACCTGGGCGATGAGACCTACCTTCCCGGCACCCTGGCGATGTTCGAGGCGCTGCCCCCCGAGGCGCTGGGCCGGGCCGTGCTGGAGGTCTCCGGGGCTGACGATGAGCAAGCGCTCCAGGGCCAGGCCGACGTCGAGGTGTGTTGGCTGCACCGGGGCGATGCCCAGCCCGGCCACCCGGACCGGCTCCTGGAGCGGCTCAACGACTGGCGCGACCCGCCGGGGCGGGGCCACTTCTACATCGCCGCCGAGGTGCGGGTGGCGCTCCGGCTTCGGGACCAGCTGCTGGCCCGTGGGGTTCCCCGGGAACAGGTCTCGGCCAAGGGTTACTGGTCCAGAGGCCGGGCCAACGCCAACCGGGGCGAGCCGGATGAGCCGAGCTGAGCGGAGCTCCCGGGGAGCATTGCCGCCGACCGTTCTGGGGCCAGCTCCACCGGCCCGGCCGGGGTGAACGCCCAGGGTGCGGTTCGCGTGCTGCCGGTGGCCCCAGCCGAATGGTCGCGGCTGCGCGAGATCCGGCTGCGGGCTCTGGCGGACGCCCCCAAGGCGTTCGGAACGACGCTCCAGGCGGCCAGCGCCTACCCCGACTCTGAGTGGCAGAGGCGGGCGACCCCAGCCTCAACTGGGCAGATGTGGTCGGCGCGAGGCGACGTGGGGTGGGTGGGCATGGTCGGAGCCGTGCTGGAGTCGGAGGGTACCGTCCAGCTGGTGGCGATGTGGGTCGCCCCAGAGTGGCGGGGCCAGGGGGTCGCCCGCCAGCTGATCGAGGCGGTCATCGGCTGGTATCGGGGACGGCCCGGCTCCCACCTCTGGCTGCGGGTCGGCGTAGACAACGTCGCCGCCC
>JBOHUH010000035.1:0-10983 GCA_050733915.1 Candidatus Dormibacteria bacterium | reverse complement strand
GGGCCTAGACTCTGGCGGTGAGCGGGGCGCCGACGCGGGCTCACAGATGGGCTCGCTACCGGTGGTGGCGCTGGCCCAGGGCCTGGCCCCGGGTGATCCGGGGCTGTTGTGGCTGCTGCTCGGGCTGTGTCATCGCCGTCCTGGCGCTGTGCCTGGCCCTGTTCCTCTTCGCGCTCATCCCCAATTCCTACCCCGCCTATCCAACCTCGGCGCACCGGGCCGCGGGCACCGGGAGCACCGCCAGTGGATACCGCCTGCTCTGGCTCCACAGCAACGGCCGGGAGATCCTGGACAGCGACGACCGCCAGGTGTTGCTGCGGGGCATGAACGTGACCGGGCTGGAACAGGCCCAGGACATGCGGCCGGGCCCCGTGCCCACCCCTTCCGACTTCGCCGAGATGCGTGCCGACGGCTTCGACGTGATCCGGCTGCCGGTCAACTGGTCCCGTCTGGAGCCCCAGCCGGGGCGGATCTCTGAGCAGTACATGGACCTGATCCGATCGGTGGTGAACGACGCCGCCAGCCACGGCATCTACACCATCATCGAGCTCCACAACATCGACTGGAGCATCTACTACGGCGGCGACGGCGCCCCCAGCTGGGCGGTCGCCGGCTCCCTCCCCCGCAGCTTCCCGGTGGGGTCACCCTGGAACCGACACCTGGCGCCCGGGGTGCTGGCCAGCTACGGGATCTTCTGGGCAGATTGGGGCGGCTGGCAGCGGGACGTGACCCAGGTCTGGAGCGCCATCGCGAGGGACTTCCGCGACGACTCTGCGGTCGCCGGCTTCGACCTCTGGAACGAGCCCCATCCTTTCCCCGCCCCCCCGGGTCTCTTCGAGAAGAAGTACCTGCTCCCCTTCGAGGCCAGCCTGATCACCAACCTGGCCAAGATCGCGGCGCACCAGATGTGGATCACCGAGCAGACGCTCTCGTTCGGACTGCCCACCTACGTGGGCCGGCTGCCCTATCCCAACCAGGTCTTCTCCAGCCACGTCTTCGCAACCCTGCTCGAGCCACCCTGGCAGAAGCCGACTCCCGAGTACGCCATCCCCCTCACCCTGTTGCAGGACCAGGCCAAGGCAGCCGGGGCCGCGCCGTGGGTGGGGGAGATCGGAGCCGGGGGTGGCAGCGCCAACCAGGCCTGGATGTCCCGGGAGATGAACCAGCTCGACCGCTTCCGCCTGGGTTGGGCCTACTGGGACTGGGACCAGCCAGGGAGCTGGGGCTTCAAGCGACTCAAGTCACGATTGCGGATCGTGGCCCGGGCCTACCCCCGGTCCACCCCGGGTCGGCTAGAGACCCTCAGATACGACTATAAGGACGGACTCCTCACCATCGACTTCCGGGGTAACGCTTCCCGGAGTGCGCTGCTGGTCGAGGTGCCGTCGTTCTACCGCGCGTTCAGGATCAAGGCCTCCGACCCCACCCGGGACATCTCGGCCCAGCTCAACCAGAGCACCCACCTGCTCCGGGTCCGGATCTCAAACGGCGACCGCCAACACCATCTGGTGATCCGGCTGCGGGCCTAGGGCTGCGCCGCCTGCCCCACCTCCGTGGGGGTGTGCACCGTCCAGACCAGCCAGCCGCCCAGGATCAGGCAGACGGCGAAGAAGCCGAAGATCATCGGGAAGCCGGCGTTGTGGTGCAGCCCGTCGCCGAAGTCCAGCAGCGGCCCGGCGATCACCGTGGCCAGGATTCCCGAGCCGGCGGTGGCCAGGTTGGAGATGCCCATGTAGCGGCCGGCCGCCTCGGGGGGCACCAGGTCGACCACGAAGGCCCAGTCCACCGAGAGGAGCATCCCGAACGCGCCGCCGATCAGGACGCCGATGATGTAGACGAACAGCAGCGAATTGGCCAGGATCAGCAGCAGCGTCCCCAGGGCGCCCAGCCAGCAGGCGGCGCGGATGATCACCTTGCGCCCCACCCGCTGCGAGATCCGGCCCGCTGGGAGAGTGACGATGAGGGCCAGGATGACCACCACCGCCAGCAGGGTCGAGGTGGCTCCGGAGGCCTGGTTGGCGATGGCGCTGCCCCCGCCCGGGTAGTAGTTGGCCTTGATGTAGAGCAGGGCAAAGTCGGTTAGTCCGGTTATCCCCATCAGGGCCAGGAGCCGGGAGGCCAGCAGCCGGGTGAAGTCCGGGTTCTCCCGGGGGCGGAAGCTGAAGACCCCCAGGAAGGCCGCCCGGCGGCTGGGGAGCGGCTCCTGGGCCGGGGAGTCGGGGACGAAGACCTGGGTCGCGAGCAGGGCCAGCACCAGCACCACCCCCACGCTGAGCAGGGCCAGCCTGATGTGGCCCACCGAGATCAGCATGCCGGTGAGCAGGAAACCCAGGGCGGTGCCCACGAAGACGGCGATCCCGTAGTAGCCAGACGCCCGACCCCGCTCCTCGGCGGGCACCTGGTCGGGGAGCAGGCCCTGGTAGGCCCCCTCGGCGGTGTTGGAGCAGACCTGGAGGGCGCAGTAAGGCAGGATCAGCAGGGCATAGCTTCCGGCCAGCGCCAAGCCGAATAGACAGGCCAGGTCGCCGAGGGTGCCGACCACCATGAACGGCTTGCGCCGGCCCCACCTGACCCGGCAGCGATCTGAGACGGCACCGGCCGCGGGTTGCACCAGGATCGCCAGCACCGCCCCCAGCGCGGAGAGCACGGCGAGGGCGGTTCCCCGGTGTCCCTGGGAGACCGTTCCCAAGATCAGCCGGGGCAGGATCAATGCCCCCATCCCCTGCCAGAGGTAGTTGATCGCCAGCCAGTACACGGAGAGAGCGACCAGCCTCGGGGCCGAGAAGCGCAGAGCCCCGCCGGGGCGAACCGCCTGCGAGATGGTCACTGCGGCGAGTGGCCTGGCACCACACCACCTCTGCTTCCGACCTGTGCGCGCCCAGTCGAGCGACCCCAAAGCCGGCGGGCGCTCAGTCCCGCGATCATAGCGCCGGATCGGGGCCGGCAAGGCCCAGGTGGGGGCGGACCTTCCCCTACCGATCCGACTCCGGCGCGGATGCGGCCGCGGTGGTGGGGTGACGGTCCGCGAACCCAGCCCTACACCGCGGCGTTATCCAAGGCATCATGGACCCCAGTGGGGCGGGAGCCGTGGTGTCCCGACCGCGCCCCTTGAGAGAAGTCAATGGCCAACCCTCGCTCCGGTGCCGGCCGCCCCCAGGGTGGTGCGACACAGGGCAAGGTGTCCCAGGGCAAAGCCACCGCCAGCGGCGGCCTCGCCCGGTACCGCGCCAAGCGGGAATGCGGCAAGACTCTTGAGCCTAGCGGCAGGCGCCAGCGCCCCGAGGGCGCGCCGAGTCGCTGGGACCAGCTGCCCAAGGGGCACCGCTTCTGCGTGCAGTTGCATCGTGCCACGCGGCTCCACTACGACTTCCGGCTGGAGCACCAGGGTGTGCTGCTCTCCTGGGCGGTACCCAAGGGTCCCTCGATGGACCCGCGGCAGCGCCGGCTGGCGCTGCAGGTCGAAGACCACCCCACCGCCTACGGCGACTTCGAGGACGTGATCCCGAGTGGCTACGTCGCCGGCACTGTGCTGGTCTGGGACACCGGCAGCTTCGCCTGGGAGGAGGGCCCCAAGGGCAAGGCCACCGAGGGGCTGCGCCAGGGCCACCTTGACTTCCGCCTCCAGGGCGAGCGGCTCCGGGGCGGGTTCAGCCTCATCCGGATGGACCGAAGCCAGAGGTCCGACAAGCCGCAGTGGCTGCTGCAGAAGCGCCGCGATGGTGAGGTCGGCGCCGATGGCAGACGCCCGGAGACCTCAGTCAAGACCGGGCGAACCCTGGACCAGGTGGCGGAGGCGCTGCCGGCGGCTCGGCCAACGCACCGCGACGGCCGTCAAGCTCCCACATCCGCCCGCCCCAAGCCCGCCGAGCAGCGCAGCGCGACGGCCAGGAGGCGCGCCTCCTAGCCGTCGCTATCCGGCCGCGGCGGTCGCGCCGCCCCCGGCCCAGGTCAGTAGTAGTGGCGGTGACCGCCGACCGCGTGACCGAGCGCGCCCAGGACCCAGAGCGCCAGCCCGATCAACACCAAGATCACCCCGATGGTCCAAAGCACCGGGAACGCCAGAACGAAGCCGACTATCAGCAAGATGATGCCAAGAATGATCACGCCGAGTCCTCCTTTCGGTCTGCCCTGGGACCGTGCCGAGGGCGTTCAGCGCCAGCCGCATTGTCGTCTCCTGCTTTAGCGGCCCAAGCCCGCCGCGGTTACGCCGCAACTCACGGCTGAGCGGCGCCGACACCCTGACGAAATGTGACGGTTAACCTCGGGTATGGCGGCCACCACCACGCCCACCGACCGCGCCGCAGCGATCAGCGCATGGACGAAACGGCACGACCTCTCCCAGCTGGGGTCGCCGGTCGAGGCCGACCAACTAAGCCACCAATTGCTCAACGAGGGGCTGCTCGACCTCCCTCTCCCCGGCGCCGGGCAGAGCGAGGCGAGAATGCGAGCGCTAGTCGCCCTGGGGGAGGCCGACTGCGTTCTGGCCCGGCTCGCCGAAGGGCATGTCGACGCGCTCGCCATCCTCGCCGAGCTGGGCGGCGCCTCCCCCGCACCCGGCCAACTGTGGGGGGTTTGGGCGGCGCAGCCGCCGGGGGCGGCGGTGCTAGAGGCACGCTCTGAGGCGGCCGGCTGGAAGCTCAGTGGTGACAAGCCCTACTGCAGCGGGGCCGCCGCTTGTGACGCCGCGCTGGTCACCGCCCGGGTCCCTTCGGGAAGCGCCCTGTTCGCGGTGGACACCCGGCAGGGTGGCTTGGAGCCGTTGGATGGCACCTGGCCGGCGCTGGGGATGGCCGGGAGCGACAGCCGCACGGTGCACTTTTGGGACGTCGTGGGAGTCCCGGTCGGGGAGCCCGGCAGCTACCTCAGCCGGCCGGAGTTCTGGCATGGAGCCGCGGGTGTCGCCGCTTGCTGGACCGGAGCGGCAGTGGGGGTAGCCTCAGCCCTGACCCGGGCCGCGGCGGTCCGCGAGCTGGATCCGCATGCCCTGGCCCATCTAGGAGCGGTGGATGGCGCACTCTTCGCGATGCGATCGGTTCTAGCCGAAGTCGCCCGCGAGTTCGACGCGGACCCCCACGATCGCCAGGGCAGGGCGGTACTTCTGGCGCGCCGGGCCCGGACGGTCGTGGAGTCGGGAGCCACAAGCGTGCTGGAACGGGTCGGGCGCGCCCTGGGGGCGGGGCCGCTGACCCAGGACCCGGTGCACTCGCGCCGGGTCGCCGACCTCACCGTCTACCTGCGCCAGAGCCACGGCGAGCGGGACCTGCTGGACCATGGCCGAAGGCTCCTGGAATCGGGCGTTGCCCTCTGATTCGGATGGCGATGGGGCCGGAGCGAACAGGGTGAGCGTAGCTCTCTCCTACTTCGAGCAGCTCTATGCCGAGGACCAGGACCCCTGGCGCCTTGGTGAGCGCTGGTACGAGCAGCGCAAGCGGGATCTCAGCGTCGCCAGCCTGCCCCTCCCCCGCTACCGGAGCTGCTTCGAACTAGGCTGCGCCAACGGTGATCTCACCAGCCAGCTGGCAGCCCGCTGTGCCCGGCTGCTGGCCGTGGACGCGATCGCCGCCCCGCTGGAGCGCGCCCGCCGCCGGCTCGCGGGGCATCCTCTTGCCCGGGTCGAGCTCCGCCGCCTGCCATCGGAGTGGCCGGAGGAGCGGTTCGACCTGATCGTCGCCTCCGAGTTCCTCTACTACTTCTCTGCCGCCGAATTGGCGAGGCTGATCACCCAGCTGAAGCTCAGCCTGGAACCGGGCGCGACCCTGCTGGCGGTGCACTGGCGCCACCCGGTGGCGGAGTACCCGCTGAGCGGCGACGCCGTGCACCAAGCGCTCCGGGCGGAGCCGGGACTGGCCCTTCTGGCTGAGCACCGGGAGGAGGACTTTCTGCTCGACGTGCTGGTCCGCCACGACCCCGGCTCGCCACCACAGTCGGTGGCCCGGGCCACCAAGGTACCGGGTGCCCGGCTGCGACAGGGGGCTGCCGGATGATCTCCACGGTCGGCGTGGTGATCCCGGCCCACAACGAGGAGGAGTTGCTACCGGCTTGCCTCGACGCCCTAGGGGCGGCCATCGAGCAGGTCAGGCTGCCGGTCAGGGTGGCCGTGGTCCTGGACGACTGCCGCGATGGCAGCCGGGAGGTCGTCGCCACCCGGAGCTGGGCGCGGGCTCTGGAGCTCCGCGCCCGCAACGTCGGTGTGGCTCGGGCGGCCGGGTTCGGCGCCCTCCTCAAGGCGTCCGGCGGGGTGGACCCGGATCGGATATGGCTGGCCAGCAGCGATGCCGACAGCCGGGTCCCCCGGGACTGGCTCGCGCTGCAGCTGGAGTACGCCGAGCTCGGCTTCGACGCCGTCCTGGGCACGGTCCGGGTCGAGGACTGGTCGGGGCGCCCGCGGGAGGTGCCGGCGCACTTCGACGCGCGCTACCAGCCGGGCGACGACCATCCCCATGTCCATGGCGCCAACCTGGGCCTGAGCGGGGCAGCCTATCTGGGGGCCGGAGGAGTGCCTCCGCTCCAGCTCTCGGAAGATCACGGGCTGGCCCGGGGACTGGCGGGCCGGCGCATCTGCCGCACCGGTCGAATCCCGGTGACCACGAGCGGCCGGGTAGATGCCCGGGCGCGGGGCGGCTTCGCCAGCTACCTGGACGCGCTGGCCGCCTCAGACCGCCCGGAGAGCCCGCTCAGTAGCCGGCCGGCGCCCCGTCGACGGTGACGAATGTGGCGCCTCGATCGAGCAGCCGGGAGAGGATCCCCGGCAGCGCATCGGCGGCCTGGTCCGACCAGCTGTGCAGCAGCAGCACCCTTAGCCCATTCCCCTCCAGGGCACCTCGGACCAGCGCCTCCTCCACCTGACCCGAGCTCCGCCCCTCCTCCCAGTCGCGGCCATCAACGTCCCAGCCGTGGTTGCGGTAGCCCAGTCTGGCCAGCACGCGATCGAGTTCGTCAAGGCCCAGGCCGGCGCCGAATGGACTGCGAAAGTGGGGTCGGGGGTCCCGTCCCACCACCGACAGGATCGCCTCCTGGGCCCGGGTCACGTCCGCCTGCCACCCCTCCTCGGTGAGGAGAGGCAGGGGGGCGTGATAGTGGGAGTGATTTCCGATCAGGTGCCCCTGGGCGGCCACCTCGCGAGCCAGGTCGGGCTGGGAAGTGACCCAGCGGCCCTGGAGGAAAAAGGTGGCGTGGCGCCGCGCCCGGCCCAGCGCGTCCAGGAGCCTCGCGCAGTTCAGCGCGGCAGAACGGCTTCCATCCGGATGCTCGGCATCGACGGTGAGCGCCACCCGCGCTGCCTCCGGCTGCTCTCCTGGCCCACCCTTGCCGTCAACGCCGGGGGTGCCGGCCACGGGCGGGAGTCTACTCGAGAGTGAGGTCGGTCCGGCCCCGGGTCAACCGGCTACCGGGGACCGCCCTCCGCGACTCGATAGCGGCCGCTGGCGAGCCCGCCGAACCCGGTTGCGCCCGGAGCGCTTGGCGAGATACATGGCCGCATCCGCCGCCGCCACCAGTGACTCGCCATCGCGAGAGCCGACGCTCCAACCGGCCACCCCGATCGAGACCGTGACCGGGCAGGGCGCCGGGGCCGCGGCGATCCGATCCCGCAGATCGGCGGCGACCGTCAGGGCGGACTCGATCGAGGTGTCGGGAAGGAGCAGCACGAACTCGTCGCCCCCGTAGCGGACCGCCAGATCGCCCCGGCGCAGCCGCTGCCGGATGACCGCCGCCATCTGCTGGAGGATCTGGTCGCCGGTGGCGTGGTCGCGGTTGTCGTTGACCTGCTTGAAGTGGTCGAGGTCGCAGAACAGCACCGCCAGCGGCTGCCCGCTGCGTTCGGCCTGGGCCAGTTCCCGGGTCAGGACGTCGTTGAGCACATGGCGGTTGTGCAGTCCGGTCAGGGAGTCGGTCATCGCCAACTGCTGAAGCTGCTGGTGGATCTGGACCCGAGAGATCGCCGCAGCGCACTGGTCGGCGAAGAGCTCGAGCGCCTGCACCGTGGCCAGGTCCGGATAGCGGTGGTCGACCGGCTCGTCGAGCGAGAGCAGCCCCAACCGGTTGGCTCCGTCGTCGAGGGGGATGGTGAGCGAGTCCAGGGGATGCCAGAGGCCGGGCTGCCAGCCGGGCGCCAGCTCGGGAATGCTGAGCGCAGTGTCCAGGATCGAGTTCACAGGCATCTGGTGGCGGCGGTGGTCGAACAGGAAGGAGCGGCTGATCTGCATCTCCGGGCGCATCATCGGCAGCATCGCCTCGATCGAGAACGGGTTGGCCCGCATCCGCGCCACGTCCTCGTCGCTGACCCCGACGGTGGCCCGCACCTGCAACTCGTTGCTGGGGCGGTCCAGCATGTAGACGGCGACCCCGCCAAAGCCCCCGGCGGCGGCAAGAATGTTGGCGATCCGGCCGAGTACCTCGTCGAGGCCCAGCATCTCGTGCATGCTGGCTCCAGCTTCGAGAAGCCCCCGGAGGAGCCTGCGCTCCCGCTCCAGGGCGAACTCCTCCACCACACCCTCGCTGGGAGGCTCGGGAGGGTCCGTGAGCACCGTCGGCCGAGCTGCGTTCAGCTCCGTCCTCCAAGTTGAGAGGGCGACGTGCCAGGACCACATCGTTGAGTGCGGGGCTCGATCAGCGGCGCCCGGCAAGGGGCGCGCCTCGCCGGGTTGCTCATGGTCCGACCTTAGGCCCGCCGAGAGAACTTGAAGTGAGCGGCAACTGAACTGCGGCGCACGAGTTACCCGGGCGTCACCGCGATGTCAGCCTAGGTGGACCCTGCTGGCAACCGAACCCCGGGGTCGCCCTCAACCTCCTGTCCCTGCTCAGGCGGCGCCGACTGCGCCGGCGCGTCATCCGCCCGCTGGCGCTCCCCAAGCTGGACCGAGAGCCAGCTGAATACGATCGGAACCAGCGCGGGCACCAGCAACAGTTCGATCCAGTCCCAGAGCTTGTTCCCGGCGAAGCCGGTCCAGGCCCAGTCCCAGCGGTATCCGCCCAGCACCAGCAGGGCGAAGATCGCGACCGCCACCCCGGCTAGGATCCGACCCCGGCCCCCCAGCGCCGCCCGCTGGCGCCGGGAGAACCAGAGCGGCGAGAGCCCGACCACGATCGGCAGGACCAGGAGGTGCAGCCAGTCCCAAAGCCGGTTGCCCCCGAATCCGGTCCAGGTCCAGCCGAGCCCGTACCCCCCAATCACCAGTACTGCCAGCCCGGCGACCGCGAGGAGGAGCCCCAGCCGCCACACGCCGCGATCGGTGTGACCGGTGCGGATCCAGAGCGGGAGTCCCCCGAGGACGATTGGCAGCAGCATCAGGTGCAGCCAGTCCCACAAGCTGCCATTCGAGGAGAAGCCGGTCCAGCGCCAACCGAGCCCGTAGCCGCCGCTGATGGTGATCAACAGCCCCAGAAGAGCCGCCATGATCGCCAGTCGCCAGGACCCAGCCACTCCCGGTCCCCGAACTTTCCGAGTGCCCCCAACTGCCACCTGATACCTCTCGTACCGGACCCGTCGCTTGAGCAGACTAGCGGGAGGAGCCGGGCGCTGCGGCGAGCGAGCCGGAGCGCAAAGCCGTTGACCAGGCGGACTTCGCCCAAGTAGTCCCGCGGCTATGGATCAGTCCGGTCCTCGATCTCCCAGAGGTGGTCCAGGGCGTGCCAGGCGGAGCGGCGGGCGTAGTAGGGAAGCGGCCACCCCGACCCCGGGGTGGGGCTCTCCGACCGCGGCGAGCGCAGCGCCGAGGTCGCAGCGGACCGGAGCCGGGCCACTGCCTCGAGGTCGCCGACCTCGGCGCGCTGCTTGAGTCCGATCTTGCGGGCGTAGACGAAGTCAGCGCCCCGCACGTGCTCGACGATCCGGTCCCGGTCGCGGCCACCGCCGCGCGGACCCTTGCGCAGCGTTCGGGGGGCGAGTTCGGCTGCCGCCTCGAATCCCACCCAGCTGCACGCGACCAGGGCGGCGAGGCGCTCTCCGTCCTCCGGGGATAGGGCCACAAGGTCCGATTGGCCGATCGCCGAGGGTGCTCCGAAGTCGGTCGTGGCCGAGCCATCCAGCCTTTCCGTGATCTTGAATTCAGGAAAATCCCCCTCGGCTGGACCGAAGCCCGCCGCGGCGACCGCGGCCCGGTAGCGGGGCAGGTAGCGAGCCAGGGCGGCGAGCGCCTCGCCCTCGCCCTCGCCCTTCCCGGAGCGGCACCATCCGGGCCAACCGATCACCCAGGCGAATGTCCTGCGCGGAGTCGCCTCCGCTCCAACCTCGAACTGCTGCGTGATGCTCGCCATGATGCCACCGCGCCATGCCTCTCGCCCGGCGGCGGACTCGGCCGCGGCGGCGGCACTACGATCTGTCCATGAGCCGCTTCGCCGACTTCCAGACCGAGATCTACCGCTCTGGTCTGGCGGGCAGGTTTCCCGAACTCCCCCTGACGGCGCCGGAGCTGGAGCGGGCGGCGCTCAAGTTGATGGCTCCAGAGGTGGCGGGCTACGTAGCCGGCGGGGCTGGGCTGGAGACCACCGCCAGCGCCAACCGCGACGCCTTCGAGCACTGGCAGATCGTCACCCGCCACCTTCGGGGGGTGGCCGACCGAACCCTGCAGGTTGAGCTGCTGGGCAGCAAGATGCCCGCCCCGGTGCTGCTGGCGCCGGTGGGCGCTCTGGGGGCGGTACGCACTGGGGGCGATCTGGAGGTGGCCCGGGCTGCGGCCCACCTGGGGCTCACCACCACCCTCTCCACTCTCTCCAGCTCCACCCTGTAGGAGGTTGCGGCGGCGCTGGCAGGCCCCGGCGATGTGGCCGACCCGGCCGGGAGGGGCTGGTTCCAGCTCTACTGGCCCACCGACCGCGAGCTGGCCGCCAGCCTGGTGCAGCGCGCCGAGCGGGCGGGATTCCAGGCGCTGGTGGTCACGATCGACACCTGGACCCTGGCCTGGCGGCCGCGCGACCTCGCCCGTGGCTACCTCCCCTTCCAGAGTGGCGAGGGCCTGGCCAACTACTTCTCGGACCCGGTCTTCC
>JBOHUH010000034.1:0-8360 GCA_050733915.1 Candidatus Dormibacteria bacterium | reverse complement strand
TCCTGCTTGTCGGGGGCGGTCCGGTCCTCCAGTCCGATCAGGTGAGCCAGACGGGGCATGACAAACCGGCGGTCCTCGGCACTGGGGACGTACTGGTCCACCGCAGCCTGGAGCTTGGTCAGGGCGGAGTTCCGGTCCTCGGCCTCGAGGATGCCGGCCCGGCCCCGCACCATCTCCGCCAGGGCGAAGTAGGTCACTCCCTGGCCGTAGGCGAGGCACCGTCCCTGGTGCCAGAGGTAGAGAAGCTTCAACCCGTCCATGTATTTGAAGAACTCCCAGGCCAGGCGGGACTTGCCGATGCCGGCGATCCCGGTCACCTGAACCAGGTGGGCCTGCCGGCCCTCGGTGCAGGCGTGGAAGACCTCCTTGACGAGCCTCAGCTCACGGTCCCGGCCCACGAAGGGGGCCTCTAGGCGCTCGGACTTGAGCAGGCCCCCCCGCCCGGCCACCACCCGGACTGCCCGATACAGGGGGACCGGCTCCGCCTTGCCCTTCAAATGATGTCTGCCTGCATCCAGGTAGGCCACCGCCGCCTCGGTGGCCCGCTTGGTGGCCTCCCCGACCAGCACCGTGCCGGGCTCGGCCTGGGTCTGGATCCGCGAGGCGGTGTTGACCAGGTCACCCGCCACCATCCCCTGGCCCTTTGCACCCAACGTCACCGCGGCGGTCCCGGTCAGCACCCCCGCCCGCGCCGCCAGCTTGGTGGCACCCACCTCCTCTCCCAGGGTGGCAACAGCCTCGACCAGGTCGAGGGCCGCTCGGACGGCACGCTCGGCGTCGTCCTCCTGGGCCACCGGGGCTCCCCATACCGCCATCACCGCATCCCCGATGAACTTCTCCACCGTCCCCCCGTAGCGCTCGACCAGCTCCCGGCAGAGGTCGAAGTAGCGGCTGAGCAGCTCCCGGACCTCCTCCGGGTCCCGCGCCTCCGAGAGTGTCGTGAAGCCCACCAGGTCCGCGAACAGGACGGACACCAACCTCAGCTCCACCACGTCTGGGGGGGCGGGCTGCGAGGAGAGGGCTGAAGATAGTGGGGAAGGGGCAGATCCTCCAGCTGGCGCGACCACGCCAGCTGCTCCCAACGGCACACCGCACTCCTCGCAGAACTTTGCGGCCTGGGGGTTCACGAAGCCACAGGCTGCACACCCCTTCAGAATCGGTGTGCCACACTGATTGCAGAACTTCTTGCCTGGGGTAGTCTCAGCCCCGCATTTCGAACAGACCACCTGCCGGCCTCCTTTAGATCCCCCGACGCGCCCTGAAGAGTACCCTTCCAAGGTTCCACGGGTCTCCTCGGGGACTGGACGGAACGCCCGGCGCGGTCATGAGGCAACCTTAACTTCGCTCTCAGACGTGTACGCGTCCAACTAGGTTGTCTTGTCTCGCCGTGCGTCGCGTACAGAGGGCCGTTCTGTCCAGCCAAGCGGCAGTCCTGAGATCAGAAGAGCCCAGGGCGGGGATTGAACCCGCGACCCCTTCCTTACCAAGTCTTGGCGCCCCAGCGCTGTGCGTCTGAGAGTGGGAGGGCCACCGTAAGGCGTCCACCTATATGGTCGTGGTCATGCGCGGACTGAACTCGAGGGGCTTTGGGGAGTGAGCAGCCCTCGCCCGGGCTTACTGAGCCACCCTTGGTAATATCGCCGACCGTGCGTCTCCTGGTTCTTGGTGGGACCTCGTTCGTGGGCCGGGCGATCGTGGAGGACGCGCTGCAGATCGGCGCCGAGGTCACCCTGTTCAACCGGGGTCGGAGCGGGGGTGAGCTCTTTCCTGCCCTCCCGCGCCGGATTGGCGACCGGGACTCCGGCGACTACACGTCCCTGGCCAAGGGCAATTGGGATGCCGTTGCCGACGTAAGCGGATATGTCCCCCGGCATGTGGGGCAGGCGATGAAGGCGCTTGGGAACCGAGTGACGCGGTATCTCTTCATCTCCAGTCACGCGGTCTACAGCCAGACGGATCTTCAGCCTGGATCTGACGAAGACGCCCCGCGTCGTCCGCCCCGGAGAGACACCGAGGAACTGGACCAGGAGACCTATGGCCCCCTCAAGGTCGCCTGCGAGGACGACGTGGTGGCACGCTACGGGGACAGGGCCACCATTGTTCGGCCGGGCAAGGTGGCTGGTCCGCACGACCCCTCGGACGGCTTCACCTACTGGGTTCGACGGGCTGCCAAGGGCGGCCGCGTTGCCCTGCCCGGCCGCCCAGAGCAACCGATTCAGGTGATCGATTCGCGCGACCTCGCCCGTCTCGTGGTCCAGCTGCTTGCGGACCAGCGGTCGGGCTCGTTCCACGCCGTAGGTCCGTCTGAACCCACAACTCTGGGTGGACTCATCGAGACCTGCGCCCGGGTGGCTGCGACCGAGGTGGAAATTGTTCCAATCGCACCGCCGGCGGTTTCACCCCTCTTCCCGCTGATCCGGCCGCTGTGGGCGACTCAGCAGCACAGTCCGGCGCGGGCCCGGGCGGTGGGCATGCCGGCGACTCCCCTGGCGGTGACTGCTGCCGATGTGCTGGCCTGGGACCGGGAGCGCGGCGAGCCTCCTCTTCGGCGTGGGTTCTCACGCGAAGAGGAGGAGCGACTACTCGCCGACTGCTGACACGTCGGTAGCGAGTATCGCTTCGGTCCTGAGATTAGTGAGGTTAAGCGGCGGACCTGAGATCCTAAGACCGCAGGGCGGGGATTAAACGCGCGACCTCTTCCGTACCAACCATTCCAGAGTGAGCGGTAGGCGTCTGAGTTCCGGACGCGGGCGGAAGGGCGTCCACATGTATTCTCCCCGACCTGCTCTTCCGCGATTGTCGATGGAAGACGAGCCGGGTCACCGCCGACGTCCGGGCCCACGCCAGCGCGCTGCTCGCAGCGGCCGGTGCTCGGAGTCCTGGCCGGCTCCTCGCGGTGCCAACGGCACCCACAGCAGCAGGCCCGCAGCTCGCCGCTGCTGTGGGTGGGATGATGGCCCCCGTGGTGCCCGCCGAGTGGCCCTCTTGTGGGGAAGTCTCCCAGGCCTAGCAGCTAGGAAGCCTCTCCTCCACTCGGTTGGGTGCCACGTTCCTGGTGCGCCTGGACGACTGTCGGCGAAGAGGATGACTGGCGAGCGAGGAAGTGAGGCGGTCGGACGCCGCAAGGCCGAAGGACGATCACGCTCCAGCCGCGACGAGCCCCGTACTCGCGTCGAGAAGAGGAGAGCGTCATGATCATGCCGCACGATCAGCGCCGGGCCGGGGATGACGCCGACGGCATGCGCGTCGCCCTGGTGGCTGGCGCCACCCGGGGAGCCGGCAGGGCGATCGCCGTGGAGCTGGCCAGGGCCGGATTCTTCGTCCATGCGACTGGACGTAGCGGGCGCGACGTGGGTCCTTCGGAGATTGGAGGGCCGGAGACGATCGAGGAAACCGGCGAGTTGATCCGCGCCGCAGGTGGAAAAGGAGCGGCAGCAGTAGTCGACCACGAGGACCCTGCGGCGGTCGCCAAACTGGTTGCGGCGGTCGAGCGTGGCCACGGCCGCTTGGATGTGTTGGTCAATGACATCTTCGGCGGGGACCGGTACATGCAGTGGGACAAGCCGCTCTGGGAGCACGACTGGCACGGAGGACTGCGGATGCTGCAGATGGGCGTCCACACCCACCTCATCACATGCCGGTCGGCGATCCCGCTGATGCTGCGCACGGCCAGCCTGCACGGCACCGACGCCCTCATCGTGGAGATGACCGACGGCACGTCGCAGGCGAATGCTGAGTTCCGTCGCAACGTTGGTTTCTACTACGACTTGGTGAAAGCCAACGTCGAGCGGATCGTGAAGGGGCTCGCCGCCGAGCTCGCGAACCTGCCGGTGACGGCGGTGGGCGTGACCCCGGGCTGGTTGCGTTCGGAGAGGATGCTGGAGAACTTTGGCGTCACCGAGCCCAACTGGCGCGACGCCTGCGCCAAGACGCCTGGTTTCGGGATCTCTGAGTCGCCCACCTATGTCGCCCGGGGTGTCGCCGCGCTCGCCGCGTCCGGAGACGCCGACCACTGGGCTGGGACGATCATCTCCGCCCGCCAACTCGCCGACGCCTATGGCATCACCGATACGGACGGCACCAAACCCGACTGCTGGGGCTACCTGGCCGCCTACGGCTGGGAACGCGAAGACGGCGCGGGCGTCGATGCCTTCCGGTAGCGGCAGCGACGCGCATCCGGTGATCGTGAGCACAGGTGTCCGTGCGAGCGGGCAGTGCTGCAGATCGGCGAGGTAGACCAGCTGGCCGGGGCGTTGACCGGTGTGCGCCGCACCACGAAAGACGGTCTGGCCCAGTGGCGCTACCACGGCAGGCTGGTCGCCCGCCAGCTTGACGAGGCTCACCTGGTGATTCGCGCCCATTTCGAGTACCGCGACATGCTCCTTCGGCAGTTCCCCGAAACCTTCAGCGTGCCCGTCCACTACAGGAAGCACATGATGGTCGTCGCTGACCTCCAAAGAGGCGATCCTGGTGCCATCGAGCACGCCCTAGAGGCTGGATGGCAGCTTCAGCGCTGCGCCGACTGACCGTGCCAGTTCGAGCGGCCCGGCCCCCTCTCCCCCAGTACCCCACCTTGAGTCGAGTGGTCGCCACTTGCAATCCGAGCCGCGGCCGGGGTGCTGGGTGTGCGCCAGCAGCGCCGTCATGTGCCTGCGGGTGACCGCCATCGCCGGTCCGGCCAGCCGCGGCTCTTCGGGTAGTCGATGAAGTCCTGGGGCGAATATCCGTAGCTGGCGATCGTTACCGGGCTCTTGCCCTGCGCTGCGATCTCCAGCAGGAACCCCTCCCGAAGTATTCCCAGGTCACCCGCCAGCGCGTGCAGGGGTCGCGCCCCCGCCCAAATCTGACCCAACTTGAACTAAGGCGCAACGCTTTGCCAACGGCCCTTCTGTAGAAATGTCCAGGTAAGCGGCTGCCCTGAGATCGCGGAGCCCAGGGCGGGGATTGAAGCCGCGACCTCTTCCTTACCACGTCGGCAAAGCTGAGCGCTGTGCGTCCGAGGTCCGGGCTGCCATCGAAAGGCGTTCACTTAAGGGGTCGTCGCCGGGTGCTTAGAAGCGCTCTCGGAGCGCCGAGCCGCGCTCCGTCGCTGGCGACCCCAGGAGGTCGACTCCGCGGCTGCCCTCCGAGTGCAATGTCGTTCTCAACTGCGATGAGCCTGCGCTCCGTAACGGATGGCAGACCAGCGGCCGCCACGAGGGTGACCGTGCCCGCAGCGAGAAGGCTGACTCTCGGGCCCAGCCGAGTCGCCGAGATCCCAGCCAGCACCGAATCCCGCGGTCCGGCTTGGCACCCACCTCCGGCGGCCCCCGACTTGGACCTCCGTCCTAGCCGTCGGGGCTGGCTCCCCGCCCGTCCTTATCAGATCGCCCGGCTGGGCGGTACGAGTCAGGCATCCACAGCCTGAAGGTCCTGGACAGGGCGTGCGAACGCAGGTGTAAGGGGCGTGATACCACAGTGGTACTATGACCAGTGATGGCCCTCACCGTTCGTACCGACCCTGAGATGGAGAAGGCCCTGACGGTGCTCGCGAAGACCGAGGGTGCCTCCCGACAGGAGATCATCCGGCGGGCGGTGCTGGACCGCTACGAGCGTCAGGGCCATGTCGCCCGAGTAGACGCGAGTTCGGACCGCATGCTGGCCCGCTGGGGCAATGTCCTAGGACGACTCGGCCGCGCGTGACGGAGGTCGAGTACCTAAATCTCGAGGATCTGCTGGCCCTGGTCCAAGCGCTCGACGTGGGGCCGGTCCGGGATGTCGGTCTCCTTGATTCGTCGGCAGCGAGGCCGCGGTCGAGCGCCTTCGGTGACGACGCCTATCCAAGCCTCGATCTCAAGGCGGCGGCCCTGCTTCATTCGATCGCCCGAAACCACGCCCTCGTCGATGGCAACAAACGGCTCGCCTGGCTCGCCACCGTGGTCTTCCTGGACCTGAATCATCACGCCCCCGGTCTCGGCGATCAAGCCGCCTTCGAGCTCGTCATGGCGACAGCCCAAGGGATGGTGGAAGTCGGCGAGATCGCCGCGCGCCTAAGGGTAGTGCAAGCAGGCCGGAGCTGAGTTCGGGGCGGGGGTGGGGGCTCCGCCGCCAGTAGCCGGGCCGCTTTCCAGCCCGTCCGCGCCGCCTGCCCTGGCGTGTGCTCCCCCCGGTTCATCGAGGTTACCCTGACTCCCTGGGACCCTTGGGAAGCTCTGGCA
Source organism: Candidatus Dormibacteria bacterium (assembly GCA_050733915.1). Taxonomy (GTDB): domain Bacteria; phylum Chloroflexota; class Dormibacteria; order Aeolococcales; family Bog-877; genus Bog-877. The sequence continues at coordinate 2,163 of JBOHUH010000034.1, read as the reverse complement.
CCGTGAACCGCCTCCGGGGCGCGACTGACCCCCGGGCCAACCTCCACGCCGCTAGGTAGCCTGCCAGCACTGCTGAGGCTTAAGTCGTCGTGCTGGTCGAGGCCGGCATCGTCGAGGTCATCGCGGATACAGAAAGTGGCTCAGTTAGGCGGCGGTGATCGGGTGGGGGAAGGCCCCGTGCCGGGGGGGCCACCCCCCGAATAGGCACGGCCGAAGACCTTACAGACTGCCCCACCGTTGGAGCATTTCCTATTGAGGCCCATTCGGCACATGGACCGGCGGCGAGCCCGCCGGGCGGCCTGCCGGTGACGTGTAGGGCCGGCGGGCGCTCAGCCGCTCCACGACTCACCCGTCGCGCGGATCGACTCGAAATCGCCGCTCGGCCAGGTTCAGACCCGTCGTGCCGGGGCGGGTGACGCGGTGCCGCATCAAGTCGTCGATCGCGCCGCACGCACAGCGAGCGACCTGCCGATCCCCAAACCAGGTTCCCGATGCCTGGCGCTGGTAGTCGTGTTGGTGGATCTCAGTCATGGCTTCTCCCTTGCCAACTTCCTAACGGTCGCCAGCTTCTCCATTAGTCCCTCGGCCAGCAGCGGATCTGGGTGGGGCTCGGCGGCTTTCTCGCGCAACTCGGCGGCGGCGTCGTCGGGATCGCGTAGCCAAGTTACCCGGGGCGGGCCATCCTGCTGGGCCGCCCCTCCAGCAGTCCCCGGGGTGGTCGTAGCATGGAAGAGCAAGTGAACTGGGATCTTCGGCACCGGACGTCGTCGCTGGTGATCCGGGTGCTGCTGGCGATTTGGATCGCAGTCATCATCGCTGTGCTCTGCGCCACGGGACGTTGGTGGGGCCTGGTCTTCACCATTCCACTGATCCTTGACTTGTACCTGGTCCTCCGGATCTTGGTGGCTGGCCCGGCTCGGTAGCGCGGTGTTCGCAGCGCTCGTCGGTCGGGAACTCTGGCAGTTCTTCCGGGATCGCCGTGGGTCTCATCCCGACCATCGGGCTAACCTCGATCTCCCCTTCCGCAACGAGCCGCGAAAAGAGTCGCGCCGCCCCTCGGTACTTGGCCGCCGGGGTGCTTCCCCGCGTCTCCCGCTGGAGGTGGGCCAGCCACGCGGTCATGTGCTGGCGGGTGATCTCTTCCCCCCAGCCCGGCCAGGCGTGAGCGTCGGCGTACTCCAAGAAAGGGGCCACCGAGTACCCATAGCTGGCGATGGTCCGCGGGCTCTCCCCCTCGGCCTCCATCCCCAACAGGAACGCGGATCGAAGCATCGGCAGGTCGCCGGTCACCACCGCAAGGGCTCTCTTCATGGCCCAGATAGCGGGCCAAGCTATCTGGTATTCGCTAGCTGTGCGGCGCCGGCCCTCGGGTGAATCGCCCAGTTAAGCGGCGTCCCTGAGATCAGAAGAGCCCAGGGCGGTGACAGAGCCCGCGCCCTCTTCCTTACCAAGACTCTGAAGCTGAGCGCTGTGCGGCCGAGATCAGAGGTCCGACCGAAACCTGTTCAGTTAATTGGTCCCCGCAGGGCACCTGGCCTCCTGTGGGGCTCGCCCGCGTCGGGGTGCTGGGGGGTCACGGGCTCCAGCCAGCGGGCTGGGCCTGGCGCGACCGAGCCAGAGAACAGACTAGCCACCACCATCCAGGACTCTGCCGCCAGGCCCGTACCGCTTCAGGCGGGTACGCTCTCCTCTCCGGCAAGCAAACCGAGGCGCTCCAGCCAGGGGCGGGCCTGGAGGCGCTCGAAGACGTCTCGAGCCTCGGCTCGCAGCGGCGCTGCTTTGTCATGACGGCCCCGTTCGATCAGCCACTCCGAGTGCTCGGTGAGGGTGACGGCGAGGTCGAAGGGTGTACCCAGGTCACGGAACCCAGCCTCGGCAGCTTCGAACCCCGGCTCGACGGCCTCATGCTTTGCGGCCGCCGCCGACACACGGGCTGACAGCCTCGCAGCCTGGGCCCGGAGCCAGGGGGTGACCTGCCCCGGCTGGGCCGCCCTCACCATACCGAGCAACGATTCAGCCTTGCCCGGTTCGCCGCCCTCGAGGGCCGCCTCGACTGCCTGCGCAAGCACTCTCTTCACGGGGTAGTACGTCAGCCCAAGTCCGAGCTCAGCCCGAGTTGCCAAAAACTCCTCGGCCGCCGCCAGCGCGTCGGTGGGCTGGTCC
>JBOHUH010000033.1:0-4416 GCA_050733915.1 Candidatus Dormibacteria bacterium | reverse complement strand
GCCACCGTGGTGCCGTGCCGCCTTGGCGGTGCGTCCGTCGCGGGTGGGGATCCCGTAGTACTGGTCACCGCCGCCGCCCTCGAAGAGATAGATGGGGCATCGCGGCGGGGTGAAATCGGCCATGTCTGGGGGCGCCAACCAGACCATCACCTGGCGCTCCACCTCGAGCCCAAGCTGAGGCAACCGCAGCAGCTGGGGACTCCAGGCACCGGCGGTAAGCACCAGCCGGTCCGCCCGGTAGCGGGCGGTCTCGGTGGCCACATCGACCGCGAGATCGGAGGCCTGCCACTGCAGCACCCGCTCCCCGAAGTGGAGTTGGGCGCCGCTCTCGGTGGCGGATCGTAGGTGGGCCAGCACGCCCAGTTCCGGCGCCAGCACCCCCGCCTCCGGCTCCGCCAGCCCCACCTGGTCGGGCCGGGGCCACAGGGCCGGGTACTCGCTCCGGACCTCGGCGGCGCTGAGCTCCCGGTGCGGGATCCCCCAGCGCCGGGCGCTCTCCAAGGAGCCGGTCACCAGCGGCCCCTCAGGCTGGCCCAGCATCAAGCCTCCGGTGATCTCCAGCAGTCGCTCGCCGTGGTGCGCCTCCAGTTCGCGCCAGAGCTGGTAGGCCCGCAGCACCAGGGGCACGTAGCCCGGTCCCTCGAAGTAGGCCTGGCGGATGATCCGCGACTCCCCGTGCGATGACCCCCGGTCGTGGGCCGGTCCCAGCGCGTCGAGCCCGATCACCGTGGCGCCGCGCTGGGCCAGGTGAAAGGCGGCGGCGGAGCCCATCGCTCCCAGTCCCACCACCACGACCGTGGGACCGGTCACCTGCGACCGACCCTAACTTGACGGAACGCCGAAATGGCGACGTATTTCAGGACCAGAGTCCGGGGGAGATCGCCCCTGGCCGTCACGAGGGGGGAGGCGGGTGATTCAGTCGGGGCCCTGGTGGGACTGGCGGATGATGCTCTCGATCACGTCGTGACCGGCGGGGCGCCGCGGGGAACTTCGCCGACTGGGACTCTTGCGCCGCTCCTGGCGCCCGCCGGCCATGTGCGCCTCCTGCTTGCGCCAGACCCGCTCAATGATCACCCGGATCTCCAGCCCGTCCTCGTAGGGGACTCCCTGGGCCGCCAGCGACCTGCGGATCCGGTCTGTGAGCTGCGAGGTCTCGCGCAGGTTGAGCTGCTCCAGCGCCTCCAGGAGGTCGTCGAGCCGGCGCAGGATGGAACGCCGCTCAATGGTCTCCGGAGACGCCAAGATCACCAAGGGATTATCCGCGCCGGGGCGGCCGCCCTGCGGGCCGGTTCAGCCCGCCCCCTCCAAGTCGAGCCTCGATTCGCGCTCATAGAGCCCGATCCGGGCGACCCATGTCTGGACCAGCGGCGGTGCCCACCAGTTGGCCGCCCCCAGAAGGCGCATCAAGGCGGGGACGACGATGCCCCGGACCAGGGTGGCGTCGACCGCCACCGCCACCGCCATCCCCACCCCAAGGGTCTGGATCTCCAGGACGTCTCCGGCGGCGAAGGAGCTGAAAACGGTGATCATGATCAGGGCTGCCGAGGTGATCACCCCGCCGGTCACCGTGAGCCCGTGGGCCACCGCGTCGCGGTTGTCGCCGGTCTCCAGATACCGCTCCCGGATCCGCGAGAGCAGGAACACCTCGTAGTCCATGGAGAGCCCAAACAGGACGGCGAACATCAACACCGGGGTGGTCGCGGTAATGTTTCCCGCCGGGGTGAACTGGATCACGTTGGAGAGGTGCCCCTGCTGGAAGATCCAGACCATCGCCCCAAAGGCGGCGGAGATCGAGAACAGGCTCATCAGCACCGCCTTCAGCGGTAGCAGGATGGAACCAAAGGTGAGGAAGAGCACCGCCACGGTGACCGCCACCACCATCAGTACCGCCCAGGGGATGGTTTCCCCGAACGCCCTAAGAAAGTCCACCGAGAGCGCCCCGCCGCCGGTGACCAGGGCCCGGGCCGACCCGGGCCCAGACAGCGCCCGCAGGCGGTGGACCAGGGTGGCGGCGGCGCTGGAGTCGGGGGGGTAGTCGTTGGCCACCTCGAACTGGGCGATAGGCCCAGCCAGGTTGCCGGCGACGTAGGCGTTGAGACGAGCCGATCGGCGCGACGGCGGGAGCGCCAGCCGCTTCAAGTAGCCGTCCCGGCTCATCCCCGGTGGCGGGGTCAGGACGCCGGAGACCCCCTGGACCCCGCGGATGTGGCCCACCCTGGTGAGGTATTGGGCCAGCTTCGCCTGCTGGGCCTGGGTGAGCCGCTGCCGCAACGAGGAGGGATAGCGGAGCACCAGGTTGAGGTCATCCACGCCCCCCGCCTGGGGGAAGTCGTAGTTCAGCAGGGCGTAGCCGGTGCGGGCTTCGCCGGGAGGGATGTTGGCGACATCACTGCCGGTGGACAGCTTGAGCTGCAGGAAAGGGGTGCCCAAGAGCAGGAGCAGGGCCAGGGTAGGCACCGCGATGGCGACCGGCCTGCGCATCACCGCTTGGGCGATCCAGCCCCAGAACCTGGAGGGCGCGCCCGGGGCCGCGTGGCCGCTGCCCCGGGGCAACGCCAACCAGTTCACTCGCGGCCCAAGAACCCCCAGCAAGGCGGGCAGCGCGGTCAGGGCGAACAGCAGGGTCGAGGCCACCACCAGCACCCCGCCCACCCCCATGCTTCCCAAGGCAGAGGCCGGGAAGAGGATCAGAGAGAGCAGCCCGATCGCCACCGCGCTCCCCGAGACCGCCACCGCCTTGCCGGCGGTGGCGGTGGCGATCCGCACCGCCTCCGCGGTCTCGTGGGGCCCGATCTCCTCGCGGAAGCGCTTGACGAAGAAGAGCGAGTAGTCGATCGCCAGCCCCAATCCGATGATGGTGGCGACGTTGGTGACGAAGATGGACATCCCGAAGTGAGCCGCGAGGATCTTGATCAGCGCCAGCGAGGTGGGTACCGCCAGCCCGGCGATCACCAGCGGGATCAGCGCCGCCAGTACCGACCCAAAGACCAGGAAGAGCAGGACTAGGGAGATCGGCAGGGCGATGAACTCGGCGTGCTGGAGCTGGCTCTCCAGGGCCGAGTTGTAGAGGTCGTCGATCGCCGCCGCTCCGCTGACGTAAAGCCTGAGGCCGGTGGGTAGGTCGAGATAGGACACGAGATTGGGGAGGCGGGTCGCCGCAGCGGTCTCGCTGAGCTTGAGGTTGATGACGGCGAAGGTGTCGTGGCCGTGGTCGCCGATAAAGACCCGATCTCGGGTGTTGCGGTAGTCGAGGACGCTGGCGGTCACCGGGCGCTGGGCCAGCCGGCGGAAGGAGTGGATGACCCTGGCCTGGACCGCGGCGGAAGCGGCGTCGGGCCGGCGGCTGTGGAAGACCAGCAACAACTGGGTGGTCGCGTTGCCGAAGTGGCGGCTGAGCAGATTGTTGGCGTCCTGGCTCTGGGATCCGGGGACCGAGAACCCACCCGAGGTGAACTGTCCACCCAAGGGACCGGAGAGGAGGATCAGGACCACCGCCAGGGCGACAGCGCCAGCCAGGATCGGCTTGCGGAACCGATTCGAGAAGTCCCCGACTCGCCAGAACATCTGATGGGTTCGCTCGCGCTAAACTGAATGAATGTTCATTCATCTGGATTATGAGCCGTGGTTGCTGGGGCTTGTCAACCTCGCCTCCAGAGCCCGGAGCGCCGACCTTGGCGCTCACTGAGTCGTCCGCGAAGTCCACCCACGCGGACCAGGTGCGACAGCGCATCCTGGATGGAGCCGCCCGAGCCTTCTCAAGCTCGGGGTTCCAGGGCACCAGCGTGCCTGAGATCGCGGCGGAGGTGGGGGTCTCGGTGGGCCTTCTGTACCGCTACTTTGCCAGCAAGGCGGACCTCTTCTCGGCCATCTGCGCCTCGGAGATGGCATCGGAGACCGGAGCCCTGGCCCAGCGCCTCTCGGAGGTCCCCAACCCGACCGCGCGGCTGCGGCAGGCGGTGGAGTTCTACCTGCGCCAGCTGCAGCAGAATCGCGGCGCGGGGGTGATCCTCGGAGCGCTGGCGGAGGCCCAGTCCAACCAAGACGTGCGCCGGGTGATGCAGCTGCGGGCGAGCACCATCCGGCAGTTCGTCAGCCGCTTCCTCAAGGAGGGCGTGAGCTCCGGGGAGCTCCCCGCCGCGACCCCGGTCAACGAGTTCACCGAAGCGATCGCCATGCTGCTGGACGGGGTGGTTGGGGCCTGGGCCGTGCTGGGACCAGACCTGGACGTGGCTCGGGTTGGCGACGCCATCGTCAGCCTGCTGGCGGCGGCCCTGCGGACCCCAGCAGCTCCCGCCCGCTGACCAGCGTGCTTCGAAGCGCCTGGGTCAGGTCCTGGAGCAGGTCCCGGACATCCTCCACCCCCACCGAGAGCCGGATCAGGCCGGCGGGCAGGTACTCCTCCCCGGCCCACCGGCC
>JBOHUH010000032.1:0-10684 GCA_050733915.1 Candidatus Dormibacteria bacterium | reverse complement strand
CCCACACTTGGTTCGTGCTCCGCGAGCTGCTGGGCTACCCGAACGTCCGCAACTACGACGGCTCCTGGACGGAGTGGGGGAGTCTGGTTCGCGCCCCGATCGAGAAGTGAGTGGAGCGCCGGGGGACGTGCATGTCCCCCGACGCCTCCGCCGGTGCGCCCTCGCTCCCATGCGCGGTACCTTCCCCGGGATGATCTGGAGCAGCGAGGGGATCGCGGTGAGATCGTCGCCGCGGCGCGGCCCCGCGCTGCGATGACCTCCCGTCCGCCGGAGTCGCCGGTGCCGGGGCGTCCGGGAGCCTTCCCGACCGAGGAGAGCCAGGACCCGGGGGCCGCCGCCACCTACCGAATCGTGCGCACCCTGCGGCTGCGCAACGAGAACCTCCCCGGGGTGCTGGGGGAGGTGGCTACCGCAATCGGCGGGGTGGGGGGCAACCTGGGCGACATCCGAACCATGCAGCGCGGGTCGCGCCATGTGGTCCGGGACATCGACGTAAGCACCACCGACCTGCACATGCTGGAAGTGGTCCTGGAGCAGGTGCGGACCCTGGACCACACCACCCTGCTCGATGTCCGCGACGAGGTGCTGCGGGTCCACCTGGGGGGCAAGCTGCGGGTGGTCGCCAAGTACCCGGTCCATGCGGTGGCCGACCTGAGGCGGGTGTACACCCCGGGGGTGGCCGAGGTCTGCCGGCTGATCGCCGCCGATCCCGCCGTCGCCGACCGCTACACCGGGATCAACAACTCGGTGGCGGTGGTCACCGACGGCACCGCCATCCTGGGGCTGGGGAACATCGGGGCGGTCGCCGGGATGCCGGTGATCGAGGGCAAGTGCGCCCTCCTGGCCCAGATGGTCGGCATCGACGCCCACCCGCTCCTGGTAAACCCGGGGCCGCCCCAGGCCATCGTCGAGGCGATCCTGCGCGTCAGCCCCACCTTCGGGGCGATCCAGCTGGAGGATTTCGGAGCTCCCCACTGTTTCGAGATCGCACCGGCCCTCCAGGACCGCCTCGAGATCCCAGTGATGCACGACGACCAGCACGGCACCGCCACCGTGGTCCTGGCGGCGCTGTTGCGGGCCGCCTCGCTGACCGGCCTCGAGCTGGGGAGCCTCACCGCGGGGGTGATCGGGCTGGGCGCCGCCGGCTCGGCGATCACCCAGCTGCTGATGCACTACCAGGACCGGCCGGTGCTGGGCACCGGGCGTACCCCGGACTCGGTGGAGCGGCTGAAGGCAGCAGGAGGTGAGCCGGTGGAGATGGAGGAGCTGCTGGCCCGCTCGGACGTGGTGATCGCGACCACCGCCCAGCCGGGGCTGATCCGCCCCGAGCAGGTCCGCCCCGGACAGATCATTTTCGCCCTCTCCAACCCGCTCCCTGAGATCGAGCCGGAGCGGGCCATGGCGGCGGGGGCGGTGCTGGCGGTGGATGGCAGCGTGGTCAACAACCTGTTGGGATTCCCGGGGCTCTACCGAGGCGCCCTCGACACCAAGTCGCGGCGCTTCAACACCGAGATGTATGTGGCGGCCGCGGAGGCGATCTCCCGCCTGGCCCTGGACGACGAGGTGGTGCCCGATTCCCTGGACCCCGAGGTCCACCTGGGGGTGGCCCGGGCGGTGGCGCGGGCGGCGGTGCGCACCGGGGTGGCCCGGGTCGAGCCGCTGCCCGACTACTTCGACGAGGCGGCCGCGTCCGAGGCCTGATCCCGGCGGATCCGTACGATGGCGAAGTGGTGATCGAAGCCCTCGAGGAGGCGGACCTGGGTCAGATCCGGCACCTTTTGCTGGACCTGCTCCACGGCGAGCAGGAGGAGGGCTCCCGGCCCCGGCTGACCCGAGACCAGTTGGAGCGCTGGTTGCCCCAGACGCGGGCCTCCTTCCGCGGCCAGAACCACGTCTTCGCGGCCCGCGATGACGGCCGCATCCTGGGCTTCTGCTGGTGTGTGCTCTTCGACCCCGGCACCGGTCTGGAGGGCGAGGTGGCGGAGCTCTACGTCGCCCCCGGTGAGCGGGGCCAAGGGGTCGCCTCAAAGCTGGTGGCCCAGGCGGTGGCGCTGTTCCAGCGGAACCAGGTGACCTTCGCGTGCGTCTGGACCAGGGAGTCCAACCGGGCCGCGGTGAGCGCCTACCAACGGGCCGGGTTCGGACCCACCGACCAGCTGGTGCTGACGTGGTACCCCTCGCCATGAGCCCATCGGACGTTACCGACTCCACCCCTCCGCCGGTCCCCACCCCTCTGGCGGCTGTGCCGCTCCGACTGGCCGCGGTGGCGGCGGTGGCGGCGATCGTGGGGGTGGTGGTGGGCGGTGGCGCCAGCTACTTCCTGGTGCGCCACTTCGACAACAGCTCGCCGGGCCAGGTGGTGATTCGCAATGTGACCTCTCCCGGGAATCCGGGGAGCGTCTCGGTCCCCGCCCTCCAGGCCCGCCTGGGGCCCTCATTGGTCGAAGTGATCCGAGAGCCGGCGGCGGGCGCCGCGATCAGCAGCGCCGACGTTGGCAGCGGCTTCCTGGCCAGCACCAGCGGGCTGATCGTGACCGGCGAGGGGGCGGTGGCGGGGGCCTCCGGGGTGGAGGTCGCGCTCAGCACCGGCCAGATCCTTCCCGCGACCATCGCCGCCGCCGACCCCGACACCGGGGTGGTGGTGCTTCAGGTGAGCAGCAGCCTCAAGCTGCCCGCGCCGCTCACCTTTGCCAGCACCCCCCCGGCAAACGGCGACGTGGCCGTGGCGGTCTCCACCTCGCTGGGCAACAACCCCAGCATCGAGGTTGGGGCGGTCAGCACGATCGGGCTCACGATGACCGTTCCCGACCTGGCCACCGCCAGCGGCGAGACGGTGGTCGACGGAGTGCTGCGCACCAATACCGCGCCCCCCCTGGGCAGCACCGGGGGGCCGCTGGTGGACTCCGCCGGGCAGGTGATCGGGATCCTCACCGGCGACTCCATGCAACCCCTGGACCAGGGGACCGGCGCCAGCGCCTCGGGGTTCGCCCTCGACGCCAGCGCCGCCGCCGCCCTGGTGGGCAGTCTGAGCTCGACCGGGGCGGGACCGCCAGCGCTGGGACTGGTGTCGAGGTGGCTGGACCCGGCCTCGGGCGCCGCCCTGGGGCTGCCTCAGGGGGTCCAGGTCGTCGCGGTGGACCCAGGGTCGGCGGCCGCCCAGGCCGGGCTCCAGCAGGGGGACGTGATCACCTCCCTAAACGGGGCGCCCGCCTGGAGCGCCAAGACCACCCTCTACCCCAGCCTCGCCGACTACCTGGCGACCCTGGACCCGGGCACCAAGGTGGCCATCGCGGTCTACCGCAATGGGGCCAACCATCCGCTTTCGCTTACGCTTCCAGCGTCCTGAGCCGGGCCCGGGGCGGGATCGACGCAAGCTTGCTGTGAGGTAGAAGTTGGAGATCACCTGGCTGGGCGGCAACGCCCTACTCCTAAAGGGCCGTGACACCAGGGTGCTGTTGGACCCCGCATTCAAAGCTGGTGACAGTCCTCCCGGGGGAGCGGAGCTGGTGGTGAGTGCCGCCGCCGAAGAGAACCGCTTCCAGCCGGACCAGGGCCCCCAGGTGGTGGCGCGGCCCGGCGAGTACGAGCTCAGCGGGGTCTCGGTCAGGGCGGTGGCGACCGCCAGAGCCACCCTGTTCGTGACCGAGGTGGACGAGGTGGCGGTGCTCGACCTCGGCACCTTCCGAGGGCCTCTGGAGATGGAGGCGCTCGACGCCATCGGGGCGCTCGACGTGCTCGCGGTCTCGGTGGGAGAGGGAGCTCCGGGGCGGGCGGTGGAGGTGGCGGCACTGGCGTCACAGCTGCAGCCGGCGGTGCTGGTGCCGATGGATTATCAGGCAGCTCCCGAAGGCGTTCCCGGTGAGCTCGCCGACTTCGTGAAGGAGATGGGCCTGACCCAGGCGAACAGCCAGGCCAAGCTCAACCTGGCAGGCTCCGCGGGGCCCAGCGACGACACCCGAGTGGTCATCCTGGAGGCTCGGCGCTGACCCTTTCGTGTTAGGATCCGGCTACATGGGTGCTGCGTCCCCGTGTGCCGCTCGGAGCCAGTGATGGCGAAGTTCATATTCGTCACCGGAGGGGTGGTCTCCGGGATCGGGAAGGGGATCACCGCCGCCTCGCTGGGCACCGTGCTCAAGGCGAGGGGTCTTAGGGTTTCGCTACAGAAGCTCGACCCCTACATCAACCTCGACCCCGGCACCATGTCCCCCTACCAGCACGGGGAGGTCTTCGTCACCGACGACGGGGCCGAGTCCGACCTCGACCTCGGCCACTACGAGCGCTTCGTCGACACCAACCTCACCAAGGCCAGCAGCGTCACCACCGGCAAGATCTACAGCGAGGTGATTGCCAAGGAGCGCCGGGGGGACTTCCTGGGGGCCACGGTGCAGGTGATCCCCCACATCACCAACGAGATCAAGGACCGGATCCTGAGGGTGGCCGAGGAGTCCGAGGCCGACGTGGTCATCGTCGAGGTCGGGGGCACCGTGGGAGACATCGAGTCGCTGCCCTTCCTGGAGGCCATCCGCCAGCTCAAGAACGACGTCGGCCGGCGCAACACCTTCTACGTCCACGTCACCCTGGTGCCCTTCGTGGATGCCAGCGAGGAGTTCAAGAGCAAGCCCACCCAGCACAGCGTCCAGACCCTGCGGGGGATCGGCATCCAGCCGGACGCCATCGTGTGCCGCTCCAAGCAGCCGGTGGGGGCGGGGGTGCGCGACAAGATCGCCCTCTTCGCCGACGTCGAGCCCAGGGCGGTGATCAGCGTCCCCGACGCCCAGACCATCTATCAGGTACCGCTGCTGCTGGAGTCCAGCGGCCTGGGCGCATACCTCGCCGAGCAGCTGGCGATCGAGGCACCCGCCGCCGACCTCAGGGACTGGACCCAGCTGGTGGAGCGGATCCGCTCCGCCGAGGAGCAGGTGGTGGTGGGCGTGGCCGGCAAGTACGTGGCCCTGCCCGACGCCTACATCAGCGTCACCGAGGCCCTGCGCCACGCCGCGGTGGCTCACGGAGTGGGACTGGAGATCCGCTGGATCAACACCGAGGCCCTGGTGCCCGGGGACGTCTCGGTGTTCGAGGGCCTGGACGGCCTGGTCATCCCGGGGGGGTTCGGCCACCGAGGCATCGAGGGCAAGATCGCCGCCTCCCGCTACGCCCGCCAGCACCGGGTGCCCTACCTGGGGCTGTGCCTGGGAATGCAGTGCGCCTGCATCGATATCGCCCGCGAGGCGCTGGGCACCGACGACGTCAACAGCACCGAGTTCAACGCCTTCACCGACAACCCGGTGATCGACCTGCTCCCCGAGCAGCGTGACGTCGCCGACAAGGGAGGGACCATGCGGCTCGGGCTCTATCCCTGCAAGCTGGAGCCGGGCACCAAGGTGGCTCAGGCCTACGGCGAGTCGGTGGTCTATGAGCGCCATCGTCACCGCTTCGAGTTCAACAACCGCTACCGCGAGTCCCTGGAGCGGGCCGGGGTGATCTTCAGTGGCACCTCGCCCACCGGGCGGCTGGTGGAGATCATGGAGCTGCGAGGGCACCCGTTCTTCGTGGGCAGCCAGTTCCACCCCGAGCTGCGCTCCCGGCCACACCGGCCCCACCCGCTCTTCCGCGGCTTCATGGCCGCCTGCCTTGACCGGGCCGGTCTGGCGATGGAGCCCGAGCTGCCCCAGGATCCCGCCACCGCCCCGGTCTGAGGCCTCTCGCATCCGCTGCCTGCCGGCAGGCAGACTCGTACGGGCACCCTCAACTACGCAGGGACCGGGGTTGAGGGCGGGTCACTCGCCTTCGGGCGTGCCGCCGGCTCAGGCGGTGGCATGGGAGTCCGGTGGCGGCTCCCATGCCACCGCGACGACCCGCTCCACCTCGAGTGGCCAGATGGGTCCGAGGACGGCGTCCACCTCCTCGTCTCGGTCCTGGGTGAGGCAGAGCCGCCGCCGGGCGAACGCCACGTAGTCCGGTCTGGGCATCCGGGGCGGGTCCTGGGGCCCAGCCATGGAGTCCTGAGTGACGACGGACTCCACGCTGGGACTGTAGCCCAGCCCCCGGAGAACGTTGAGGAAGAGCTCCGCGGTCGGCTGGGACGGTCGCGGCAGCTGCCAGAAATGCTGCCAGAGAAAATTGAACGGGGCGGTGGGATGGGTGTCGGTCAACTCCACCACCACGCGGCGCCGGCAGCGTTCGGTGAGCGCCCGCAGGAAGGGCTCGATCCGGGCGACGTTGTAGACCACGTGGTTGCAGACCACCACGTCCGCCAGCCCCACCTGGTCGGCCACCTCCGGCCAGCGGCCCAGAACCTCGCGATGGGGCACCTCCGCCGCCGCCCAGGCCTCGGCGAAGTTGGCGAGCATCTCCTCCTGCTGGTCGACTCCGGTGATCTCCTGAGCGCTATCTCGCAGGGGCAGGCTGGCGCCGCCTCCCCCGCACCCCACGTCGAGCAGGGAGCCCGCTGCCCCCAGCGCCTCCCTGGCCAGGCGCAGCGAGGGCCGGTCCGCTCCGGGGTTTGCGACGCTCACCTTGAAGAACTGCGGGGGCAGCACCCAGGGCGGTTCCGGGGCGCGGGCGAGGATCGGCTCGGGTATTGCCCACTCCAGCAGGGCCGCCTCCCAACGGTCCGCCGCCCGGGAGGTCACCTCAGCCGCCCGCGGGTGGAGGCGCCGGCAACCTTGGCGATGGTGTAGACCACGGCACCGATGCTACCTTCGCCAGCACCGAAATGATGGCAGCGTCGCGGCGGACCGACGAGCCCCGAGGGCTGCGGCCCCTGGTCAGCGACTCCGCGGGCAGGCTGCGATCCGCGCCGCCGGGGTGGCGGGCGCTGGGGCTGAGCGGCCGCCGCCTAGTGCCCTTTGCCTCTTGGATCCGACTGCCGGTCGGCTCCACCCTGATGCACCTGCCCCAGCGCCGGGCACTGGGGATCGGCCCGGGACGAACCGGACCAGCGACGATCGCAGAGGAGGCCCTTGGGGTGGCGGCGGTGCTGCCGGTGGGCTATCTGAGGCTGCTGGCGCCCGCCTACGCGGTCGACCACGGGAGCCCGCCGCCCACCCTGCCGCTCTACGGCTACGCCGCGGTAGCCGACCAGGGCGGCCAGCTGGTGGTCGCCGCCCAGCGCACCGACTACTTCGCACCCTGGACCGGGCGGCGTCCCTCACCCGGCCGGCTGGCGCAGGCGGTCGAGCGGGGTCAGCGGGCCTTGCCCAGGAGCCGGGTGATCGCCCAGCTCTCGATCTGCGCTTTGCAGCACAACTGCCTCACCGCCCAGAACACCTTCCTCGGCCGCTCCGAGGGCGCCTTGCCCACCTCGGCGGCATGCAACGCGGATTGTCTCGGCTGCATCTCGCTGCAGACCGACTCCGGGGCGCCGACGCCCCAGCCGCGCATCCCCCGAGCCCCCAATCAGGAGGACCTGATCGAGGTGGGCTCCTACCATCTCCAGGAGGCAGCCAGGCGCGGGGAGCCGGGGATGGTCAGCTTCGGCCAGGGCTGCGAGGGTGAGCCTCTCCTCAGGGAGCGGGCGCTCCAGCCGGTGGCGCGAGGGCTGCGGGCCAGCTTCCCCGGGGCGACCATCCACATCAACACCAACGGCAGCCGCCCACTGGCACTGCGGCGGCTCTTCAGAGCGGGGGTGAACAGCTGCCGGATCAGCGTCTTCAGCTTCCGCCAGGACCTCTTCGCCGCCTACTACCGGCCCCGCGGCTACAGCATCGCCGAGGTCGTGGAGTGTGCGGTGATGGCGCGCCGCGAGGGCGCCCAGCTGGCCATCAACCTGCTCACCTTCCCCGGGGTTTCGGACACCGAGGCCGAGCTTGAGCTCACCCTGCGCCGGCTCCGGGAGTTGGAGGTGGACCAGGTGCAACTGAGGAGTCTCAACGCCGATCCGTCCTGGCTGATGGATCAGCTACCCGAGCTAGGCCCGGGACTGGGGCTGGACCTCCTGGCGGACACCCTGGAGCACGAGATCCCCAGACTTCGGCTGGGCAACTTCACGAGACCGCTGGCCGCCGACGGGAGCCCGGGGCGGCCGGGGCGGGGGTAACTGGAGCGAGCAGGCGCGCCGGCTGGCGGCGGGGGTTGCCCGGAGGCGCGACCGCGCCCCGGGCTGCGGGTTCACCCTGGCCTATGATCGGGGCATGAGCACACCCCCCGAGATCGGGGAGAGCTTCGGCTGGATCGGGTCCTCACCACCTCTGGCCCCCCCGGATCCGCCCCCCACGGTGGCGCCAGTCGGCGCCGGCGACGAGTACGGATTCCAGCAACGTCCCGGCTCCTGGGGGGGTGGGAACGCTCCCGGGCCCCGGCGCGGCGCGGGCCAGGGACGGCGGGGCGGGATCGTGGGCACCATCCTGGCGGGGGCCTACGCCGTCTTCAAGTTCGGCGGCATCTTGCTCAAGCTCGGGGCGTTCAAAGGAACCCTGATCACCATGGTGATCAGCGTCGTGGTCTACTCGATCTTCTTCGGGCCTGTCTTCGCGATCGCCTTCGTGCTCCTCCTGCTGGTCCACGAGATGGGGCACTACCTCATGGCCAAGCGGCTCGGGCAGTCGGTCTCGGCGCCGGTCTTCATCCCGCTGCTGGGCGCTCTGATCAACATGCGGCGCCAGCCCGCCAACGTGCAGCAGGAGGCGACCATGGCCCTCGCCGGCCCGGTGGTGGGCACCGTCGTCTCCTGGGGCTGCGTACTGCTGGCGCTGGCCCTCCACTCCGAGTTCTGGGCCGCCCTCGGCTACTTGGGCTGCCTGCTCAACCTCTTCAACCTGATCCCGGCGACCCCTCTGGACGGGGGTCGGGTCACCGCGGCCATCTCCAAGTGGGCCAACCTCCTGGGGCTGGGGGTCCTCGCCCTCTACGCGGCCTGGGCGTTCACCTCGGGAACGGCGGTGAGTCCGGTGATCCTGATCATCGCCCTGTTCGCGGTGTTTGGCACCATCGCCCGCTTCCGCCAGGCCCGGCGCATGCCCGAGTACCTGGCGGTGCCCACCCGCGAGCGCTGGCTCTTCCTTGGCTGCTACCTGGCGGTGGTCCTGGTGGCCGGGCTGGGAGTGGTGCGGGCCAACACCTTCCTCCACTACCTGCACTCGGTCCACCCGTTTGGGATCTGAGGCCTACTGGTAGACTCCGATCGCAATCATGAAGGCAATTCATCCCGAGTACTTCCACGACGCGGAGGTCACCTGCTCCTGCGGCAACACCTTCCTCACCGGCTCCACCCAGCCCAAGCTCCACACCGAGGTCTGCAGCGTTTGCCACCCCTTCTTCACCGGGCAGCAGCGCATCGTCGACACCGGGGGCCAGGTGGAACGCTTCCGCCGCCGGGCCCAGCGCGCTCAGCCGCCGCTGTAGCCGAGGAGATTCTCGGCGGCGACCCCTGGTTGCCTGCCGAGTGACCGCCCCTTGGACTTTGGGGTGCCGCGTTGGGCCACTAAGGTGAGCGCTGTGGAGGAGCACGATCGCCGATCCCCGCAGCGGCGGCGACTCCTGGAGTTGCCCTGATGCTCGACCCTGGGCTGGAGGCCAGGTTGGAGGCGGTCCGGGAGCGCTCCGAGGCCATCGCCCGGGAGCTGGAGGAACCCGGGGTGAGCGGCGACCCCAGCCAGTTGGAGCGCCTCGGCAAGGAGCAGGCGGAGCTGCGACCCGTGGTCGAGGTGCTGGCGGCGCTGCATCGCGCCCAGGCGGCCGAGGCGGAGGCGCGCAAGCTGGTCGCCGGCGAGGCCGATCCCGAGATGCGGGGGTACCTGGAGGCGGAGGCCCGCTCCGAGGCCGAGCGCGCCTCGGAGCGGGTGGACCAGCTCAAGCTCCTGCTCCTGCCCCGCGACCCCGACGACGATCGTGACGCGGTGGTGGAGATCCGCTCCGGGACCGGTGGCGACGAGGCCGCGCTGTTCGCCTCGGATCTGATGCGGATGTACCTGCGCTTCGCTGAGCGGCGGGGCTGGAGCCTTGAGCTGCTGGACAGCTCGCCCACCGATGGCGGGGGGTTCAAGGAAGTCGCCTTCGAGCTGCACGGCAAGGGCGCCTACGGCACCATGAAATTCGAGAGCGGGGTGCACCGGGTGCAGCGGGTGCCCAAGACCGAGTCCCAGGGGCGCATCCACACCTCGGCGGCCAGCGTGGTGGTGCTACCCGAGGCCGACGACCTGGATGTAGAGATCAATGACGAGGATATCCGGGTCGACGTCTTTCGCTCCACCGGGCCCGGGGGCCAGAGCGTCAACACCACCGACTCGGCGGTCCGGATCACCCACCTCCCGACCGGGCTGGTGGTGACCTGCCAGGACGAGAAGTCGCAGCTGAAGAACAAGGCGAAGGCGATGCGCGTGCTTCGTGCCCGGCTCTACGACCTCGCCCAGGCGGAGCGCCAGCGCGAGCTCAGCGAGACCCGGAGGTCGATGGTCGGCAGCGGCGACCGCAGCGAGAAGGTGCGCACCTACAACTTCCCCGAGGCCCGCGTCACCGAGCATCGCATCGACCTCAAGCTGCACCTGCTCCCCCGCATCATGGAAGGCGACCTGGACCAGGTAGTGGAGCCGCTGCTCGCCGCCGAACGTGCCCGCCGCCTCGCCGAGGACGCGTGAGCGAGGACGGCCGCCGCCACATCCTGGCCACCAGCGGGGGCTTCCGCCGCGATGCCGCAGGGCGGCTGTCGCCGGCGGCGCTCTTCGACCTCGCGCTGCAGCTCTCAGGG
>JBOHUH010000031.1:0-64260 GCA_050733915.1 Candidatus Dormibacteria bacterium | reverse complement strand
GTCCACCCCCTCGGCGGCCGCCACCTGGCGTGCCACCTGCAGGTGGGACTCGTAGATCTTCGCGAGTCCCGTGTCGATGATCTCCTCGTGGAGCGCCTCCTGCTCCTTGAAGCGGAAGACCTTGCTGGCTTTCTCGGAGAGGACCCCCACGATCCCGTTGAAGAGCACGTAGTGGAGATAAGGGTCGTAGACCGAGACCGCCTCCACCGGCAGCTCCAAGGCTCGGCCCAGTTCCAGGGCGGTGCGCAGTCCGGCAAAGGATTGCGGGGAGCCGTCGATGGCCACCACGATGGGACCCTGCAGCGGCTCCCGGCCCTCCCGGTGGCGGACCACCAGGGTGTCCCGGTGGGCGCGCCGCACCACCCGGTCGACGCAGGTCCCGATCTGGGTCTCCTTGACCTGGCCCAGGCCGCAGGCCCCCATCAGAACCAGGTCGTAGTCGGACTCGGTTATGTCCTTGACCAAGACCTCCCAGTTCTTGCCGTCGAAGGTCTTGGGGGTGAACTCGATCCCCTCTTCGAGGCAGCGCTTTTGGGTGGTGTCGAGGTAGGAATCGGAGATCAGCTGCAGCCCGCTGGTGATCAGGCTGTCGTGGATCTTGCGCTGCCGCTCCAGCTCCGCCTCGTCCTGGTACTCCTCGGGAAGGGTGTACTCCATCTGCTTGAAGCGGTAGTCGTGGAGCCGGGCGGCGTAGACGTGGCAGCCTACGATCTCGGCGCCGCTGGACTTGGCCAGCCGGATCGCCACCTCGGAGGCGGCCACCGAGTGGTCGGAGTTATCCAGCGGCAAATAGAGCTTGCGGTACACCTTCCTAACCAGCAGAGCCGCGCGGCCGAGCCTGCTTCCGATGCTAACAAGTAGCGACGTTCTCAGGCCGGCAGCCGGCGCCGCAGAGCCTTGGCCCAACGCCGGTGCGCCGCGACCCGCTCTCCCGCGGCGGCGATGGCGGCGGCGGTCCGTCGCGGTCCGGGGGCACCGAGCTGCTCTCGCCGCCGCAGCGACCCGGCGGGCTCGAAGAGCGCCTCCGCCTCCGCCAGGCTCGCCAGCCCCAGCCGCTGCCAGGACTCCCGGGCCACCTGGTCCAGCCCCAGCTCCCGGGACTCCGCGTCGCGGACCAGGCGGCCCACCATCTCGTGCGCCAACCGGAAGGGAACTCCCCGCTCCACCAGCAGCTCGGCGAGGTCGGTCGCCAGCAGCTGGGGATCCCCGGCGGCGAGCAGCATCCGGGCCGAGTTGAACTGGAGCTCAGCCAGCAGGGCGGTCACCACGATGAGGCTCTGGCGCACCGAGCCCACCGCCGCGAAGAGGTGGGCCCGGTCCTCCTGGAGGTCGCGGTCGTAGCTGAGCGGAAGCGCCTTGAGCACGGTGAGGATCCCCATCAAGGCGCCCAGGGGACGGCCGCTGCGGGCCCGGACCAGCTCCAGGACGTCGGGGTTCTTCTTCTGGGGCATCAGGCTGGAACCGGTGGCCCAGGAGTCGGGCAGGGTGATGAAGCCGAATTCCTTGGTGTTCCAGATGACCAGGTCCTCGGCGAGCCGGGAGAGGTGCACCCCCATCAGGGCGGTGGCGAAGACCAGCTCGGCCGCGAAGTCACGGTCGGACACCGCGTCCAGGCTGTTGCGGCTCAGCCTGGTGAAGCCCAGCTCCTGGGCCGGTCGGAGCCGGTCCACCCGCAGCGTGCTTCCAGCCAGCGCCCCGGCCCCCAGGGGCGAGGCGTCGGTGCGGTGGTCGAGGTCGCGGAGCCGCTCCTGGTCGCGGTCCAGCATCTCGAAATAGGCCAGCAGCTGATGTGCCAGCGAGACCGGCTGGGCCCGCTGCAGGTGCGTGTACCCGGGGAGCAGGGTGGCGCGGTGCTGGCGCGCCCGCCGGACCAGGGTCAGCTGCAGCGCGGCCGCCTGGGTCACCAGCTCGCAGGTGGCGCCCCGGCACCAGAGCCGTAGGTCGGTGGCCACTTGGTCGTTTCGGCTGCGCCCGGTGTGGAGGCGCTGGGCGGGCTCGCCCACCAGCTCGGTGAGGCGACGCTCCACCGCCATGTGGATGTCCTCGTCCGTGGGGGCGAACGGGAAGGCACCCCGGTCCAGCTCCCGCCCCACCCGCTTCAGCCCTCGCTCGAGCACCGCCAGTGAGCGCCGGTCCAGCAGCCCCGCCCGCTCCAGGGCACGCGCGTGCGCCAGAGAGCCGGCCAGGTCCTCGCGGTACATCTCCAAATCGCCCGGCAACGATGCGGCGAAGGACTCCAGCCGAGGATCGGTCCCTCCAGGAAGCCGTCCCTCCCAGGCGTGGGCCGGCGCGGCCGCCGGAGCACCCTCAGTCCGGCGCGGCACTCTCCGCCTCCGCTTCCGGCGGCGAGCCCTGGGCGATCCCCCGGGGCACCGAGGGGAGGATCGGGCGCGACTCCTCGAAGAGGCTGCCCTGGACCGCCGCCTGGGTGCGCAGAGGCAGGCCGAAGATGGTGAGGAAGCCCTCCGCCGCCTGGTGCCGGAAACTGTCGCCGGCGATCTCGTAGGTGGCCAGGTCGCGCCGGTATAGGGACTGGGGGCTGCTCCGCCCGAGCAGAGTCACCGCCCCCTGGCGCAGCCGCAGCCGGACCTCCCCAGTGACGAAGGCCTGGGTCGAGCCGACGAACGCCCCGAGACTCTGCCGCAGCGCCGAGTACCAGAGGCCGTCGTAGGTCAGCTGGGCCCACTCGTCGCCGACCAGACGCTTGAAGCGCTGCACGTCCCGGGAGAGGGTGAGGGACTCGAGGGCCCGGTGCGCGGTGGTGAGAACCACCGCCGCCGGCGCCTCGTAGAGCTCGCGGGACTTGATCCCCACCAGGCGGTCTTCTACGTGATCGATCCGCCCCACTCCCTGGGCGCCGGCGATCCGGTTCAGCCGGGCCACCAGCTGGGCCGGACTGAGCTGCTCGCCGTCCAGGGTCTCGGGGATCCCCTGCTGGAAACCCACGCTCAGCTCGATCCCCTCCCCCGGCGCCTGACTGGGATCGGCGGTCCAGGCGAAGGCGTCGGCGGGGGGCTCAGTGGCGGGGTCCTCGAGTCGGCCGGTCTCGACGCTTCGTCCCCAGAGGTTGGCATCAATGCTGTAGGGACTCTCCCGAGTGGCGGTGACCTCGAGCCGATTGGCCTCGGCGTAGGCGATCTCGTCGCTGCGCCCCATCCGCCACTCCCGCAACGGCGCCACCACCTCCAGCCCGGGCGCCAGCGCACCGACCGCCACGTCGAAGCGGACTTGGTCGTTGCCCTTGGCGGTGCAGCCGTGGGCCACCGCCGAGGCGCCCACCTCGGCGGCCACCTCCACCAGCAGTCGGGCGATCAGGGGTCGGCCCAGTGCGGTGGCCAGCGGGTAGACCCCCTGGTAGAGGGCTCCGGCCTGGAGGGTGGGCCAGACGAAGCCGCTGACGAAGAGCTCCTTGGCGTCGACCACGTGAGCCTGGCTGGCCCCCGCTCCCAGGGCCCGGCGCTGCAGCACCTCCGGCTCCGTGGTCTCACCCAGGTCGGCGGAGAGCGTGACCACCTCGAACCCCCGGCTGTGGGTGAGCCAGTGGACCGCGACGGTGGTGTCCAGGCCTCCCGAGAAGGCCAGCACGCAGCGGGGCCGAGTCGCGGCGGTCACAGCCTCGGGCAGCGGGAGAGTCCCGGCCCGGGTTCCAGGCTCAGGTCCATCTCGACCCTCGCTCCCACGCCTGGCGCAGGCGCAGCTCCACCAGCTTGGCCGCCGCCCCCGAGCGCGCGAGCACGAAGACGGTGTCGTCCCCGGCCACGCTGCCCGCCACCTGGCTCAGGCTAAGGCCGTCCACCGCCCCCGCCACCACCGGCGCACCCCCGGCCATGGTTCGCAGCACCACGAACTGCCCGACCCGCTCTAGATCTGTGAGCTGGGATGCCAGCACCGCCGCCAGCCGGGCCTCGGCGTCGCTGCCGTCGGAGGGTGCCAGGTAGCGGCTGCCCCCGGCGGACGGCACCCGGGCCACTCGGAGCTGGTGCAGGTCCCGGCTGATGGTGGCCTGGGTGGCCGTGATCCGACGCCGGCGCAGCTCCGCGGCCAGCTGCGCCTGAGTCTGGACCGACTGGCTGCGGAGCACCTCCAGAATCGCCGACTGCCGTGACACCCGGGGCACCTGGGCGCTCACCGCGCCTCCTCCCCCGCCGCCATGGTCAGGGCACGCGCCAGCGCCGTGACCGCGCGGTCCACCTCGGCCTCGGTGATGATCAGGGGCGGAGCCAGCCGGATCGTCGAGTCGCCTATCGGGTTGACCAGAACCCCCTCGCCCAGGGCCCGCCGGGCGACCTCTTGAGCCAGCGGCCGGCTCAGACCCAGCCCCAGCAGGAGGCCCCGGCCGCGCACCTCCGAAACCCGCAAGTCCCCCTCCCGGAGCTCCAGCAGGCCGGAGCGGAGCCGGCCGCCCATCGCCTCGGCCCGGGCCGCCAGCCCCTCCCGCTCCAAGACCTGAAGCACCGCCAGCGCGGCGGCGCAGGCCACCGGGTTGCCTCCGAAGGTGCTGCCGTGATCGCCCGGGACCAGAACGTCCGCCCTGGGCCCGATCAGGACCGCGCCCAGCGGCAGACCTCCAGCCAGCCCCTTGGCCACGGTCATCAGGTCCGGCACGATCCCCGCCTGCTGGTAGGTCCACATGGTGCCGCTGCGACCCAGCCCGCACTGGATCTCGTCGAGGATGAGGAGGGCATGGTGGAGATCGCAGAGTCGACGCAGGCTGCGCAGGTACTCGTCGCCGAGGTCGTGCACCCCGCTCTCGCCCTGGATGGGCTCGACCAGGACCGCCACCACCGGGCGCCGGCGATCGGCCAGAGCCGCCTCCACCGCGGCCAGGTCGCCTCGGGGGACCTGCCGGAACCCCTCGGGGAGGGGGGCGAAGGGCTGGCTGTAGTGGGGGTTGCCGGTGGCCGCCAGGGTGGCCAGGGTCCGCCCGTGGAAGGCTCCCTCCAGGGTGAGCACGTGATGCGCTCCCGAGCGCTGCGACTGGCCCCACTTGCGGGCCACCTTAATTGCCGCCTCGTTGGCCTCGGCGCCGCTGTTGCCGAAGAAGACCCGAGCCGGGAAGGCGGAGCGCACCAGGCGTGAGGCCAACTCGGTCTGGGGCTCGGTGAAGTAGAGGTTGCTGGTGTGGATCAGCTCCGCCAGCTGCCCGGAGGCGGCCCGGACCACCTCGGGGTGGCAGTGGCCCAGGACGTTGACCGCGATCCCCCCCACCAAGTCCAGAAGCCGGCGACCATCGTCCGTCTCCACCTCGCAGCCGCGACCTCGGACCAGGGTGAGCGGGACCCGGCTGTAGGTGGCAGCCAGCACCTCCTCGGCTAGCTCGGGGGTGGAGCGGATGGTCGGCTCAGCCATCGGCCGTCGCGGGCTCGATCATGGTCCCCACCCCGGCTTCGGTGAGGATCTCGAGCAGAATCGAGTGGGGCTGGCGGCCGTCGACCACGTGCACGGTGACCCCGTGGCGGGCCGCCTCGCAGGCGGCCCGGAGCTTGGGGATCATGCCCTCCGACGCGGTCCCTTCCCGGCAGAGCGCCTCCGCCGCCTCCACGCTGAGCCGACTCTGGAACGCCCCCGATCCGTCCCGGACCCCGGGGACGTCGGTGAGCAGCAGCAGCTTGCCCGCCCCCAGCTCCTGGGCCAGGCTGGCCGCGACCGTGTCGGCGTTGACGTTGTAGGACAGCCCGTCGTAGCCCAGCCCCACCGACGCCACCACCGGGATCAGCCCCCGGTCGGTGAGCGCGAGTACCGGCTCCGGGTTGACCTCCTGGATCTCCCCCACCTGGCCCAGGTCCTCGCCCTGCGAGCCGCGTTGCCGGCGCACCAGGATGCAGGGGCCGTCCTCCCCGGAGAGGCCCATCGCCTTTCCTCCCAGACGGTGGATCGCCCCCACCAGGTCGGGGTTGATCTTGCCGGTGAGGACCATCTTGGCCACTTCCATGGTCTTCTCGTCGGTGACCCGCAGCCCGTCCACGAACTGGGTGGTGAGGCCTAGGGCACCGGCCATGGCGGTGATCTCCTTGCCGCCCCCGTGGACCAGCACCGGGCGCAGCCCGACGAAGCGGAGCAGGACCAGGTCCTGGAGCACCGTGTCGCGGGCCGGCCCCGGCTCGACCGCGGCGCCCCCCAGCTTGACCACCAGGAGCTGGTCCTGGAACCGGCGGATATAGGGCAGGGCCTCGACCAGAACCTCGGCACGCCGGAGCGCCCCCCCAGCACTTTCTGGCGCCTCTGACTCAGGTGGAATAGTCACCATTGATCCTCACGTACTCCGGGCTCAGGTCGCAGCCCAAGGCGCTGGCCTCGGCATCCCCCAGGCCCAGGTCGATCTCGATCTCGACATGGGGCTGGAGCAGCGACCGCGACACCTCCTCCAGGGCGGCCGCGGTGGGGCGGCCCAGGGCGAACAGTTCATGGCCCGCCAGGCGCAGCCGGCAGCGGTCCAGGGCGAGATCGGCGCCGCTGCGTCCGACCGCCATCAGGACGCGGCCCCAGTTGGGGTCGCCCCCGTGGATGGCGGTCTTGACCAGTGGCGAACTGCTCACCGTGCGCGCCGCCAGGGTCGCCTGGCGCTGGTCCACCGCCCCCCTTACCTGGACCGAGAAGGTTCGAGTCACCCCCTCACCATCCCGAACGACCTGAGCAGCCAGGTCGGCCAGGACCGCGTCCAGGGCGGCGCCAAGGAGAGCCGCCTCGTTGCTGCCCCGGACCAGGTCCGGGCCCCCGGCGGCGCCGTTGGCCAGGGCCAGGCAGCAGTCGTTGGTGCTGGTATCGCCGTCGATGCTGATGGTGTTGAAGCTGGCACCCACGCCCTGGCCCAGGAGCTCCGAGAGCAGGTCCGGGGCGACCCGCGCGTCGGTGGTGACGAAGGCCAGCAGGGTCGCCATGTCGGGGTGGATCATCCCCGCCCCCTTGGCCATGCCTCCCACGGTGTGGGTAATCCCGGAGACGGAGAACTGGCTGGCCGTCTCCTTGGACCGGGTATCGGTGGTCATGATTGCCTCCGCCGCCAGGTGGCCCCCCGCCTCTCCGAGGCGGCTGCCCGCCTCCAGGATGGCGGCCCGGATCCGCTCACTGGGCATGGGTCGCCCGATCACCCCGGTAGAGGCCACCAGCACCTCCTGGGGAGCGCAGTCGGCGATGTCGGAGGCGGTCTGGACCATCCGCAGAGCGTCCGCCAGCCCCTGCGCGCCGGTGCAGGCGTTGGCGTTGCCGCTGTTGATCACCACCGCCCGGGCCCGGCCACGCTTCAGGTGCAGTTGGCTCACCACCACCGGGGCTGCCTTGACCCGGTTTTGGGTGAAGACGCCAGCGGCCGCCGCCAGCGAGTCGCTGACCAGGAGCGCGACGTCAGCCCGGCCCGAGCCTTCATCGCGGATGTCGGCGCAGGCAACCGCCGCCCGGAACCCCGCCGGTGCGGTCACCCCCGGCCAACCTGGAGCGCGCGCTCCCCCCTCGGTCAGGGCCACCGCGAGCTTCCCTCGAGACCTGCGCGAGCTTCCAGGCCGAAGCGCAGGTTGATCACCTGGATGGCCTGGGCGGAGGCGCCTCGGCCCAGGTTGTCGAGAACCGCCGAGACCACCAAGTGCCGGCCCTGCTGCTCCAGGCTGAGCCAGCAGAGGTTGGTGTTCGAGGCCTGCTTGGTGGGCACCGGGAGGTCCGCCACCCGCACGAAGGGCTGGTCCCGGTACTGCTCGCGGTAGGTGGCCCGCAACTGCGCCAGGTTCACCCCCGCTCGCGGACGGAGGTAGCAGGTCACCAGGATCCCCCTGGTCATTGGCACTAGGTGGGGCACGAAGGTCACCGCCACCGGGCCACCCGCCAGCTCGCTGAGCGCTTGCTCCATCTCCGGCTGGTGGCGGTGCCCGCTCACCGAGTAGGCCTTGGCTGACTCGTTCAGCTCCGAGAAGAGGTAGTCGGCCGAGGCCGCCCGCCCCGCGCCGCTCACCCCGGTCTTGCCGTCCACCACCACCTCGGGCTCGATCAGCCCCCGCGCCAGGGCCGGGCCGCAGGCGAGGATGGCGGCTGTGGAAAAACATCCAGGTAGGGCCAGGAGGCTAGCCTCTCGGATGGCTTCGGGACGCAGCTCAGGCATGGCCAGGACCGCCTGGGAGAGGAGCTCGGGTGCGGGGTGGGGAACTCCATACCAGCGGGCGAAGGCGGCCGCCGCCTTGAGCCGGAAATCGGCTGAGACGTCGACCACAACCGCCCCCTCTGCCAGCCAGCGCCCGGCCTCGCGCCCGGCCTCCCCAGGCATGGCCGCGCTGATCACTACATCACACCCGGCTGCATCGATTGACTCGACCAGCAACTGCTCGCAGGGCGATCCCGGGCAGACCGCCGAGTGCGGTCGGCCGACCTGCGTCCGGGACCCCACCGCCACCAGCTCGGCTCCGGGATGCTCCAGCAGCAGCCGAACGCAGCCATCACCAGCGTACCCGGTCGCACCCGCGACCGCCACCCGGATCGACGCGTCCATCGCTGGCATCTCCGGGATCATTGCATATTTATGGCATAGATACCGTTCACCCACCAGAAGGCGGCCGTCATTCCCAGCCCGGCGGTGAGCCCCCCCCGAGGACGGGGTCCCGAGTGACCACGCAGCCCGCCCAGGTGGCTGGTGTTTTTCGCGGGCGTAGAGGCTGGCCTTGGCCGAGGCAGTGCGCACCGGGTAGTCGCGCGACTACAACCCCGAAGCAACATCCAGTGCTGAACGAGTTGCTGGCCCGGCCCGACAACCGGGTCACCGTGGCGTCTGAGAAGGAGCGCCATGGGTTGCCCGTGGCGCACTTCGATTTCAGCCTGTGCGAGAATGGCCGGGCCAACATCGCCTACTCCACCAAAGTCATCACCGACATCCTCCACGCCCCCTGCGCCCAGGACCTGCTCACCTTCCTCCGGCACGCCCACCTCATCGGCGGTGCCCGCAGGGGCAGCAATTCGGACAATCGCGTGGTCGACGCCCACCAGCGCTGGTGGGTGATCCCCAACCCGTACCTGAGCGACGGCGGCGTCTGCCCCACCCAGGGGTCGGCCAACCCGGCGCTGACCATGGTGCCCCTGACGGTGCGTCTCGGCGCCCACCTGGCGGCCAGGCGGCACACGTGACCGCCCCCAAACCGCGAGTCGGGCCACCCGACCGGGTCGACGCATTCCCTCCCCATGTGCTGCGTGAGTACGCCCTGCTCGCGGACGGTGAACGCGGCATCTTGGTCGGGCCCCGCGGTGACTTCGCTTGGATGTGCGCCCCCCGGTGGGACTCGCCTGCGGTGTTCTCGACCCTGATCGGCGGCGGCGGCCTCTACGCCGTCACCCCCACCGACCCGCGGTTCGTGTGGGGCGGATACTACGAGCCGGGCACCCTCATCTGGCGGTCGCGGTGGGTCACCTCCACCGGGATCATCGAATGCCGCGAAGCGCTCGCCTTCCCGGCTGATGCGCACACCGCGGTCATCCTGCGCCAGGTCACCGCCGTACACGGCCCGGCCAACGTCCGGGCGATCCTCGACGCCCGGGCCGACTTCGGGCGGCGGCCCATGACCCGCGCGCAGCGCCACCAGGGGACATGGACGGCCCGCAGCGGCGGCCTGTACCTACGCTGGTCGGGCGCCCAGCGTGCCACGTCCGCGGATGATGGCGCGCTGAGCCTTGATATCGATCTCGAACCCGGGGCCCGTCACGACCTAGTCCTGGAGGTCGGCGAGCACGCCTTGGCCGACGCGCCTGTCGACGCTTCGGTCGCCTGGGAGGCCACCCAAGTGTCATGGACCAAGACGGTCCCCGAGCTGGCCGACACCCTGGCCCCTCGCGACGCCCGCCACGCCTATGCCGTGCTGCGAGGCCTTACCAGCGCCGGCGGTGGGATGGTGGCCGCCGCCACCATGTGCCTGCCCGAGCGGGCCGAGGCCGGCCGCAACTACGACTACCGCTACGCCTGGATCCGGGACCAGGCCTACGCCGGTCAAGCCGTCGCCGTCACACAGCCCCAGCCGCTCCTCGACTGCGCCGTGCGCTTCATCGCGGAGCGAGCTCTAGGCGACGGGCCAGAGCTGAAACCGGCGTACCGGATCGACGGCGGGCGTGTCCCCGACGAACGAAGTCTGCCGCACCTGGCTGGCTACCCGGGCGGCAGCGACAAGATCGGCAATTCGGCCAACAGCCAGTTCCAGCTCGACGCGTTCGGCGAAGCGCTCCTGCTGTTCGCCGCGGCCGGCCACCACGACCATCTCGCCAGCGACCACTGGCAGGCGGTTCAAGCCACCGTGGCTGCCATCGAGGCCCGATGGCGCAACGCCGATGCTGGCATCTGGGAGCTCGACAATCGGCGCTGGGCGCACTCCCGGCTCATGTGCGTGGCCGGTCTGCGAGCCATCGCCGCGGTCGCCATACCTCACGAAGCGGCCCGCTGGGGCAGCCTGGCCGACACCATCGCCGCCGACGCCGCCGCGCACTGCGTGCATCCGAGCGGGCGCTGGCAGCGAGCCCCCGACGACGACCGGGTCGACGCCGCCCTGCTATTGCCCGCAATTAGGGGGGCGTTCCCCGCCGACGACCCTCGCAGCCGCGCCACCGTCGCTGCGGTGGCCGACGAGCTCGGCCGCGAAGGCTACGTCTACCGGTTCCGCCACGACCAGCGCCCATTGCACGAAGCAGAAGGAGCATTCGTGCTGTGCGGGTTCTTCATGGCGTTGGCCGCCCACCAGCAAGGCCGGGACACCGAGGCCAGGTCGTGGTTCGAACGCAACCGGGCGGCGTGCGGTCCGCCCGGGCTGCTCACCGAGGAATACGACGTCCGCCAACGCCAGCTGCGGGGCAACGTCCCCCAAGCGTTCGCCCACGCCCTCCTCCTCGAATCTGCCGCCCGACTCCCCCGACCGGCCGGCCAGTCTTGACCAACCCAAACGCGAGCAATAGCACACCCGGATGAACGGCGAGGTGGAGCGCTTCGCCCGCGCCCTCTTGGAGGGGTGGCCCTATGTCCGCCCCAACTCCAGCTACGGCGGCCGCGTTGCCGACCAAGGAGCACCGTCCTGAGAGATCGAACCCCCACTCGGGCGCCGGTAGGAGCCGCTCCACCCTCCAGCAGCAGACGAGAGGGCACCCGCCCGCGTTGGCGCGGGCCGCGACCCGGCGTCGGATGTGGCCAGGGTCAGCCATACTGGCGTCGCAGCCACCAGTAGGAGAACGCGCAGAGTACCAAGGCGGCCGCCAGAAACGCCCCCAGCTCCGCCCACTGGAAGGGCCAGAAGCGAGTAGCCGGCTGGTACGTAACCACCGTGTGGAAGGTTGCGGAGAGTTTGGTGAGACACGCATGGACGCTCTGCGGCGAGGCGGGCGTCGCGTGGAGCGCGGGACAGGCACGGAGAACATTGGGCGCGTGGCCGGACCTGTCGGCGACCTCGGTAGCATAGACCCACCCGTTCCGGACAGTCACCAGGGGAGGGACGAGCGCGAGCTTATACGCTGGCGCCTGTAGCTCGAGCACGGGATGTGAGGTCGCGGACAGGAGCGATAGCGATTTGTGGACTGGGGCAGCAAAATTCGGGCGGACCCAGTTGGTCACTGCCACGCGCGCTACCACAAAGCCCACGAGAGTCGCGCTCATCGCGGGGACGGTGCGTCGCAGCACCACGCCTGCAGTAACCCCCAAGGCGAATGCGAACGCCGCGTAGCCAATCGGCGCGACGCCGTGGAAGCCAACCTGCAGTGGCCCAAAGCTCTCCTGAGCCACTGAATCGAAGGGGCTCTGCCACCAGTCCACCAGCCACGTGAGCAGCCCCGCGATCGCCACTGCGGCCAGACCCACCAGTCCGAGCTTCACCGCGAGCCAGCGCCGGCGGCTGACACTCTGGGTCCACGCCAGTCGAAAGGTGCCGGTCTCGAATTCGCGGGCGATGAGCGGAGCACCGAGGAACAGCCCGATCAGCGCTGGGGTCACCAGCGCGATGATCGGCACCAGGGCCTGCAGTCCCTGATCCTCACCGACGATGGGGTTCGGCGCCAGAGCGCAGGTGCCCGCGGCCCTGCACCTGGCCTCGAAGGCGTGGTCCACTTGAGCCAGGTGGATCCCGGTGATAGCGAGCACGATCGCCAGTACCGCGAGCAAGCCGAAGCCTATAACCGCTTCGGTGCGGAACTGGCGCAACGTCAGCCGGATCAGGAGCGGACCTCCAGGTGCGGCCGCCGGTCTTGTTCAACCGCCCGGGTCATGTACGCCAGGACCAGGTCTTCGAGGTCGAGCCGATCTACCGACCAGGCAGGATCGAGGATGGGTTTTGCGGTCCGCACCACAAGCGTGCTCTGCCGGTCGGTGTGGCTCTGGAGGATGACCTGCTGGTCACTCGGCGGCAGGTCCTTTCCGAGTCTTCGGCCGGTTAGGCGCCGGTGGGTGCCAAGCAGCTCATCGATGTCGCCGGCCACCTGGACCCGCGAGCCAATGAGCAAGACCAGGTAGTCGCACACCCGCTCCAGGTCGGCGACCAGGTGGGAGGCCAGGATCACGCTCGCGCCCTGCTCGGCGACGACCTCCATCAGGCTTTGCAGGAACTCACGCCTCGCCAGGGGATCGAGGCTAGCGACGGGCTCGTCCAGCACCAGCAACTCGGGGCGCTTCGCCACCGCGAGGGTCAGGGCCAACTGGGCACGCTGACCGCCCGAGAGTTGGCCGGCTTTCTGGCGGGGATCGAGGTGAAGATGGTCGATTCGATCCTCAGCGAGCTTCGCATCCCAGGTCGAGTTCATCCACTCGCCGAACCTCAGGTGATCGCGGACTGACAGCCCCGGGTAGGTGGGGGCGTCCTGAGCCACGAAGCCGATGCCAGCGAGGTGGTTCCGCGCCGTGCCGGGACGCCCTCCCAGGACGGCGACCGACCCCGCGCTGGGTTGGAGGAGGCCGACGGCGAGATGCATCAGGGTCGTCTTTCCGGCGCCGTTAGGCCCCACCAGCGCAACCACCTTCCCGGAGGGAATGGCGAGAGTGCACTCCGAGAGCGCCCACTTGCGGCGGTAGCGCTTGCCCAGACCGTCCGCCTCCAAGACGGTGGCAGTCACGCTACCGCCTCCCTGGAGGCGGACCGAATGACGTCGCGAAAGAGCGCCTCAATGCTCTCGTCGTCGAGCCCCGCGTGGCGGGCGTTGGAAAGCCATCGCCTGAGTTCGGCCCGAAGGGCGCCGTGGGCGGCCAGCGAGTCGTCCGTCAGGGTCTTGGTGACGAAGATGCCGATTCCGGGCCGAGCAACCACCAGACCTCGGTGCTCGAGCTCCTTGTAGGCCTTGAGGACCGTATTCGGGTTGATCGCCAGGGTGGCGACCACCTCCTTCACCGTCGGGAGCTGGTCGCCGACTTCGAGTAGGCCGAGCCGCAGGGCATGTCGCACCTGTTGGACGACCTGCTGGTACGGGGCGACCCCAGACCGGGTGTCGAGATGGAATTCGATCACCGTGAGCTCCAGAGAACTAGGGTATCTATATTGCTAGATAGGTAGTATCCCTGACGGTGGACGGCCGGTCAACCCCCACTGCACGCCGGTGGCACCGGCTCCTGGGCCAATCGCCGGCTCTGCCCGATGGCTGGCGCGGTGATTGACGGCCGCGGCACAGCGATGCAGCCAAGGGGAGGGTCCAGCGGTTAGATTTCGTGCGCAGACCGAAATATGAGCACCCATCCCGCACCCCAAGAAGCACCGCCACCCCCCTCGGCGCGCCCCGCCCCGGAGGTTCCTTCGGTGGAGGCCCCGCCGCTGGAAACGGCGGCGGTCGCCCACGGTCCGGCCACGGTCTACTGCCCCGCCCCACCCACGTCCGTCGCCGGCCTGGGTCTGCCCTTCTCGTTTGTCTGCGACCTGGTGCTGAAGGTTCTCTATTTCAACGGCAACCTCCTGGGGCGCGATCTCGCCGCTCTGGTCTGCCTGCCCTGGACGGTGACCAGTGAGGCGGTGGCCTTCGTCACCAAGGAGAACTTCTGCGGCACCACCGGCGCTCGAACCCACACCCGGGCTCATGAGGATTTCGCCGAGGGGTTGGAGTACGCGCTCACCGGAGCGGGACGTGAGCGCGCCCGGGAGACCCTCCAGCTCAGCCAGTACGCTGGGCCGGCTCCCGTACCGCTGGACGACTACCTGGCCAGCGCCGCCGGTCTGGCCGTCGCCCCGGTCGGGGTGAGCTCCGAGTCGATGCGGGCGGCCCTGGGGGACCTGGTGCTTCCCGACCACGTGGTCGACGTGGTGGGCTCGGCCCTGATCGCCCGGCAGGCGCTGTTCCTCTTTGGGCCCCCTGGCAACGGCAAGAGCTCGATAGCCCATGGCTGCGCGGCGGTCCTGGGCTCGCCGATCTTCATCCCCCACGCCCTCTACGTCCACGGCGAGGTGGTGCGGGTCTTCGATCCGGTGCATCACCGGCCGGTAGCCGGCCCCCCCCTCGTCCACGATCAGCGCTGGACCCTGGTCTACCGGCCAGTGGTGCGCACCGGCGGCGAGCTCAGGGCCCAGCAGCTGGAGCCGGCATTCGACCGGGTCCTCGGCTTCTACGAGGCGCCGCTCCAGGTCAAGGCCAACGGCGGGATCCTCCACGTCGACGACTTCGGGCGCCAGGTGATCACCCCGAGAGAGATACTCAACCGCCTGATCGTGCCCCTGGAGACCGGGATCGACTACCTGAATATCACCCGGGCCGGGACCACCGTGAGCGTCCCCTACGCCACCTTGCTCCTGCTCTCCACCAACCTCGACCCCTCGGAGCTGGTCGACGAGGCCTTCCTGCGCCGGGTGCGCTACAAGACCCTGGTCGGCGACCCCACCCGGGAGGAGTTCCGGGCGATCTTTCGCCAGGTCTGCCGCGATACCGGGGTGGCCTACCAAGACGCCGCGGTGGACTACCTCCTGAGCAAGCACTACGACCCCAGCGACCGCCCCCTGCGCGGTTGCCAGCCGCGCGACCTGGTAGGTCAGATTGTCAGCGTCGCCAGCTACCTCGGTCAGGCCCCGGCGCTGACCCCAGACCTGATCGACCGGGCGGCCCACGCCTACTTCGCTGACTTCCGCTACGCGGCGGGTCTGCTTCCTGACTCGCTCTCCCCGCCGCCCCTGGAGTAGCCGGCGCTGCTCCGGGACGCGGCAGCTGCGGATCGTCGAAGAGCCGTCGCAGCGCCCGGATGGCGCAGTCCCAGGAGGCACCCCCATCTCGGGCCGTGATCACGGAGTCGACCTCTTTGACGGCGGCGGCCACCAGGGCGGCGGCGGCCCGGCCCCGCGCGGTCAGGTCCAGCCGGACCCGGCGCCGGTCGCCGCGGTCCATCTCCCGGCTCAAATAGCCACGCTCGACCAGCGTCTCGCTAAGACGGCTCAGGCTCTGCTTGCTGGTCCCGAGACCGGCGGCCAGCCCCCCCAGCGTCCCCGGCGAGGGCTCAAGGCTGGTCAGCAGCCAAGCCGCGGAGCGGGGCAGGTCATCGAACCCCGCCGCCGCGAGGTGGCTCCGGACCGCGGTTCGATACTCCCTGATACCCCGCGCCAAGAGCACCACCAGCGGGACTGACCGGTCCTGCCCGGAGGCTTTGGGACTCACCTGGCCAAGGATAGCGTGGCTGGCCCATTAGTCAACACTGTTGACAGTTTTGCCACCTCCCTGCTAGCCTGCGCCGCAGCACCTGCCGCCACCATCAGGAACGGGTCATGAACAGCGTCAGCACCGCCACCCAACCGCCCCGGACCGCCACCGCGCGACTGGCGCTCCTGGCCTGCCTCGGGGTTGTGGTGTACGTCCTCATCGACGTGCTCCTGGCCGTGCTGCGGCCCGACCTCAGCCTGTTGCACCGCGCCGAGAGCGACTACGGCGTGGGTCCCTACGCGTGGCTGATGGACGTCAACTTCCTGCTCCGCGGCGCCCTCTCCCTGCTCTTGGCGGGAGCGCTCCTCAGCGTGCGCGGACAGAGCGGCTGGCTCCGGGGCGGGGCGGCCCTGCTCGCAGCTTGGGGGATCGGCTCCGGACTGCTGGCGTTCTTTCCGGACAACCCGCCGGGGACGCCAGCAACCACCTCCGGACAGATCCACCTGATCCTCGCCCTGGTCGCTTTCCTCTGCGTCGCCGTGGGCACCATCGTGCTCTCGGGGGCGGTGCGCCACCTCGCGGTGCTGCGCGGGATCTCCGCCCCGCTGCTGGTGATTGCGCTGGTGGCACTGGTCCCGCTGCTGCTCCTGGGCCACACCCAGCTTCGCGCCAACTCCCTCGACGGCCTGTACGAGCGAGCCTTTCTGGGGCTGGAGCTGCTCTGGATCCTGCTCCTCGGAGCGCGTCTGGCTCAGGGCGCCCGCGCCGACCCGCGTCCCGCCTAGACCTCCATAATCGCGCCATGCTCCGGCGGGCCCTCAACCGCCAGCCTCGGACTCGTCAGCTGTGGGCGTCCGATTCCTCCCTGGTCGAGGCCTGCCTGGAGGAGCACCCTCTGGAGACGGTCTTCCTGCGCAGCGAGATCCGCCAGGGCGCGCTCCGACAGGGATCCCTACTAGGCGTGGAGCACGCCCTGGAGCGGCGGCTGCGGGGGGTCCTGATGCACGGGCCGCTGGTGGTTCCCTGGGCCCCCGACCCCGGAGACCTGGACGCCCTGGCCCGGGCACTTCGGCCCCACGTCCCCTGGATCCAGCTCATGGTTGGCCCCAGCGACCAGGTGGCCCGGCTCCAAGAGCAACTGGCCGACCGGCTTCCGCCGGTGCGCACCCTCCGCGCCGAGCAGCCTCACTACGCACTCGACCAGGCCTCGGCGGCGCCGATGCCCAGCGACCCGCCGCCGCTGCGCCGGGCCCGGTCCGACGAGCTGGAGCCGCTGGTCCAAGCCAGCGCCGCCATGCACCTCGAAGAGGTGGGCTTCGACCCCATGACGGTCGACCCCTCCGGGTACCGCGAGCGGGTCCTGGCGCTGATCCGCCGGGGCCGCATCTATGTCTGGATGGAGGGCGGTCGGGTGGTCTTCAAGGCGGAGTGCTCCTCGGTCACCCCGGAGGCGGTCCAACTTCAGGGGGTCTGGACCGACCCCGAATTCCGCCGCCAGGGCCGGGCCACCCGGGCCATGGCCACCCTCTGCCAGCAGCTCCTTGAGGACACAGAGTGGGTGACCCTGTTCGTCAACGACTTCAACGAGCCTGCGATCAGGGTTTACGAGCGAACTGGCTTCCGGCGCATCGGCAGCATGCGCACCGTCCTCTTCTAGCCAACTTGGCCTCGGAGGCACCGATCCGCACCGGCTCGGCTACTATTCCGGCGTGGTCGATCCGACTGAGAAGACCGCCCGCGGCGAGTTGCTGCGGGTGCCCCGGGCGATCCCCCTCCTGATCGGTCTGCTGATCCTCTGCTTCCTCATGTTCGCGGGCGGTGCCGCCCTCCTCCTGGTCACCTTCGCGCACAACTCCCAGACCACGCTGGACTGCTCCGGTCTCCCCTCCGGGGTGACCACCTCCTGCGCGGTGCCCCAGGAGAGCTACCTGGGGCCAGCGATCCTGCTGGCGGTGGGGTTCATCGGAGTGCTGCTGATCTCCACCGTGGTCAGCTATGTGGTCGCTCGGCGCTGGGGCGCGGGGCTGTTCACCCGCCGACGTCGGCTCACTGAACCCTCGGCCTTCGAGGGGGGGCCAGGGCTGGACCCCCAGTCGGGCCCGGGATACCCCATGGGGATGCCGCCCGGCCCTCCACCCGCGAACCCCGGTGCGCCCGAAGCACCACCCTTCAACCGGTAGCCTGAGGGCCCCACCGGGAGCTCAGGCGCCCGGGTTGTGGCCCAGCCGCCCCCTTGATCTCCGCCGCGTCAGCGCCGGACCGCTCACCATCAGCACCACCCCCAGGGTGATCAGGGCGGCGGCCAGGCCGGCCCCGGCGCTGAGCCCCTGGCCGAGGATCAGCCACCCCAGCAGCAGGGCCACCACCGGGTTGACGTACGCGTAGGTGGCGACGGTGGTCGGGGGCAGCATCTTGAGCGCGTAGGTGTAGCAGGTGTAGCCGGCCAGCGATCCGCCGGTGACCAGCCAGACGTAGGCGAGCACTGCGGGCAGGCCTACCCGGGAGAACTGTACCTGTCCCACCTCTCCGCTGACCAGACCAACCACGATCAGGGCCAGTCCCCCCACCAGCATCTCCACCGCCGAGACCAGGAGCACGTTTCGAGCCAGCGGCGCCCGCTGGGCGTACAGCGACCCGACACTCCACAGCACCGCCGCGGCAATCAGCTCCACGGCCGGCAGCAGGGTCAGCCCGCCGCCCGCCCCGGGACCCACCAGCACCACCACTCCCGCCATGCCCAGAACCACCCCGGCCCAGCTGACCGCCCCCAGCCGGCGCGACCCCCGTAGCGCCAGGCCGAGCAGAGCCATCCAGAGGGGAACGGTGGCGATCATCAGGGCGGCCAGGCCGGAGTGGACCCGCACCTCCCCAAAGGTCACCAGCCCATTGCCGCCGAGCAGCAGGAACAGCCCCACCACTCCGGCGCTTACCGCCTCCGCCCAGCTGGGCCACCGCCAGCGGGCAGGGCGTTGCCGCCACCCTCCCTGGTGGCCGGCGATCAGGTAGAGCAGCAGCCCGGCGAACATGTAGCGGGTGCCTGCCAGCAGGAAGGGCGGGAACTCCCGCACCCCCACCTGGATGGCGGTGTAGGTAGAGCCCCAGAGCACGTAGACGGCCGCCAGCGCCACCCACGCCCGCCAGGTTGAGCGGGCCACGATCGCGGCGCGCGCTTGACTAATGGTCATCTGGTATTAGCGAACAAGTGCCTAACGTTTCCTGCCTAATCATACGATCGAGTCTTTAGATATAAGGTACGATGCCCGATATGGATGACATTGATCGTCGGCTCCTGGGCCGCCTCGCGGGAGCCGGGAGGAGCACCTGGGCAAAGTTGGGCGAGCAGGTATCTCTCTCGGCCCCGTCGGTGCACGAGCGGGTCCACAAGCTGGAGTCGGCGGGAGTCATCCTCGCCTACTCGACGGTGGTCGCCCCCGAGGCGGTGGGCGCCGCCACCGCCGCGGTGATCGCCATCCGGCTTCAGGGGTCGGCCCAGGAGCGGGTTCGGCTAGAGGGCGAACTCGCCCGCGAGCCCCAGGTCCTGGAGCTCCATGAGGTCGCCGGGGATGACTGCTACCTGGCCAAGGTGAGGGTGGAGTCCCCGGCCCAGCTGGCCGCCCTGCTGGCGCGCCTGCGCGAGGGGCATCCTGGCCTCAGCAGCCGCTCCTCGGTGGTGCTGCGCTCGGTTTTCGAGAGGCCCCTGCTCTGGCCGGTCGGGGAGCTCTCCCCACTCCACTAGGCCCGGGAGAGCTCAGTAGTCATCCTCGGGCCGCGCGTCCTCATCGTCGGTCTCAGCCTCGGCCGCGGGTTCGTCGACGACCTCTTCGAATTCACTGAAGCCCGCGTCAAGCTCCTCGGCGACGGGGTCCGGGGTTGGGGTCAGCGAGTCCTCGTCCTCGTCCCCGGAGACCGGCGGGTCCTCGTCGCGGGCGATCACCGCCTCCTTGGTGTAGGCCCGGTAGGGAATCTCCCGCGCCTTGCGCACCGGGAAGGAGTTGGTGCCGGCCAGCTCGGGCGCCTGGTAGGTCTCGCGAAGGATCACCTGCACGCTGGCGCCGTCGACGTGGGTGACCGCCCCGGCATAGCGGTTGCCGCTCCGGCTCAGCTTGAGGATGCGCTGGGCGAGCCGCGGCTCGATGGCGCCCAGCTCGACTCCCCGGAGGCTGCGCACTGCCACCTGCTCCTCGCCCACCTCCACCTTGACGGGATCGCCGGGGGCGATCGCTGCGGGTTCGATGCCCTCCGCCAGAATCAGCTTGGTGATCGCGGTCTTGCCGGGCTCGTCGGTGAAGAGAGTCACGTCCACCGAGGCCGCCACCCCCGTCACCTGCCCGCTGCCGCCGCGGCGCTCAGAAAGCTGGGCCAGCTGGCGGCGGGCGATCTGGTTGCCGGGGTTGACCCCGAGGGTAGCCTGGTAGGCCGCCTCGGCTTCGCCGAACCGCCCCAGCTCCAAGAGCGCCTTGCCGCGTCGGTTGCAGGTCTCCTCGTCGGGCCCGAAGCGCTCCAGCAGATCGTCGTTGACCACCAGCGCCTCCCGCCAGCGGCTGGCTAGGGCCAGGCTGACCGCCTCCTCGGCGGCCTGAATCTTGGACTTTGGTAGTTCGCCAACGTCTGCCAAGGCTGCAGTTCTCCTCAACAAGGGTGGCTTTGGCTCAGTGCCGGTGAGGTGAGGTAGGTAACCGTGGGAAGCAAGGCCGGGTGCTTTCCGGGAGAAGCCGCTGGCGCCGGTTTCGCCGGTCCAGGCCCGGCAGTGTCGCGAGCCGCCATATGATAGCGGCAG
This sequence comes from Candidatus Dormibacteria bacterium, assembly GCA_050733915.1. Taxonomy (GTDB): domain Bacteria; phylum Chloroflexota; class Dormibacteria; order Aeolococcales; family Bog-877; genus Bog-877. The sequence goes on along the minus strand of JBOHUH010000031.1, from coordinate 43,952 downwards.
GCTGCCACAATGCCGGTCTTTCAGATGGCCAGCCGCCAGCCGAGGTGACTTCGCCGCATGGCCTCCAACAACCACAAGCCGGCCGGGGTCCAGATCCTTGCCGTCGCCAACCAGAAGGGCGGCGTGGGCAAGACCACCACCGCCGTGAACCTGGCCAGCGCGCTCGCCGAGCGCGGGGTGCGGGTCTTGGCGGTGGACCTCGATCCCCAGGGGCATCTCACGGTGAACATGGGAGTGGCTCACCCCGACGAACTCCGGGTCACCGTCTACGACATGCTCTGCGAGCACCAGGTGACGGCGGCCGACGTGCGCCTGCATTCGCCCGGGGTGGGCGTCGACTTCCTCGCCGCCAACGTGGAGCTGGCGGGGGCCGAGCTGCAGCTGGTGACCGAGATCGGAAGGGAGTCGGTGCTGCTGGAGAAGCTGACCCCGCTCCTGGGCGAGTACGACTACCTGATCATCGACTGCCCCCCCTCACTGGGGTTGCTCTGCATCAACGCCTTGGTGGCGGCCACCGATGTGGTGATCCCGCTGCAATGCGAGTACTTTGGAATGAAGGGCATGGAACAATTGCAGCGCACCATCGAGCGGGTTCGGGTGAAGCTCAACCCAAGGCTGAGGATCCACGGGATCCTGCCCACGATTCACAAGGGGCGCACGGTGCACGCCAACGAGGTGCTCAACGACGTCCAATCCCACTTCGGCAGCCTGGTCTACCCGTTCCATGTCAGCGACAGCATCCGCTTCGCGGAGTGCCCTTTGATGGGCCAGTCGATCCTGCAGTACGCCAGCGACTCCGACGGGGCCGCCGCCTACCGCCAGCTGGCGGAGGCGGTGCTCTCCCGGGAGGCACACTGAGATGGCCTTCAAGCGCGCCAGCCTGAGCGGCTCCGCCCAGCTCTTCCAGCCCACCCGGGTCCCCAGCGGCGACCTTCCCGACCAGCCCCAGGAGCCGCTGCCGCTGCGCCCCCGGGCGGCGGTGTCGCCTCTGCTCGAAGACACCACCGACGAGCCCAACCGGATCCCGGTGCTGGTCTCGGAGGTGCTGCCCTCGCACGGCCACCTGTACCGGCTCAGCGACCCCGACGTCGAGGTGTTGCTGGCAGCCCTGCAGCACGCCAAGTTTCCCCACTCCTACCAGCGCATGCCCAAGCCGGCGATGGAGGAGTTCGAGGCGCTCGAGACGCTGCGCCAGAAGCTTCTTGAGCAGCGCGAGGTCCGCGGCTGAGCCCCGAGGCCGCCCGCCCCCGGCTCCAGATCGCGCGGGTGAAAGTTCAGGGGACCCAGGAGAGCAACTGCTACGTCGTGGCCTGCGCCCGCAGCAAGGAGGCCGTGATCATCGACCCAGGCGCCGACCCCGCCAAGATCGCCACCCAGTGCGCGGGCCTGACCGTGCGCCACCTCTGCTGCAGCCACGGCCACCGCAACCATGCCGGGGCCAAGGAGGAGGTCAAGGCGGTGGTTGGCGGCGAGACCGCGCTCAGCCTGCTCGACGCCAAGGCCTTCCTGCGCTCCGCCGACCGCTACGTCACCGATGGCGATCGGCTCCCGTTCGGCGACTTCGAGCTGGAAGTGATAGCCACCCCGGGGCACAGCCAGGGCTCGCTCAGCTACAAGGTGGGCAACCATCTCTTCACCGGGGACACCCTGCTCAAGGGGAACCTGGGCCGTACCGACCTCCCCGACGTCGACCTTTCCCGGCAACTGGTCTCCGTGCTCTCGCGGCTGCTCGCCTTCCCCGAGAACACGGTGATCTACCCGGGCCACGGTCCCACCACCACGGTGGGCCAGGAGCGCCGGGAGAACGTGGCGGTACAGATGCTTCGCCAGGTGGGCTAGGCGGACCGGGCATCGGGCGGGAAGAGCACCGCTACCACGTGCGGTGGGGCGCGGCGGGAGCGCTGATCCTCTGCTGGGAAGCAGCAAGGCGCCGGATCGGCGCGGCGCAGCGGTGGAAGAAGGTCGAGGGGATGAGACCTGGGCCCTACCGTCTCGTTGAATTCATGCAGTTGGGTGGACTGGAAGCCCCCCTCTTGAGGAGCGGCTAGTCCCAACGGATCAAGCCACCGCGGCTAGCGCCAACCGCCACGCCCCGGGCTACCGGTCGACGGCACGCTGATTGGCCGAGTCCATCCGCAATCCCGCCGACCTGGCAGGGACGGCCCGCGGCCTCAGCGACGCTGAGCCTTGGCCAGTGCCGCGTTGACCATCGATGCCTGGATGGCTGCCAGGGGCAGGGTTGCCGGGTCACCCATCCACATGTTGGCCAGCTCCAGGCCCTGGATCACCACCCCTTTGGCGAAGTCCATCTCCGAGAAGTCAAAGCGATCGTGGAGGGCATCAGCAAATGCCGCCTGCCATGCCGGGTGGCCCCACATGTGAACGTAGAAGACCGCAGCGACGTTCTCCAGATGGTCGATGGTGTGAAAGGGGCTGTTGGGGTTGTACGTCTCCCAGTCAATGATCACGATGCGACCAGTCGGGAGCACGATCAGATTCCGAGGATAGAAGTCGCCATTGTTCAGGATCATGGGGGACTGCTGCTGGTGCTCCAGAAGGCGCTCTGTTCGCATCCCGTCTTGCGGCGAGAGTAGCCCGGCAGCCGTGAGGCGATGGGAAATTGACAGTGATCGAGAGTGGGCGCCGGCATGGTCGAATGCGACTGCGGAGATCTTCATGAACTCTGGATCGTCAGTCAGTCGGACCGTGTCTATCTGTGCCAGATCCTCCAGAACGACCGCGATCCGCGCCGCCAGTCCGACGCCGAGCGAGCGCCCGCCGTCGGCCTCGTGCCACCGCTGGGCGAGCTCTTCCCCCTCGTAACGAGGGAGAACCAGACGATGGCGTTCGACGTCGATCGCGATGGCCACGGGAAGCTGCAGAACCGCGAAGTGGTGTTTGTGGCGAGGCGCCAGCCGGGCCAGGAGGCGATAGACCGCGAGCTCTCCCGCCCCGACGGCCGACTTGGTGTAAGTGCTCCCACCCACCAAGGTGATGATACGATGAGATCCGTCTGCGGTGACGCGTAAGGACGGCAGGGACCGTGGGCGTCGCTGCGGTTTCGCCGTCAGAGGATGGGCGGTAGCGCGGACCGCACGGCGCCCGTCTCCGCGTGCCACAAGGGCCTTCTTTCCAGCATCTGAGCCGCCTCTGACAACAGCGCGGGCATGCCCCGCGCCCGCGTCCGACCCAGCCGTCGCGCAACGTCTGGGCGCGGGGGACCGATTCCCGCGTGGCTGGGTCGTGACGTGGCACGGCACGGGCGCAAAACACCCGGAGTCAACTTGATACGCCCGCTGTTGAGCCACCGCGACTGACAACCTCTGCCAGTGAGCTTGCGGCGCGGGCCTCGCCGCCACGGCCCGCTGCGAGCGGCGGGCGCCAGCGGACACAATTCGAGGCTCCGGCCTCCCCTCGCGAGGGACGGTCTGGTGGCGGCGACCGGGTCGCGGGAACACTTCCAGGGTGTCTCCGGCAAACAGTTCAGCCTGGACCGCGCGCACCGGCAGCGGACCGGCGGCCAATCAGCTGACGGGCGCAGCCAACCGGGCTCAGGCTCCTCCAGTCACGGGAGGGTTCGAGAGCCTGGCTTCCTCGATGGTGGGCTCGAAGAGCTCAATCGGGTTGCCCGAAGGATCCTCGGCGATGGTCTGCTTGCCACCGATACCGTTCACGATGTCGTTGCGGAAGGGTACGCCCGCCTGGCGCAAGGTGGTGACCAGCGCGTCGAGGTCCTCCACCTCGATGGAGAAGCGGTTCCAACCCCCTGGAGTTGGCATGGTTCCGTCGGGCGAAGCCTGGCCACCGCCGGGCGCACTGCTGGGAGCCGAGAGCACCAGCCGGAGGTCGCCCCGCATCAGCATGGCAAAACTCGGTGCCGGGTGCATGATCTCAGTGAACCCCAGCCCACCGGTGTAAAAGGCGATCGCCTGGTCGACGTCGTTGACGATGTAGCGGACGCTCACAGTCGCCATCAGCTCTCCTTGTTAGCCTGTGAATCGTGACCGGATTCTACCGCCGTGCGAGTGGACGCCCGGGGGGTTCCACGGCGATCCCCTCCCCCGTCTCACAGGCCGCGCAGGACGCACGCCGGGGGCAGAGTAGGGCTCCGAGAAGCCGTGCGGCCGCGCGAACGGCGGACCACCAACACGGCTGCTAGCGCAGCGTGCCGGCCGAGGTCCTCATCCCGTCGGCAGTTGCGTGCCGCGCCCAACCGTTGCGGCCAGCGCGTCGTGGCGATCTCCCGCCGGAGCGCCCCGAAAAAAGCGCACGGCTGCGGCGTTGCCTTTCCGCCTGACCGGTTGGGCTGGCGGGCTGCGGGTTCCCGGCCGAACCCTACCGTGCGCGAGGCGCGGATCCTCCATATATTCAGGGCCCGACGCAGCCCGCTCACCCACCTCGAACACCTCGGCCTCCGCCAAGCGCTGGCCGGCCAGTCCTCCAAGACTCCAGCTGAGGGCACTCCGACGGCAAGGGGGCCTGCCGCCGCCCCGGGCACCGCGAGGGGCTGAGCTTGGCAGTGCTGCTCAGCCTCGCCGCGGCGGTAGGTTACGGAGCCTCCGACTACCTGGCCGGGGTGGCCGGGAGGCGGGGCAGCGTCACCCGGGTCGCCCTGCTGGCCCAGCCCTTTGGATTGCTCGCCGCTCTGATCGGGCTGCTGATCGTCCCTGGCTCGGGGCCGACCGCCTCGGCCCTGGGCTGGGGAGCCATCAGCGGCCTGGGCAGTGCCTCGGGCATCCTGGTCCTCTACCGGGGTCTGGCCAAGGGGCAGATGGCGGTGGTGGCGCCGATCGCCGGGGTACTCACCGCCCTGATCCCGGCGCTGGTGGGACTGGCCCTGGGAAACCGCCCCGGGATTGCCGCGCTACTGGGGATCGCCATCGCCCTGCCGGCGGTAGCGCTGGTCTCCTGGCGGCCCGGAACCAGCTCCCTGCACCAGTCCGGGGTGATCGAAGGAGCGGTCGCAGGCGCCTGCTTCGCCCTCTTGTTCATCGGCCTTGACCGGGCGGGGACCGCCTCCGGCACCTGGCCGCTGGTCCCGGGTCAGTCGGTCGCGGTGCTGTTGATCGCAGCCGCGGCCTGGCACTCCAGAGGAGCTCCCGGCAGCTGGCGCCGCCTGGCACCGTTGGCGGTGCCCAGCGGGATCCTCGGCGGGCTGGGCAACATCCTCTTCCTCAGCGCCACCGGGCTGGGGGAACTGGCGGTGGTGGCGGTGATCACCTCGCTCTATCCGGCGGTGACGGTGCTCTTGGCCCGGCTGGGGCTAGGCGAGCGCTGGAGCCGGACCCAGGTGGTGGGTCTGGCGGTGGCCGCCCTGGCGGTCGGCCTGATCAGCCTTTGACCGCGGGCCAGCAACCGGCGCAGCCCGAGTGCGCAAGTAGACTGGCCGGGTGGTCATCGGTAGCCTGGTGCTGACCCTGCACCTGCCCCAGAGCCGGTCGCTCAAGGCCAAGCGTCAGGTGGTCAGCTCCCTCACCCACCGGGTCCGGCGCACCTTCAACGTCGCGGTGGCCGAGGTGGAGAGCCTGGACTCCTGGCAGCTGGCGGTGATCGGGGTGGCCTGCGTCAGCAACGACCGCCGCCACGCCGGCGAGATACTCAACAAGGTGGCCGACTGGGTCTCCGAGGACGGCGGCCGCGGCGAGGCCCTGCTCACCCATCAGGACATCGAGCTGATCCAGGCGTGACCCCCCAACTCGGCGTCATCCAGATCGGCATCAACCCGATTTTCCACCTGGGGCCGCTGGCCATCCATTGGTACGGCGTGGGGTATGCGGTGGCCATCCTGGTGGGCCTCCAGGTGGCCCTGCCCTATGCCGAGCGCCATGGCATCCCCCGGGGCAGCTCGGGGCTGATCGCCTTCTGGACCATCGTCCTCGCGCTGATTGGGGGACGGCTCTTCTACGACCTCCAGTCGGGGGCCGCGTACTACTTCACCCACCCCCTTGAGACGTTCGCGGTCTGGCAGGGAGGGATGGCCTTCTTTGGGGCCATCTTCCTGGGCGGCGCCACCCTGCTGCTCATGGCCTGGCGACAGCGGGTCAACTTCTGGGTGCTGCTTGACGCCGGGGTCCTCTTCGCGGTGGTGGGCCAGCCGATCGGGCGGATCGGCAACATCATCAACGGCGACATCCTCGGCTACCCCTCCAATCTGCCCTGGGCCACCGCCTACACCAACCCCAACACCTTCGCCCCCAAGCTGGGGGTCGCCTACCAGCCCGCCGCCGCCTACGAGGCGCTGGTGATCCTCTTGGTGCTGGGCTTCTTGCTCTGGCTGCGGCATCGGGGGGTGGCCGACGGGGTGATCGGGATCGCCTACCTGATCCTCTATCCCCTCACCCAGCTCGGGATCTTCTTTCTGCGCAACCCGGTCAACGTCCCGGTGATCGCCTTCGGGCTCAAACAGGCCCAGCTCACCGCGCTCGGGGTGCTGGTCATCGGGGTGCCCCTGGTCATCCTGGCCTGGCGCCGCACCAACCCCGGGGTCCGCCTCCACCCCAAGCGGGTCTCCGCCTCACCCGGCAGTTGAGCCTGGAGTTGCCCGCCGGGCTGGCGGAGTTCCAGACCACCCTGCCCTTCCAGCTGGACCCCTTTCAACTGGAAGCGATCGGGGCCCTCGACGCCCACCGGGGGGTGCTGGTGAGCGCGCCCACCTCGAGTGGCAAGACGATAGTCGCGGAGTGGGTGGTCTGGCGCTGCCTCAACCTCCCCGGCGACGCCGGACGGCGGGTCCTCTACACCTCCCCGCTCAAGGCCCTCTCCAATCAGAAGTTCGGTGACCTCTGCGAGCGCTACGGCGAGGCCAACGTGGGCCTGGTCACGGGCGAGACGTCGATCCGGCCCGGGGCCAAGGTGGTGGTGATGACCACCGAGATCCTGCGCAACCTGGTCTACGAGTCACCCCTCTCCCTGGAGCGGGTGGCCTGGGTGATTCTCGATGAGATCCACTACATCGACGAGTACCCGAGGGGAACGGTCTGGGAGGAGGTGATCGTCCAGGCACCCCGGCACATGCGCTTCATCGGGCTCTCGGCAACCATCACCAATGTCGACGAGGTGGCCGACTGGATGACCCAGCGCCGGGGCGAGATGGCGGTGGTGATCCGGCAGGAGCGGCCGGTGGAGCTGCGCACTTGGCTGGGGATGCGCAACCAACTGCTGCCCCTGCTGGATTCCCAGGGACGACTCGACCGGGCGACCCTGGAGCACGCCCAGCAGGACCGATCGGGCGACCGCCGGATCGGCGGGCCCCGGCTAGCCTGGGCCTCGGAGAACGACCTGCTGCGGATCCTGGACCAATTGGCGGAGCAAGACATGCTCCCGGCGATCTACTTCATCTTCTCCCGGCGTGGCTGCCGCGAGGCGCTGGCCCGCTGCAGCACCCACCGGGTGGACTTCACCTCCCTGGAGCAGAAGTTCCGGATCGACGAGTTCCTCGCCGAGCGCCTGGCCCAGGTGGAGGACCCGGAGGAGGCCCAGCTCTACGTCCGCTCGCTCTCGATGGACCTGCTCCGCCGGGGCATCGCCATGCACCACGCGGGCCTCCTCCCCTATGTCAAGGAGACGGTCGAGGCGCTCTTCCAGATGGGTCTGCTGCGGGTGGTCTTCGCCACCGAGACCCTGGCCCTGGGGCTGAACATGCCCGCCCGGGCCTGTGTCATCTCCACCTTCACCAAGTTCGACGGCCAGGGGTTCGCCCCGCTCCGCAGCGGCCAGCTGGCCCAGCTGCTGGGGCGAGCGGGGCGGCGGGGCATCGACGCCCTCGGCCACGGAGTGATCCTGCGCGACCCAGAGGTGGACCTGGGGGTGATCTGCGAGACCCTGCTGGGCAACGACATGGCGGTGGAGTCCAAGTTTGCCCCCACCTACAACATGACCCTCAACCTGCTCCGCCGCCACACCCCAAAGGAGTCCGAGGAGCTGGTGGAGCAGTCCTTCGGTCAGTACCAGCGGCTGCGGGCCCTGGAAAACCTCAAGGAGCGCCGGCCCAACCTCGAGGCGCGCCTGAGGGACCTGCGCCAGAGCCGCTTCCGCCATCCCCGGGTGGCCTGTACCGAGCGCACCCTGAGCCAGTTCCTGGGTGCCGAGCGAGCCATCGCCGCCGCCCGGGAGGGGTCCCGCCAGCTCCGCCGCCAACACTTCCGGGACCGTCGGCGGGGCCGCTTCGGCGAGGGTACCCAGGACCCCGGGGGAAGGTTGGAGCGCCTGCGCCGGCAGATCCGTCAGGAGGAGCACCGCCTCGCCCAGTCACCGTGCCCCAATTGCCCGATCCGCCCCGACCACACCGCCTGTCGCCGCGAAGTGGAGGAGATTGAGTCCGCCCTGGAAGGGGCCGAGGCCGAGGCGGTGGCCCGGGAGCACGAGTACCGCGGTCAGCTCTCGGCTTACCGGTCGGTGCTGACCCAGCTGGGCTACCTGGCCGGGGACCGACCCACCCGGCTGGGACTGCTGGCGGCCGCCGTCTACGGGGAGAACACCCTGCTGGTCTCCCAGGCGGTCGCCGAGGGCTGGCTGGACGGGATGGCCCCGGAGGAGATCTGCGCCACCTTGGTGATGCTCGCCGCCGAGGACCGCAACCCCGACCGGCCTTCCCCCAGGCGGCGGCTGCCCACCCCTCGCCTGGAGCGGGTCTCGAAGTGGCTGCGGCAGGCCCAGCGCGAGCTCGCCGAGACCGAGGCCAGCTACGGCCTCTCCGAGAGTCGGAGCCCCTCTCTGGACCACGTCGCCTACGTCTACAACTGGGCCCGCGGCGTTCCCCTCACCGAGCTCCAGCCCCCGGCCGGGGTGGACCCCGGGGATGCGCTGCGGGCGACCAAGGCCTGCTATGCGCTCACCCGACAGCTGGAGCAGGGCCTCGCCGGCTGGGCGCTCCAGAAGGCGGTCAGCAGCGCCCGCGAGCGCCTGGAACGCGACCTGGTGCGGCGGGTCTGATGCGGGCGCCGGGCCTGCAGAGCCTCAAGGTCTAATCGGGCCCCGCACAGGCCGGCCCGGGGCTAGCGCTCCTCAGCGACCAGCGACTCGGGGATCCCCACCACCCGGTAGGGCAGGTCGCTGATGTCGAAGTAGCGCACCGGCTTGCGCATGCGCTTGGCGATCCCCACCTGGACCTTGAGCCCCAGCGAGAGCGCTCCGAAGACCCACATCTCCTCGCAGCGGGCAATGAGGTTGTTCATCGCCTCGCGCACCAGTTCCTTGGGCACGGTGTGGAGCAGGTAGTAGTCGAACATCATGAAGGGGGTGATCGGCACCCGCCCTTCGTCGAGGACAAACTTGGTCAGCTGCTGGCGCCAGAAGAAGGAGCGGTTGCTCATGGCCACGTAGACCAGCGCTTTGGGGCGGCGCAGGGTGCGCTCCGCCTGCTCTGCCGGGGTGGCCCTGGGGGTGGGCGTGAAGATGAGCTCCAGGATGTCGTCGGCGCTGCGCTCCGGGGCCGCCCTGACCTTGGTCGAGGTCTCCCCGTCGGGGGCTGCCGTCCCCGGGACCTCCTCGGGCGTGGGCGTGCGCGGACCAGAGGCCAGGTCCAGGTCGTCAAGCCCTCCCAAGATCTGGGCTCGAGTATAGCCACCGCTGCGGTGCCGATCTCAAAGATGGACACCTCCGCGGACCAGCTCGCCGAGGGTCGCCAGGGCCTCCGCCAGCAGCTCCCGATGGGGCGCCTGGTTAAGCCAGCGACTGGCTCCCGATGGGTGGGGAAGCGGCAGCAGCAGCGGTCGCCCGGAGGAGCCGAGCGCCCGGCGCACGCTGAGGGGGCTGGAGTCGGGGCCGAAGACCCGGCCCACCGCCAGCTGCATCGGTAGCGACCCCAGAAACCGCCGCAGCGCCATCTGGCCCACCGGGAGGATCAACCAGGGTTGGAGCAGGCGCAGCTGGCGCTCCAGATGAGGCCGGCAGAGTTCGACCTCGACCGGGGAGGGCCGGCGATCTCCGCTCCCGGTGCGGGCCGGCCCGGGGAAGCACTTGGTGATCGAGGTCAGGTAGACCAGGCGTCGGACATCCTCCTCAGCGCCCAGCCCGGCCCCGGCCAGCCAGCGGAAGAGTTGTCCCCCGGCGCGCCCGCTGAAGGGCCTGCCCACCCCCTCCTCCACCCGCCCGGGAGCCTGCCCGACCAGGACTATGCCCGCCCGGGTCGGGGCGGGCAGGATCGGGGCGGCGTGCCCCAGCAGCCCCACCTCGACACAGCGCCGACAGGCTCCGATGCGAGCATGCAGGCGACTCAGCTGGGGGTCGGCTGCGGGGCTCTGGAGGGGAGTGGAAAGGGCTGGTTTTTCTAGCGGAGCCGCGGTCACTGGATGTATCCTAGGCGCATCCATGTCGCCTGCCTGGCGACCTCCGACCCACCAGGTCTCGAGAATGCCTCACGGCTCAGACCCGCGCCGACGGCCTGATCAGCAGTCGCCAGATTCCGGGGCTCCGGTCCCGCCGTCGTGGTGGAGCGCCCTGTCGGATGCGCGGCTGCCGTCGGAAGGACCGCGAGTCCGGCGGGGACTGCGCTGGCGCAGCAGGCTGCCCCGGCTACTGGCCCGCCTGAGCGCGCCGGTAGTGGCCCTGGCGGTGGCCGGGATGGTGGTGGCCCTGGGATTCGGATACCAGCTGCTGGGGATCGTGGTGGGGGCCGTCCTCGTGCTGGGGCTGGCGACCGCCACCGTGGTCCACCTCCGGCGGTCGACCGCCGACGCCAGCGGCGGCAGGCGGCGCTGAGGGCCGGAAGGCGCCGACCGGCCGAAGGGATCCCCGAGAGTCCGCTGCTGGGAGCCCTGACCAATACGGTGAGTGGCGCCGGGGAATGGCTGCGCCAGCAGGCCGCCCGGCGAGGAGCTCTGGGCGCCGTGGCCGAGGTGGCCACGGTGATGGTCAACCGCACCGCCACCTTGGTCTCGGAAGCGAGCGCGGAGCTTGCCCGGGCCACCTCCGCGAAGGCCCCGCCCAACCCCGGCCCCCGACCGGCACGTCGGCACCGCGGCGGCGCCAAGCACCGCTCCCAGGAGGGCGACGCCAAGCGGCGCAAGGCCTGACCGCAGCGCCTCTGGCTCAGCCCCAGTCGCTGGCGGGATCGGCAACCTCAGGCAGGGCCTCGCCCTGGCGGATGGCGGCCTCTTCCTGGATCGCCCGGCGGTAGGAGCGCTGGGAGGGGTTGGGGACCAAGTCGAAGAAGCGGTAGCACTCGGCGAACTCCACTCCGCAGCGCCGTCCCACCTCGCGGGCCCCGCGCTCCATCCCCTCACGCATATCGCCTGCCTCGAACTGGCTGTGGTGCTCACCGAGGGCGGCCAGCTTGTTCTCCAGGTCGCCCGCCTCAAGGGGGATGGCGATGTCCGGATCGGAGGCGGCGCCAACGAAGACGAAGCGGACCTTGTGCGGCTGCAATCCCTCCTGCCTGAGCAGTTCCGGGAAGGCCCGGGAGTCGCGGGCGCTGGGAAACACCGCGTCGAGGGCGGCTGCCCCGGCAGCGCGATGGTCGGGGTGGTTGAGGTAACCGCGTCCGAACCACCGGTTGCCAGGGTCCATGGTGATCACCGCCTCAGGCCGGAGCTCCCGGATCACCCGTACCAGGTCGCGGCGCACCGCCAGGGAGTTCTCCAGGACACCGTCGGGGTAGCCCAGGCAGCGCACCTCGGTGACCCCGACGTGGGCGGAGGCCAGGCGCTGCTCCTGGAGGCGGGTCCTGCTCAACTCCCCCGGGGGGATAGTGGGGTCGTCGCTGCCGGCGTCACCGTCGGTGACCACGCACACTGCCCCGGAGCAGCCCTGGCGAGACCAGGCCGAGAGCACCGAGGCGGCGAGGAAATCGCCGTCATCGGGATGGGCCACCACCACCAGCGCCCGTGTCGGCACGTACTCGAAGAGCTCAAGTTGGGGCGGGGTGGGGGCGACCGGTTCCTCACGCGGGGTGGCGGCGGGTTCCTGGGCTGGCATGTCTACCGGTTATCCTGCCAGCCATGCTCCCCCGGGCGCGCCGCCGTCCTCCCATCGCCACCTTTTCGATCGTGGCCAGCGACGGGCTCGACTGGGGCGTCGCGGTGGCCTCGAGGTTCCTGGCGGTGGGCAGCGCGGTGCCGGCGGCGCGTGCCGAGGTCGGGGCGATCGCCACCCAGGCCATGGCCAACACCGCCTACAAGAACCGCGCCCTCGAGCTCCTCGAGGCGGGCCGACCGGCGAGCGAGGTGGTGGAGGCGCTCACCGGAGACGACGACGGCCGAGAGCACCGCCAGGTGGGGGTGGTCGACCGTCATGGTGCGGCCGCCACCTACACCGGCTCGCAGTGCTTCGAGTGGGCCGGTGGGCGCACCGGAAAGGGCTGCGCCTGCCAGGGGAACATCCTCACCGGGCCGGAGGTGGTGGATGCATTGCTGAACCACTTCGAGGCCGCCCAGGGCGAGTTGGTCGATCGCCTGATGACGGCGCTCCGTGCCGGTGATGCGGCGGGGGGGGACCGCCGGGGCCGGCAGTCCGCGGCCCTGCTGGTGGTGCGCAAGGAGGGTGGCTACGGGGGCTTCGACGACCGGATGATCGACCTGCGGGTGGAGGATGACCCGAAACCCATCCCCGAGCTCGCCCGCCTGCTTGACCTCTGGCGCCTCTACTTCGAGAAGGTCTCGCCGGAGCGCCTGGTAAGCGTCGACGATGCCATCCTGGACCGGCTCCGGAGCGCTCTGGAGCGCTCCGGTCGGCTTCCCTCCGGAGGCTCCGCCGCGCAGGTCTGGGCGGCACTCGAAGCCTGGGTCTCCGAGGAGAACCTGGAGGAGCGGGTGCGCTCGCCGGAGGCCATCGACCCCTTGATCCTGGCCCGGCTGGAGCGCGTGCCGGCCGGGGGTTAGCCGGCCCCCGGGAAGGCCGCCCCACCGCCGCGCTCCAACCCCCGCCGCAGGTGGCCGTGGGTCGACGCTCAAGACGGACACCGCGTCGCCGGGACCACCCGCTCGAGATCGGACGCCCCTCCCCCTGCGCTCACCTCAGCAGAGGATCGCGCCCGCCGGGCCGCCCCGGTGTGGGCGACCCGCCCGAGGTGGTAGAGGAGCAGCTGCTGGGCGGTGAAGGTGGCGGTGCCGTAACCTGCGGTGATCTCCAGCACCTCGTGAGGCAGGGGCAGTCGCTCAAGCCCGTAGGCCAACTGGACGGCCTTCCGCACCCCGAGGTCCCCGGCCACCACCACCGGCCGCCCCAGGACCCGGGACAGGTACTGGCTGGCGGTCCAAGGCCCGATCCCGGGGAGCTCGGTGAGCTGCCCGATCACCTCGGCGTCGCTGGCGTCCGCCAGCGCTTCGAAGGAGAGCCGGCCCGAGTTCAGCGCCGCCGCCAGAGCCCTGAGGCAGCGGGCCTTGGCCCGGGTCAGCCGGAGCGAGCCCCAGACCTCATCTGAGGCCTTCGCCATCCGCTCGGGATCGGGGACCAGCACGAAGTCACCCGCGAGCTCGAGGCGCCGGCCCAAGCGCTCCAGGATCGCCCGCCGGACGCTGAGCGCGAAGGCGAGGTTCACCTGCTGGGCGCTGACCATGACCAGGAGGGCGGCCAATGGGTCGAGCCAGAGCACCGGGAAGAGACCCCGGTGGAGCCGGCTCAGGGCAGCGATCACCAGGTCACGCCGACAGAGCTCGGCCAGGGCCCGCTGCTCGTCGACGAACATCCTCCCCAGCCGGGGCGTCAGCGCCCGGCCCGCCTCCCCTGGTACCACGGTGACCCGCAGCCTCCCTGCCCGATCGGTGCGCCGCAACCGGAGCGCGCCCACCTCGCTACCCAGCCGGAAGGGTCGCCGGAAGGCATGACCGTCCCAGCGGTCCATGAGATCGTCGCCATGGCGGGAGAAGCGCTCCAGGGAGGCGTCCAGATTGAGCCCGGTGGGCAGCTGGAGAGTGCTCTCGGAGGCTCCGCCCACGGGACCTCCGGGCTCAGGCTTTGGGGCGGGATCCGGTCAGCCCCGCCTCGGAGTAGCCCCAGCTCGGCTCCGCGGTGGGGCCGGTCGGTCCCAGTGCCACCCCCAGCCCCTGGCCGTAGTGGGCGGGATCGCGCCGCGCGAGCCGAGCGGGCACCACCCAGCTGACCCCGAGAAGCAGGAGCCAAGCGGCGAACATCGGGACCCCCACCGACCACATGTCCAGGGCCAGGTAGAAGTGGAAGTCGGCGGGGTCCATGGCCTGGAAGGCCGCCATCAGGAGAGCCACGACACCAAAGGCGACGCAGACCAACACAAAGCCGTGGGTTAGGATCCGCCCGCGGGCGGCTCGGAAGCGATCCGCGGGGTTGCTGCGCTGGAGCAGCTGGTCGCCGCGATGCCAGCCCCGCCAGAGCAGCAGCAGCAGGGCTGCCCACCCCAGAGAGCCACCGCAGAAGACCACAATCCCGAGGCCGAGCAGGTTGTGGGCGACCGCGGGCACCAGCCCCTGGGACACCGCATAGACGCCCTGGTTGAGCAGCAGGCCGCCCCCGGTGAGGAGCGCGCCGCTCAGCACCACCAGGACCGCCGCCAGGCTCCGGTCGGGAGGCCTCCAGCGCTGCACCGGGGTGCGCGGGTCGAGGGCGCCCAGGGTCTTCCAGAGCAGCGGCGCCCCCACCGCCCAGGCCAGCAAGGGGGGCACGATCGCGGGCAGCCAGTCCACCAGCGGGTTGAAGTGGAAGTCGTAGACATCCCAGATCCGAAGCAGGTTCATCGCTAGCCAGATCGCAAGGCTGTAAGCCAAAAGGTAGAAAAAGGAGCTCACCACCAGCTGGTACCTGGCATCGGCGAGCCGCTCCAGGCCGCCGTCAGGGGGCGCCAGCAGGCCCGCCAGCTTCCAGTAAAGGGGGCCCAAGAGCACCAGCAGCAGCAGGACCGCGGTGAACCAGGGCAGGATGTCCATCAGGAGGTTGAAGTGGAAGGTGACCGGGTTGAGCGCCTTGAGCAGGAGCATCACGCACCAGGTCAGCCCCACGAAGGCGACACCCAAAAAGCAGGCGCCGAGCAGCACCTCGAACCGGCGTTCAACCAAGGTCGCCAGCTTCACCTCCAACAATGTTAGCGGCGGTCGCCAGCGTCAGACCGCATGCTGCCTCCGCCGGTGATCGCGGCCCGGGAGCCAGGGCGAAGGCTCGGGTCGCCCGCCTCCGCTGCGAGGCGACGATCTGCCAGCCACAGAGGCGGGCCCAGGTTTCGAGGTGGAGGGTCACTGCTACTCCCGCGGAAGCTTGCTACCAAGTCGCACAGCACCTGCTCCGAGTCCCTCGCTGGGCGCACCCCGGGGCCGGGGGGTTCGGACTTGAACGCCAGCGTGCCGCGCCTTCGGCCGCCAGTCCGGGCGATGGCGATGTCCTCACCTGCGCCGACGCGGGCGAGCAGCGGGATGAGGTGGGGCTTGGCCTGGGGGACGTGCGCCGTCTCGGCCATGGCGGCGCGGCCCCCAGACCAGAGCAGGCTTGGTCAATCGCTCGCTGGCGCCCGGTTCAGAGCGAGCGGAAGATCACCGCCAGGCCGGTGAAGATCAGCGCCACGGCGACCAGCGCCAGGCAACCGAAGTCGAAGCTCACCAGCAGGCGGAGCCGCCCCTGGAGATCACCGACGGCGGGTGATCGCCACGGTCGCCGGGGTTCAGCGATTGGCCCCTGGCGGGCCAGCGGGTCAGGGGGCGTGGCCTTGGACCAGATCCCACGCAGGCTGATGGCGGCGCCCCCCGCCATCAGGATGCCGACCGCCAGGATCGCAATCCCGAGGCCTACGCCCCCGCTCGGCGGTGCGGTCGCCAGCAGGGTTGGAGTCAGTCCCATCTGCACGCCCTATCCCCGGGCCCGGGCACTAGTGCAGCGAGCGGTACTCGTTCCGGGCCTCGCGGATCCAACCGACCAGTGAGGCCACCACCAGGACCAACCCGATCACCACCACCGCGATCTGGGTGATCACTCCGATCAGGGACATGGCGATCCCGATCGCCAGCAGGATCGGCCAGAAACTGGGGCCGGGGACGGTGTGGGCGCCTGGCCCGGCGGGACTTGTTGGTGACTCCCCCGGGGGGGGCTCACTTGGCATGGGCGGCCCCTAGGTAGATGGCGGCCCAGATGAAGGCGGTGGCCAACATCAGCACCCCCAGCGCGGTCAGCAAGATTCCGAGGCGCATGTTGCCCCGGGCCTCCTTACGCTGCATCAGCTATCTCCCGTGCCCGGCTGCACCAGCGGCGGCCTGGGGTTGATCCCTTCGAGTAAACCACGATCGGCGCTCGCGGTGGAGCCGGTCGGTGCGGCGTCGGCGGCCGCGTACCACCCCATCGCCGCCAGGGTGACCACCGCCGCCCAGGTCGCAGAGCCCAGCGCGAGGTGCAGGTCCTGCAGGCCGTCGGGGGCCTGCAGGGTCGCGACCAGGCCCCCGGCGGCGATCTGAGCCAGCAGCAGGACCCCGACCAGGCGGGCTACCCAGCGCGCCCCGCCCAACCCGCGCCAGCGCCGGGCCGCGTGCATCACCAGGAGCGCGATCAGGATGGTCGCGATCAGCACCACCAGCCGATGAACCTCCTGGATCACCACCAGCTGCCGGGCGACCCCGGCCAGCGAACTGCAACCCGGCCAGGACGGGCACGCGTAGGTGGCTCCCCCATCGACCACCAAGGAGCCCGAGATCATCACCACGAAGGTGGCTCCCACCGCCCAGAAGCCCCGCCGCACCAGGCGGCGGCCAACCGCCGATCTTCGCGGCACCAGACTGGCCACCGCGGTGACCCAGACCACCGCTAGCAGGATCATCGCCGTGAGCAGGTGCAGGGCCACGGTGAAGGGGGCGTTGTGGGTGATCACAGTGATCGCGCCCAGGATGATCTGGATCACGATGATCACCAGCGCGGCCAGCGCCGGGACCAGCACCGCGCGATGCTGGCGGGCGAAGTACCAGGCCGCCAGAGCGGTCAGGATCACCAGCACCGTCACCAGCGAGACCACGTAGCGGTGGGACTGCTCCAGGATGGAGTGGAAGTTGTCCACCGGACCCAGCTGGCCGTAGCAGAGCGGCCACCCGGGACAGCCCATCCCGGACTCGGTCACCCGCACCGTGCTGCCCAGGATCACGAGGAGGTAGGTGATGATCCCGGTCAGCACCGCGAGGACGGGAAGCGCGGGGGCGAAGCGCTCCCATCGCGGCGACCCAGGGGGTCTGGTCAAGGCAGAACGGCACCCGGAGGATTGATCTGGTGGCCAGCGAGGCGGAGGTCGCGCAGGGGCCGGTCGCTGTGCACTTCGGGTACGTCTTCAAAGTTCTGCGGCGGCGGTGGCGAGGTGGTGTACCACTCCAGGGAGTTGCCCTCCCAGGGGTCGTTGACCGCCGTCTTGGGGCCGTGCAGCGAGAGCACCACGTTGTAGATGAATATCAGGATCGACAGCCCGATGATGAAAGCACCGACCGTCGAGGTCAGGTTGAGCGCCCCCCAGCCGCGATCGATTCCGTAGCTGGCGATCCGCCGGGGCATCCCCAGCACTCCCAGGATGTGCATGGGCATGAAGGTGACGTTGAAGCCGATGATCAGGAGCCAGAAGTTCCACTTGCCGAGACGCTCGTTGAGGTAGCGGCCGAACATCTTGGGCCACCAGTAGTAGACCCCCGCCATCACCGCGAACAGCGAGCCGCCCACCAGGACGTAGTGGATGTGGGCGACCACCCAGTAGGTGCCGTTGAGCTCGTAATCGATTCCCAGCGAGGCGAGGAAAACGCCGTCCAGGCCGCCAATGAGGAACATCAGCACGAAGCCCACCGCGAAGAGCATCGCGGTGGTGAAGCGAATGGAACCACCCCAGAGGGTGCCCAACCAGTTGAATATCTTCACCCCCGTGGGCACGGCGATGATCATGGTGGTGGCCATGAAGAAGATCTGCACCGGCAGAGGCAGCCCCACCGTGAACATGTGGTGCGCGAAGACCAGGAATCCCAGCACCGCGATGGCGGCCATGGAAATCGCCATGGCGCGATAGCCAAAGATCGGTTTACGGGTGAAGACCGGGATCACCTCGGAGATGATCCCGAAGCCGGGGAGCACCATGATGTAGACCGCAGGGTGCGAGTAGAACCAGAAGATGAGTTGGTAGAGGATGACGTTGCCGCCGCCACTGGGATTGAAGAAGTTGGTGCCCAACTGGCGGTCCAAGAGGACCATCGCCAAGGAACCCGCCAGGAACGGCGAAGCCAGCAGCACCAGGGCCGAGGTCACCTCCATGGCCCAGACGAAGAGGGGGATCCTGAACCAGGTCATCCCGGGAGCCCGCAGGCGGTGGATGGTGACCAGGAAGTTGACCGCGCCCATCACCGAGGAGATCCCCAGGATGTGCAGGCCCAGGATCCAGACGTCCTGCCCGACCTGGGGGGTGTAGAGCTTCTCCGCCAGGGTGACGTAGCCGGTCCAACCGTCGGAGGCGGCGCCGCCGGGGAGCAGGAAGCCGCTGTACATGACCAGCCCACCCAGCGGCACCAGCCAGAACGCAAACGCGTTGATCCTGGGAAAGGCCATGTCCTTGGCCCCGATCATCAGCGGAACCATGAAGTTCCCGAAGGCGCTCCAGACCGGGATCACGAACAGGAAGATCATGGTGGTCCCGTGGATGGTGAAGAGCTGGTCGTACTGCTGCGCGGTGAGCAGGTTGTTGTTGGGCTCGGCCAGCTGGGTGCGCATCAGCAGGGCCATCAAGCCGCCGATGAAAAAGAAGATGAAAGTGGTGAACAGATAGAGGATGGCGATGCGCTTGTGGTCGGTGGTGGTGACCCACTCCCACACCTTTTCATAGGGGCGGGGGACCGGCCTGGTCAGGGGTATATCAGCGGTGGCCATGGTTCCTCACTGGCAGCTCAGGACAGGTGGTTGATGTAACTCTGGTATTGCGCCATCGAGACCACCTTGACGGTGATCAGCATCTGGTCGTGGCCCACCCCGCAGAACTCGTAGCACTGGCCCTGGTAGGTGCCCTTCTGGCTGGCCTCGATGAAGGCGTGGTTGGTGATCCCCGGCAGGGCGTCGATCTTTGCCCCCAGGTCGGGCACCCAGAAGCCATGGATCACGTCCTTGGAGATGGTGGTCAGGTAGATCGGGGCGTTGACCGGGATCTCCAAGGTGGTGATCGACTTCTTGCCGTTGGAATAGGTGAAGCTCCACTCGAACTGCTGGCCGGTGACCTTGACCTTGACCGGGTCCCGGCCGGCCGGGGTGGCCGGGCTGGGACCGTTGCGCAGGTAGCCCACATTGACCACGTTGAAGATGAATAGGGCAAAGAGGAGCAGCGCCGGCCCGATGACCCAGGATCGCTCCAGGCGGCGATTCCCATGAATCTGGCGCGGCATCTCGTCGTCCGAGCGGCGGCGGAACTTGAAGCAGGCGAAGATGATGGCCCCGCCAACCCCCACCAGCACCACGATGGAGCAGGCCAGGAAGACGTAGAAGAGCATGTCGATGGTCCGCCCCGGGGGCCCGGCCGGGGCCAGGAAGTTGGTGTTGGCCGCCAGCGCCGGGCTGAGACTGAGGACAGCGGCTCCGAGGGTGCCCAGGCAGGTGCCGACGAGCAGCTTGCCGCCGAGATGGGCGCCTCTGGTCTTCAACCGGTCCTCCGCAACTCCCTGCTGGGACCCGCCGGCCACCGTGCCCGGGGTCCACGCCAAAAGGCCTCTCGAGTATGGCCACCGCCTGATCTCAGTGTCAAACGTGATCAGGATCAGCCAAGTCGGGGTCCGCAACTAAGATGGAAGGGTCGGCTGAAGTGGATGCAAGGTGGAGGCAGCATGGCGCCAGGAGCTGGGCCGGACCCCCTCGGAGTCGAGGCCGAGCTGGTGGGAGGCGGCCCTCGCTTCTACAGCCTGAGCCGCCTCCGCGATCAGGGCCTGGCGGACCCCGACCAACTCCCGAGCACGGTCAAGGTCTGGCTCGAGATGTTGCTGCGGCAGGCTGGGGGGAGGCACGCCGAGCCGGAGGACGCGCTCTTCCTGGCCACCTGGAAGGGCCAGGTGGCGGAGGCGGATCGTGAACGCGAACTGCCGTACTTTCCGGCCCGGGTACTGCTGCAGGACTTCACCGGGGTCCCCGCGGTGGTCGACCTGGCCTCGATGCGCTCGGCGATGGCACGGCTGGGAGGCGATCCCGGCCGGATCGACCCCATGGTGGACGCCGACTTGGTGATCGACCACTCGGTCCAGGTCGACGCCTACGGCAGTGAGTCCGCCTACGGCACCAACCTGGAGCGGGAGTACCAGCGCAACCACGAGCGCTACAGCCTGCTCCGCTGGGCTCAGCAGGCTTTCCATGGCTTCCGGGTGGTTCCTCCGGGGATGGGGATCTGCCACCAGGTCAACCTGGAGTACCTGGGCCGGGTGGTCCAGCTGCGTGAGCAGGACGGCCACCAGGTGGCTCTGCCGGACACCCTGGTGGGGACCGACTCCCACACCACCATGATCAACTCCCTGGGTGTGCTCGGCTGGGGGGTGGGAGGGATCGAGGCCGAGGCCGCGATGCTGGGTCAGCCACTCCGGCTCACCCCACCACTGGTGCTGGGAGTCCGCTTCACCGGCCGGCTCCAGACCGGGGTCACCGCTACCGACTTGGTGCTCCGGGTGACTGAGTGGCTGCGGGGGATCGGGGTGGTCGGGAAGTTCGTCGAATTCTGCGGCGACGGCCTGGACGGACTCTCCCTGGCCGACCGGGCGACCATCAGCAACATGGCTCCCGAGTACGGCGCCACCGCGGCGCTGTTCCCGGTGGATCAGATCGCGCTCGACTACCTCAAGACCACCGGGCGGCCCTTGGAGCTGATCGACCTGGTGGACCGCTACTGTCGCGAGCAGGGCCTCTTCCGCAGCACCGACTCCCCGATCCCCACCTTCACCGAGCTGATCGAGCTCGACCTGGGTTCGATCGAGCCCAGCGTCGCCGGGCCGCGGCGCCCCCAAGACCGGGTTGCGCTCGCCGAGATCGGGAACAGCTTCACCAGCAACTTCCCGCCCCGGGAGGAGTCCCCCGCCCCGCCGGAACGGCCCCGGCTCGAGGACGGATCGGTGGTGATCGCGGCCATCACCAGCTGCACCAACACCTCCAACCCCAGCGTCATGGTGGCGGCGGGCCTGCTCGCCCAGCGGGCCGCGGCACGGGGGATGCGGCCCCCAGACTTCGTCAAGACCAGCATGGCCCCGGGGTCCCGGGTGGTGACCGACTACCTCCGGGACGCGGGACTGGTTTCAGCCCTGGAGTCGGTGGGTTTCAACGTGGTGGGCTACGGCTGCACCACCTGCATCGGCAACAGCGGCCCGCTGCCCGACGCGGTGGCGCAAGAGGTGGATAGGGACGACCTCAAGGTGGCGGCGGTGCTCAGCGGCAACCGCAACTTCGAAGGCCGGATCCACCCCCAGGTGCGCGCCTCCTACCTGACCTCGCCGCCCATGGTGGTGGCCTTCGCCCTCGCCGGAAGCGTCCGCCGCGACCTCACCAAGGAGCCGCTGGGCCTGGACCGCGAGGGAGCCCCGGTCTACCTGAGCGAGCTCTGGCCCTCGGTCAGCGAGGTGGACCAGGTGATCGCCTCGGCGGTCAAGTCGGAGTACTTCACCAAGGAATATCAGCGCATCTTCGGCGGCGACGAGCACTGGGCGGAGATGGACTCGCCGACCGGCCCCAGCTACCGCTGGGACCCCCAGTCGACCTACATCAGGGAGATGCCCTTATTCGAGGGCCTCGCCCCCCGGCCAGGCCCCATCCCCGACATCGAGGAGGCGCGGGTGCTCGCCCTGCTGGGCGACTCGGTCACCACCGACCACATCTCCCCGGCCGGCTCGATCGCCCCTCGCAGTCCGGCCGGTGAGTTTCTGCAGTCGCTCGACGTCGGTCCCCGGGAGTTCAACAGCTACGGCTCCCGCCGGGGCAACCACGAGGTGATGATCCGGGGCACCTTCGCCAACGTCAGACTGCGCAACCGACTCGCCGGGGACCGGGAGGGCTGGTTCACCACTCACCTGCCGGACGGCGAGGCGACGACCATCTACGGGGCGGCGGAACGCTACCGCGAGGCGGGAGTGCCCCTGATCGTGATCGGCGGCAAGGAATATGGCTCCGGGAGTTCGCGGGACTGGGCCGCCAAGGGGACCGCCCTGCTGGGGGTTCGGGTGGTGCTGGCCGAGAGCTTTGAGCGGATCCATCGCAGCAACCTGGTGGGGATGGGGGTGCTCCCCATCCAGTTCCGGCCCGGGGAGTCGGCGTCGAGCCTCGGTCTCGATGGGACCGAGTCGTACTCGCTGCGCCAGTTGGACGGCCACCTCAAGCCGAGGTCGGAGCTCACCCTCGCCATCACGGACCCCAGCGGGGCGACCAGGGAGGTCGCGGTGGTGGCGCGGGTGGACAGTCAGAGCGAGGTGGAGCAGTTGCGCCACGGCGGGGTTCTTCAGATGGTGCTGCGGCAGCTGCTGGAAAACTAGGGCGGGGGTCGATGACCCACGTGAGCTCGCCGGTGCAGCGGGTGCTCCACGGGGCCCGGGTCCGCCAGCTCCTGCCTGCGGAGCTGGAGCGCCTCGGAGCGACCCGGGTGGCCCTGGCCAGCTCGGCAACCCTGGCGCAGCAGACCCCCGCGGTCCAGGAGCTGGAGCGGGCCTTGGCCGAGGTGCACCAGGCGACCTACACCGGGCTCAGCCAGCACACCCCGGAGGCGGCGGTCGCGGAGCTGGCGGCTCAGCTGAGAGAGCTCGGCGCCGACGCGGTGGTGAGCGTCGGCGGGGGCAGCGTGATCGACGGCTGCAAGGCGGCGGTGCACCAGGCGGGCGCGGAGATCGTCCACCTGGCGCTGCCGACGACCCTGTCGGGGGCGGAGTTCACGGCCAGTGCCGGGATCACTGACGCGGCGAGCCGGCAGAAGCGCAGGGTCGCGGACCGGGGCGCCGCCCCCCGGGTGGTGTTCCTCGACCCCGAGCTCAGCCGGCACACCCCGCCGCGACTCTGGCTGGGGAGTGGCATCCGGGCGCTCGACCACGCCGTGGAGACGATCTGCTCCGAGGTGACCGACCCGCTCGCCGACCATCTCGCCCAGGAAGCGATCAGGCGCCTGCGCCAGGCGCTGCCCGCCTGCCACCGCGACCCCGGCGACGACTCCGCACGTTACTCGGCCCAGCTGGCCGCCTGGTGGGCCGCGCTGGGGCTGGCCTCGGTGCCCATGGGCCCCAGCCACTCCCTGGGCAAGCTGCTGGGCGCCCCCTTCGGCATCCCTCACGGGATCACCTCCTGCGTCCTCCTCCCAGTTGTCATCGAGCGAACCGCGGAGTTGGAGCCTGGGCGCATCGCCGCCCTTGCCGCACCCTTTCAGGTCGGCGGCCCGAGGGCCGTGGCCGGGGCCTGCCGGGAGCTGGTCGACGAGCTGGAACTACCCACCTCGCTGGCTGCGGCGGGGTTGACCCGGGACCAGCTCCCCATCTACCTGGAGACGGTGCCCAGGGAGTGGCGCGGACCCATCGAAGCCGCCTACTGACTCAGGCCGGCTCCGCTCGTCTCCTCCAGAAGCTTGATTTGGTTCCCATTCTCATTATAATTGGGTGATGAGCACGTGGCGCCACCCCGTCCACCGCGGCCGCCGCGGTCGTCAGGGTCTGGCCCTGATCCTGGGAGGGGTCGTCGGAGCCCAGCTCCTCCTGGGCTCAGCCGCCCTCGCCCGAGCGCAACCTCTTCGGGTGGTCGCGGCGGAGAACTTCTGGGGCAGCCTGGCCCGACAGCTGGGCGGAAGCCGGGTTCAGGTCACCAGCATCGTCACCGATCCCAACGCCGATCCCCACGAGTACGAGAGCAGTTCGGCCGACGCCCAGGCCTTCGCCTCCGCCAGGGTTGTGATCATCAACGGCGCCGGCTACGACGACTGGGCTCGGCGGCTGCTCTCGGCCCAATCCGAGCCCGGCCGCCGGGTGCTGGCGGTGGCCCATCTGCTGCACCGCAGCGCTGGAGAGAATCCCCACTTCTGGTACAGCCCCGGCGACGTCTTCCGGGTGGTTGACCAGATCACCCGTGACTACCGGGCGGCGGAGCCCGCCGCTGCCGCCTACTTCGCCTCCCGGCACGCCGCGGTGGAGCGCGCCCTCGCCCCCTACCGCTCCCAGCTCCGCTATCTGAGGGGCCATTTCGCCGGGACCCCGGTGGGCGCGACCGAGAGCATCTTCCAGTACCTGGCCACCTATCTCCACCTGCGCCTGGTGACCCCGGTTTCGTTCATGCAGGCGGTCTCAGAGGGGATCGATCCCCCCGCCGCCAGCGTCGCCACCTTCGACCGGCAGATCGCCGGAAAGCGCTTCAGGGTGCTGGTCTACAACCGCCAGACCATCTCGCCGCTCACCTCCGGACTGCGCCAGCAGGCGCTGGCCAAGGGGATCCCGGTGGTGGCGGTCTCGGAGACGATCGACCCACCCCGGCTCAGCTTCGAGGCCTGGATGGGCCGCCAGCTCAGCGCCCTGACCAGGGCGCTGCGCCGGGATCACTCAGGGCCATGACTGCGACCATCCCGAGGGCACCGGTTCCAGGCCGGGCCGCGGCTCCGGGCCCGGTGGTGTCGGTGCGCCACCTGGCGGCGGCATACGGGGACCGCCCGGTCTGGAGCGAGGCCAGCTTCGACATCCAGGCGGGGGAGTTCGTGGCCGTCCTCGGTCCCAACGGGGCCGGCAAGTCCACCCTGCTCAAGCTGCTGCTGGGCCTGGTGCCGCCTCGGGCAGGCAGCGTCGCGGTGCTGGGCGCGCCGCCGACCCGGGGCAACCCCGTGATCGGCTATGTGCCCCAGGCCAGGGCCGTGGACCCGGAGATCGCGCTCCGAGGGGTTGACCTGGTCCAGCTGGGACTCGACGGACACCGCTGGGGCTTCCGGCTCCCCGGACGCTCCGACCATGCTCGCCTCGACGCGGTGACCGCCGCGATCGAGGCGGTGGGGGCTGCGGGGTACGCCCAGCGCAAGCTGGGTCAGATGTCCGGCGGGGAGCGCCAGCGGCTGCTCCTGGCCCAGGCCCTGGTGGGCCAGCCCTCGCTGCTCCTCCTCGACGAGCCGCTCGCCAACCTGGATGTCCGCAGCCAGGCCAGCATGGCTGAGCTGATCGGGCACCTAGCCAAGGCCCGGCACCTGGCGGTGGTCATCGTGGCCCACGACCTCAACCCGCTCCGAGGGGTGATCGACCGGGTCTGCTACGTTGCGTGCGGGGGCCTGGCGATCGGCACCCCGGAGCAGGTGGTCACCTCGGAGGTGCTCTCCCGCCTCTACGGGGCCCCGGTGGAGGTGCTGTTCGACAGCCGGGGCCGCCGCTTCGTGGTCGGGATCGAAGAGGAGCTGGCCCACCCCCACCCCGAGGCGAGCGTCGAGCCACCTCGGCCGGGTTGGGACTAACCGGTGGGCGCGGCCTTCAGCGGACACCTGACCCTGGCCCAGGCGGGCTCGCTGGCCTTCAGCTGGAACCTCGCCGCCGACGTCCGCACCATGCTCTCCTTCGAGTTCATGCGGCACGCCTTCGCCGCCGGGGCCATGGTCGCAATCGTGGCCGGCGTGGTCGGCTACTTCGTGATCCTCCGGCGGACCGCATTCGCCGCTCACGCCCTCTCCCACGTCGGCTTCGCCGGAGCGGCGGGGGCGGCGCTGCTCTCGGTCTCCCCGGTCTTCGGCCTGCTGGTGTTCTGCCTCGGTGGGGCAGCGGTGATGGGTGCCTTGGGCCAGCGGCTGCGGGAGCGCGACACCGTGATCGGCATCGTGCTCGCCTTCATGCTGGGGCTGGGGGTGCTGTTCATCTCCCTCTACAGCGGCTACGCCACCGAGGCCTACTCGATCCTCTTCGGCGAGGTGCTGGGCATCAGCGGCGGCGACGTGGTGCTCACCGCCGTGATCGGGGCCGTCACCCTTTTGCTACTCGGAGCGATGTATCGCCCGCTGCTATTCGCTTCGGTGGACGAAGAGGTCGCCGAGGCCCGCGGGGTCCCCACCCGCCTGCTGGCGATCGGTTTCATGGCCACCCTGGCACTGGCGGTCGCGGTGGCGGTGCAGGTGGTCGGGGTACTGCTGATCTTTTCGCTGCTGGTCACCCCCGCGGCCATCGCCGACCGGCTCACCAGCCGCCCGGTGACCGCGATGGCGGTCTCGGTGGCGATCGCCCTGGGATGCACCCTGGTGGGGCTGGCGATCGCCTTTTACGTGGCGGTGCCGGTGAGCATCTTCATCACCAGCTTGGCCTTCGCCGGCTATCTAGCGGTACGAGGCGCGCCCTGGCTGGCGGGACGGCGCCGCCCGGCGCTCGCGAGTACCTTGTGAGGGTGAGCAGTCGGCAGAGGCCGGGTGGCTCTCCCGCCGGACTTGCCCAGGATCAAGAGCCGGGGCTCCACGTCGGGGTGGGGTCGCGGCTGGCCGGGATCCGCCAGCGCTACACCTCGGGACGACGGCTGCTGGTGGAGCGGCTGCTGCGGGCCGGCCGGCCCCTCACGGTGACCGAGATCGTGGATGTCGGTCCCGACCTGCCCCCCAGCACCACCTACCGCAACCTGGCGGTCCTGGAGCAGGCCGCGGTGGTGCGCCGGGTGCAGCTCACCGGGGAGTTCGCCCGCTACGAGCTCAGCGAGGAGCTGACCCGGCACCACCATCACCTGGTCTGCATCGACTGCGGCTCGGTGGTCGACGTCACCGCGCCCGCCCGCCTCGAGGCCGACGTCAGAGCCGCCGCCCGCGAGGTCGCCAGCGCCTCCGGGTTTCGTCTGGAGAGCCACCGGCTCGACCTCGTCGGCCATTGCCGCTCCTGCTCCTAG
This sequence comes from Candidatus Dormibacteria bacterium, assembly GCA_050733915.1. GTDB lineage: Bacteria > Chloroflexota > Dormibacteria > Aeolococcales > Bog-877 > Bog-877. The sequence goes on along the minus strand of JBOHUH010000031.1, from coordinate 17,249 downwards.
CCGGAGCCAGGCCTAGGGGTCGCCCGGTGCCGCCCGGCCCGACCCCAGATCCAGCGGGTGGGGCTCGGCCGCCGGCTCGGGGCGGTTGCCGCGAGTGGCCAGCACCGAGCCCCCCAGCACCAGGGCGAAGCCGAACCCAACCCCTGGGGTGAAGGGTTCGTGAAGCAAGGTCACCCCGAGGGCCACCGCCACCGCCGGGTTGATGTAGGTGATCACGGTGGCCCGCACCGGGCCGACCTCGGTGATGAGGGCAAAGAAGAGTAGGAAGGCGAGGGCGGTGCAAATGACCCCGAGCCCCACCACCGCCGCGATCACCGAGACCGACGGCACCTGCAGGGGGCGCTCCACGATCGCCACCGGGGCATAGAGGACGGAGCAGATCAGGAGGGAGCAGCTGACCACACCCAGGCTGGGCAGCTCGGCCAGGCGGCGGGCGAGGATCTGTGGCCCCAGGGCGTAGCAGCAGATGACCGCTGCCATCTCCACCATTGAGAGGAAGGTGATGTGCCCCAGGTCGAAGCCCAGGACCGCGGCCACCCCGGCAAGTCCCATCAGCAGCCCCAGCAGCCGGATCCGGGTGAACCGCTCCTGGCGCCCGCCCAGCCGGGTCAGGACCACCCCGACCAGCGGCACCGCGGCCACCAACAGGCCGGACAGGGAGCTGGAGATGCGGGTCTCGGCGTCGGACAGCAGCAGCCAGGCGATGGCGATCTCCACCAGCGAGTAGAGCAGGAGCGGCCGCCACTCCTCCAGCACCACGCGGACCTGACCCCGACCGAGGGCCACCGGCAGCAGCAGCAGGGTGCCAATCGCGGTGCGGCCGAAGACCAGATCGGCGGGGCTGATGTGACGGACCGCGACCTTGATGAGGAGGTAGGGGATGCCCCAGATCAAGCACATTGCGCCGAAGAGCAGCCAGCCGCGCCGAGTCATGAGCAGCCTCCATGCGGGCTCCGGCGGAGCACCCGGTCGCCGCGAGCCAGGCCCGGTCCCCTGAGGCTACCGCCACCTCCACTCCTGGACCATCCGCTGCTGACGGCTCCCAGCCCGCTCGTGGAGCGAGTCGCCGAGTCCGCACTTGACAACCGATATATCGCTGAGCTAACGTAACCATATCGGATGTGTGGATTAGGAGTACATCGTGATGACCCAGTTCGGAAGAGAACACGACCACGACCGGAGAGGCGGCCACCGGGGCATGCGGGATCCCCGGGTCCGGCATCGCTTCGGCGCCTTCGGGAACGACTTCCCGCTCGCCTTCGGGCGCGGCTTCGGGGGTCGGGCACGCGGCTTTCGGGGAGCGCGGACCCCGCGCGGGAACGTTCGGGCGGCCGCCCTGCTGCTGCTCGCTGAGCGCCCCCGCAACGGCTACCAGCTCATGCAGGAGATTGCCCAGCGCAGCAAGGGCGTCTGGCAGCCCAGCCCAGGCTCCATCTATCCGGCGCTGCAGCAACTCGAGGACGAGGGCCTGGTCCGCGCGGAGGACGTCGACGGTCAGCGCCTGCTCACCTTAAGCGACGCCGGCATGACCTACACCGAGGAACACCGTACCGAGTTCGGTACCCCCTGGGAGGAGGCGTCGGGAGCGGTGGGCGACGACATCCACGAGCTGCTCTCGCTGATGCGCCAGGCCTCGGTGGCTCTGCTCCAGGTGGCCCACGCGGGCAGCCCGGGGCAGGTGGCCAACGCCGCCCAACTGATGAAGGAAACGCGGCAAAACCTGTATCGGATTCTGGCTGAGGAGGAAGGCGGGACCGGGGTCGATTCGAAGACCGCTGAGCACTGATCGGGGTGCGGCAGCATCGAGCAACCACCCTGCACCCCAACACCCGTGGGCTGAGTCACACTAGCCGTGGCGGGGGATACCAAGTTGTCGCTAGTCCCTGCACCGCCGCGGCGCGCAAGCCAACTCAGCTCCGCGCGTCTCCGATCCTGGATAGCGAGGCTGGTATCAAACCACGGGCTTGACCCACGGTGCGCAAGCGTGGACCGGTTACACCGCCGCCGCCCCCACGGCGTACCGCAGCGCTAAGTCATCCAGAATTGACTGCGGTGGCACAGTCGGATTCGTCAGGCGGCCAGGGTGGCCGCTGCGCTGCTGCTTTCGCCGCACCTGCGCCTGAGCGCAACGCAGTTGCATGAGGAGCGAGCTACGACGGGGCTATCTCATATCAAAATTAGTCAGAATCTGGATTCCGGTACGGTCCTCCAGCGCGGTTGCGCGGCGCCTGCACACGTGCGTAACCCCTCGCGCAACCATGCCGGACGCATGGCTGCCACTGCCCTCTCGGTCCGCAGCACAACTAAAATCCCAGATCCCGATTGCGTGATGTGGCGACTCGGACTTGAGGTATGCACTCCTTGGCTTGGCCTCCGCACCGTCGAGCAAAGGTGCGTCGTCTCGCGGAGGGCTGAGGCGTCGGGTGACTCGTCGGTTGTAGTTGTGGAACGGCCCTCGCACCGCTCCCGGCCAGTCCTGACCGCGGGGGCGCTGGTACCCCCAGCAGGACTCGAACCTGCGCACCCGGCTCCGGAGGCCGGCGCTCTATCCGCTGAGCTATGGGGGCGAACGACTACCGCCGCTGGGTGGCGGCCACTGGGGAACGCTGCCTAGCTGAGATCTAGCCTACTCGTCCTCGTCGCCGATGGTGAACATCAGCCCGTCCTGGACGTCGTAGAGGGCGTCCATCCACTCGGCGATGGCCACTTCTTCGGCGCGACGCCTGCCCAGGGGGTGCCCCTCCTTGGCGAGCAGGCGACGGCACTGGTTGCGCAGCGTCAGAGGCACCACTACCTCTTCCGCGATGTTGAGTTGTTCGAGTTCGTTGAGGAGCCGATCGATAAAGAGGATCTTGTTGCGGCGGGCGTTGCGCTCGCGGCGCTCAAGGTGATCGGACTCATAGAGCTTGGAGATCTCGTGGGAGGTTTCTGAGATGGTGGGCAAGTTCTGTCCCTTGAATCCCTGCGTCCGGATAAACCTGGATCCCTCACTTTGGGTGTGGGCATACAAGTCAATCCTAGATGGCACCCGCAGGGGCGTCAAGATGGACGGGAACTCGGATCGAACTCAGCTGGGCGCACCGGGGCGGCCTTCGGCCCTTCCGCGACCTCAACCGGAGGCGATCTGCCGGGGCGCATCCCGGCGCCGCTGCCGGCTCAAGGCGGGTCCGGGTCGTCCGTGCCCGGCGAGTCCAGCCGCAGTGCCGGCACGCCCACCGCCTCCACCTCTCCCGCGGAGATGGCGACCCGGCCAGAGGCCGTCTCCACGATCAGCTCCCCCTGCTGCGAGAGGTCCAGCAGCCGGCCCCTGACCCTGCCCGAAGGGTGGCTGGCCACCACTTCCCGCCCCAGCCAGGCGGCATGCTCCAGCCACTCGCGCCGGAGCGGGCCGAAGCCCTGGGCGACCCAGCCAACGTAGCGCGCCGCCAGCCGGAGCAAGATGGCCTCGGCGAGCTCGGTGGGGTCGACCGGGTGCCCCTCCAGGTCACAGGCGGTGGCCAAGCCGAGGAGCTCCGGCCCGGGTTCGACACCCTTCCAGGCGAGGTTGCAGCCGACCCCCAGCACCAACCCGGTGACCCGCCCCCGCTCGGAGCAGGCCTCGGCCAGTATTCCGGCCAGCTTGCGCTCACCGCAGAGGCAATCGTTGGGCCACTTGAGCAGAGCGCGCGGCCCACCCGCCTCGGCGATCCCCTCCACCACGGCCAATCCGGCCACCAGGGGCAGGGTGCTCCAGGGCCACAGCTCGGCGGGAGGCCGGAGCAGCAGCGAGAACATCAGAGCGCTCCCTGGCGGGGCCAGCCAGCTGCGCCCGGCCCGCCCCCTCCCGGCCAGCTGCTGATCGGCGAAGATCACCAGGCCTTCCGGCGCCCCGGCCCTGGCGCCGTCACGCGCCAGATCCTGGGTGCTCCCCACCTGCGCGTAGAGACGGGGACTGAAGGTCAGTTGGGCAGCCGGCAAAACCCGCCGCAGACGCTCCATGTCGAGACGGTTTGTCACTTCAACGCGGCGGCCTCTGAGATGGGGGCGGCACTCCCGTATACTGCCGCCTCGTGGAGAACTGGGAAAGGGTTGAGCTGTTCAGTTCTTTCTTGAAGCTCAGCGGGGACATCGAGGTCGTGCCGCCGCTGCGGCTCACCGATGTGGTCAATCGGATGACTGAGTTTATGGAGGTGCAGCACCTCACCCTGGAACCGTTGGCCAGCACCTACCCGGTGATCAGCACCGTCGAGGACTCGGCGATGGTGGCCAAGCGCTCCCTGTTGATGGTGGTCCCGATCGGGGAGAGCGCCGCCGACAACGGCGGACGGCGGGCGCTGCTGGAGACCAAGGTGGCGCGCCAAGTGGCCCTCACCATCGACACTTTCTCGTTGGTTTGCGAGGTGTTCCTGGAGCCCCGCCTCAGCCTCCGCGAGACCCTGGAGCGCAGCGTCGACGACTTCCTTCCGGTGCGCAACCTCAACGCCGTCTGGCTGCCCGCACTGACTCATGAGCGGGTCACCATCCAGCGCTCGTTCGCGCTCATCCACCCACGCCAAATACTCAGTTTCTCCGAGCGCGGCGACGCCGCCGGCTGAGCCGCGGCCGACGCCTCTCCGACCGCGCCGGATTCTGACCTGAGCGGGTCCATCCGCCGCGACGCCGCCACCGTGGCGCTGCTGCGGGACGGGTCGGCTCAGGGAGGGCACCAAGACCACCTAGAGGTGCTCCTGCTTCGCCGCCCGGCAGGGAGCGCCTTCGCGGCCTCGGCGGAGGTCTTCCCGGGGGGCTCGGTCGACCCAGCCGACCTCGAGCCCAGCTGGCAGGAGCTGCTCGACGGTGGCGCGGACCAGCTGGCGGTCGACCCCGGCCTAGCGGTCGCCGCGATTCGGGAGACCTTCGAGGAGTGTGGGGTACTCCTGGCCCGCGAGCGCGGCGGCCTTCCCAGCTCGCCTCGCGCACTCGCGGCTCTGGCGCCGCTCCGGCAAGGGCCTGGGGCGGCCGTCCCTCGAGCTCTGCTCGAGGGCATGCGCAGGGCGGGGCTCCGCCCGGCTTGGGAGGACCTTCACTTCTGCGCTCACTGGGTCACCCCGGAGGGCCTGCCCCGGATCTTCGACACCCGCTTCTTCCTGGCCGGCTTGCCACCGGGTCAGGACCCCAGCCTGGTTGACCAAGGAGAGGTTGACGCGATGCGCTGGGCAGAGCCGGGGGCGGCGCTGGCGGAGGCCGAGCAGGGCCGGACTCTGCTCCTGCCCCCGACCCGCTCGCTGCTCTCCCAGCTGAAGTCGCAGCCCAGTGTCGCCGCCGCCCTACGGGCCGCCGCGGGCTGGCGGGTGGATCGGATCCAGCCCCGGCTCGAGGAGATGACCTCGGAGCGCTACCCGGGACTCGACCTGGATGCGACGTCGGGCACCGGCCCGGGGGGTGGCGGATGAGCCCGGGCGCGGATGCGCTCCTGGTACGGGCACCCAACCCCGGGCCCCTCACCGGCCAGGGCACCAACACCTGGATCTTCGGCCACGTACAGTCAGTGGTGATCGACCCCGGCCCTGCCGACGAAGGGCATCTGGACCGCGTCCTCGAGATGGCTTCCCGAATCGGAAGGGTGGCCATCATCGCCTGCACCCATCATCACCTCGACCATCTGGAGGGGGCTGAGCGCCTCTGCCAGCTCACCGGGGCCCCGCTGGCGCTCCACTTCCGGCGGGCCCTGGCCCACGGGGAGCTGCCCCTGCACGACGGGGACCGGCTGCTGGTGGGCGACAGCGCGCTGCTGGCCGTCCACACCCCGGGGCATGCCTCGGACCACGTCTGCTTCTTCGATGAGGAGTCGCGCGTTCTCTTCACCGGCGACCATGTGCTCCAGGGCAGCACCAGCCTGGTGGTGCCTCCGGACGGCGACATGGCGGCCTATCTGGAGTCCCTGGAGCGAACCCGGGGCTTGGGAGCGAGCCGCCTGCTCCCCGGGCACGGGGAGCCGATCGAGGACGCGGAGGCGGCGATCCGCGAGCTGGTCGCACATCGGCTGGCGCGGGAGCAGCAGATCCTGGGACTGCTGCGCCGGGGGCCGGCCACCGCCCCCGAACTGGTCCCCGCCGTCTATCCCGGCTACCCCGACGCGGTGCTCAAAATGGCCGCAGGCACGCTGCAGGCCCATCTGGAGAAGCTGGAGCGGGAGGGCCGGGCGCGCCGCCTGCCTGGGGACGGCTCCGGCCCGTTCGAGCTGGTCGGGGGGGCACCGCCGGGCTGATCCCCGGGCACCTGGTCGGCGACCCAGTTAGACCATCTGGAAGGGCAGGTGGGCCAGGGTCCTGGTCATCACCCCCGAGGGGCCGTGCGGAACCACCGGCTTCCAGAGCGCCTCCATGTGGTAGGCGGTGCCGGCAATGTCGAGGTGGACCCAGGGCAGCTCTCCGGTGAACTGGCGCAGGAAGATGCCTCCGTTGATGGCGCTGGCGCCGGGGGTGCCTGAGGTGTTGTGGATGTCGGCGATCTCGCAGGTCAGGGCCACCTCGTACTCGGGGAACAGGGGCAGTTCCCAGATCCGCTCCCCGGCCAGGGCGCCGGCCCGGCGCAGCTGGTTCAGGAGCTCGGGGCTGGTGCCCATCGCCGCGGTCACTGCCTGCCCCAGGGCCACCACCGCTCCCCCGGTCAGGGTCGACACGTCGACCAGGTGGGTCGCGCCCCGGTCGGCGGCGAAGCCCAGGGCGTCGGCGAGGACCAGCCGCCCCTCGGCGTCAGTGTTGTTGATCTCGATCGACTTGCCGTTCATCGCCTGGACCACGTCGCCGGGCTTGACCGCTCCCCCGCCGGGCATGTTCTCGGTGATCGCGGCCACAGCCAGCACCTGGATCGGCGCCTGCCGCTGGGCCACCAGGGCCATGGCCTCGATCACCGCGGCGGCACCGCTCATGTCGGCCTTCATCGCCACCATCCCGGCGTTGGGCTTGAGAGAGATGCCCCCGGTGTCGAAGGTGATCCCCTTCCCCACCAGGCCCAGCACCTTGTCCGAGGTGGCTCCCTCGCGGGGCCGGTAGCGCAGGGCGACCAGCTTGGGTGGTTCGTGGGAGCCCCGGGCCACCGCCAGGAGCGCCCCCATGCCGAGCCGCTCCATGTCGGGGCGGTCCAGTACCTCCAGCTCCAGCTGGTTCGCCTGGGCCACTCGCTCCGCCTCCGCCGCCAGCTCCGTTGGGGTCATCTGGTTGCCGGGCTGCCACTGCAGGAAACGGGCCCGGTTGGTCACCTCCGCCATCGCCATGCCGTCGGCCAGGGCGGCCTCGACCGCTGAGCCAGACCCCAATCCCAGCACCTCCAGCTCCTCGACGGCACCGGCGTCCTCGGCGCTCTTGAGCTGGCCCAGGTGGTAGTTCCCCAGACCCACCCCTTCGGCAACCGCCCGAGCCACGGCGACGGGGTCCCCTTGGAGCGGGTCGCGGTCCGCGAGCTGGGCCACCACGGCGGGGTCGATCAGCACCGCCAGGCGGGAGCAGACACTCCGGGTGTCCCGGACCGCGAACTGGAGCGCGTTGCGGAGACGGTAGCCGTCCAGATCCCGGGCCCGACCCAGTCCCAGCAACACCACCCGGGCCGCCGGGATCCGCCCCATGGTGGTGACCAGGGTGCGCTTGGGGAAGGCCCCGGTCGCCTCGTGCTGATCGTGCATACGGCTGAGCAGTCCATCGAGGGCGCGGTCGACCCCGGCCAGGGCGGACCCCAGCGGCACGGACTGGAAGTAGGGCAGCACCAGGGCGTCGGCCCTGACCTCGGTTGCCGCGGTCTCGGTTGCCTTGGCTAGCACTCGGGTTTCCTCCTCAGTGTGCCCAGCCCGGGTGGGGCAGGATTGGTGGCGCATGGCAGGCACGCTTCCCGGGCCGGGCCCGGGGACGGCTCAGTGATGGGGGTCGAAGCGCACCTGCCGCAGGTCGGGGATCCAGCTTCGCAGCGCCGACTCCAGCTCCTGCCGCACTGGGGGCGTGAGCACCACCACAAAGTTGGAGGTGGGATGCGCCTGCACCACCACCTCGCCGGGGCGGGGTTGGGTGACCAGCAGGCTGTCACTGGCGGGGCCGGAGGAGATCAGGCCCCGCAGCCTCGCGGTAAGCTCAGAGTCGGTCATCGCGGCGGTCATGGCCCGGCGGGACTGGACAATGTCGGCATGGCGCCCACCAGTATCGCGCCGCCGACTCTCCTACCCCTGCGCCAGCTGCTCGAGATCGAGGCGCGTCGCCAGGGGTTCAGCGAGGTCGGGGTGACCGACCTCGCCCCCTTCACCAAGGCGGCCAGCCGGGCCTACCGGGCCCTGGAGGAGGGCCGGCTGGCGGGGATGCCCTGGTACACCGAGGAGCGGGTCGAGCAGGCAACCGACCTGCGCCGACGCTTCTCCTGGGGTCGCAGCCTGGTGGCACTCAGCTATCCCTACCCGCCGGCCTCCCCGCCTCTAGGCCCACCCGGAGCGCTCCCGGCCCCCCGGGGGAGGCCCCGGGGCCGGATCGCCAGCTTTGCCATGGGCGAGGACTACCACCGCCGTCTGGACCACGCCCTGGGGCGGCTCCTAGCAACGCTCCGCCAGCGCGTCCCCGGGCTCCGAGCGCACCGCTTTGTGGACCATGGTCGGGCCTTCGACCGGGCCATCGCCGAGCGGGCGGGGTTGGGCTTCTGCGGCAAGCACACCCAGCTGATCACCCGCTCCTCCGGCTCCTACGCCCTGCTGGCCTCCCTGGTGCTCAGCCTCGAGCTGGACCCCGACCGCAGGTCGCAGCGCAGCTGCGGTAGCTGCCGGGCCTGCCTGCCCAGCTGCCCCACTGGAGCCCTGGTGCGCCCCGGAGTCATAGACGCGCCACGCTGCATCAGCTACCTGACCATCGAGCACCAGGGGCCGATTCCCGGCGACCTGCGCCGACCAATGGGAACCTGGGTCTTCGGCTGCGACCTCTGCCAGGAGGCCTGCCCGATCAACTCGCGTCTGAGTCCGGCACCACTTCCGAGCGGCCCCAGCTCCTGCATCCGCGGGCCGGTGCCCTTCCCGGACCTGGTCGAGCTGCTGGACATCAGCGAGGAGGCCTTCCAGCTCCGCTACGCCGGCACCACCATCCGGCGTAGCGGTCGGGAGCGCCTGGCCCGCAACGCCGCGATCGCGCTCGGCAACTCCGGGGACGGAGCCGCCGTCTCCGCCCTGGCGCGGGCGCTGGGGAGCCATCCCTCGGGCGTGGTTCGGGGTGCCTGCGCCTGGGCCCTTGGGGAGCTGGGAGGGACGGCAGCGAGCCGGGCGCTGACCAGGGCCCGCCCTGAGGAGGCCGACCCCCAGGTGGGCGCCGAGATCAGGCAGGCGCTCAACGCCCTGGGCTGAGAGCGACTCGTCCGTCCGGGGACTGCAACTGCCGACTCATTCGGCATAATCGCCGCGGTGGCTGGCTTTGTGGCGATCTGCGCAGTGGACGATATCCCCCAGGGCACGGGGCGGGTCATCGACGCCGACGGCGTCGAGGTGGCCATCTTCCACGTGGACGAGGTGTTTCACGCCCTGGAGAACAGCTGCGCCAGCGGCGGCTCGATCGGCGAGGGAGAGCTCCGCGGCCACGTGGTCACCTGCCCCCTCGACGGCGAGACCTACGACGTCCGCACCGGGATCTCGCCGATTTCAGACGCCATCTTTCTAAAGCACTTCGACGTCCGGCTCGACGGCCAGGGCAACGTCCTGGTCCGCATGGAGCCCACCGAGGATGAGGACGAGGACCCCTGAAAGGTCGCCTGGCGGCGATTGACGTCGGTTCCAACACCGTCCACCTCCTGGTCGCCAGCGTCGGCGAGCGGGGCGGCACCCAGCGCCGCCACGCGGTCGAGATGCTGGGCCTGGGACGGCGGGTGGCGGAGGCCGGGGACCTCGGCGCCGAGCTGCGCCAGCGCACCGCGGAGTTGATCCAGCGGCTGCGCCAGGCCGCCGCCGCGGACGGCGCCGAGCGGATCGGAGTGGTGGGCACCGAGGCGCTGCGCCAGGCGGAGGACGGCGCCGCCCTGGTGGACCGGGTGCGGGAGCTGACCCGGCTCCGGCTGCGGATCCTTAGCGGAGAGATGGAGGCTCAGCTCAGCTACCTCGGCGGGACCTCGTTCAGGGTGCCCCCCGGGGAGGCGGCAACCCTGGTCGACGTGGGCGGGGGCAGCACCGAGGTGGTCCAGGGACGAGGCAGCCGGCCCACCCGGGGCACCAGCCTCAAGCTGGGCTCGGACCGCATCCTCCGGGAGACCCGGGCCGCCGACCCGCCGACCGCGCGGCAGGCGGTCGATGCCGCGCTGCGGATCTCGATGGCCCTGGAGGCGGCCCCCGATGCCCCGGCGGCACAGGTACTGATCGCCACCGGGGGCAGCGCCGCCAACCTGCCGGTGCTGCTGGGGCGCTGGAAGGCATTTGCCGACGCCGGGGCCGAGCTCCGCGACGAGCCGGAGCGCGAGCCCTGGTTGGTCCTGGCCCGCGAGAGCGTGGAGCGGGCGGTCCGGCTCACCGCCCGTCACCCCAGCTCCGAGGTGGCGCGGCGGACCGGGCTGAGCCCGGAGCGGGCCCGGCTGCTGGCTGGGGGGTCGCTGATCCTGCAGGGGCTCCTCGACCGCTACCAGGCGAGTCAGCTGGTGGTCACCGAGCGCGGCCTCCGCGACGGCGTGCTGCTGCGGCTGGCGGCGGCCGCCGCCCGCTCCTCGGCGCAGGGCTGATCGAGGCCGCCAGCCGGGGTCGGGGGCGACCCGGCTTGCCCTAAGCTGGACCGATGCCGGTGTTCGACTTCCATACCCACACCACCATCTCGGACGGCCACGCCGACGCCCTGGAGATGGCCCGGCGCTGCCAGCAGAACGGTTACGCCGCCTACGTCTGCAGCGACCACGTGGATGAGGGCTCGGTAGGCTCCACGGTGCCCAAGATCGTCGCCGCCTGCCTGCGGGTCAGCGCTGAGCTGGGCATGGTCGCCATCCCCGCGGTCGAGGTGACCAGGGTGGCTCCCGAGCGGGTAGCCAGGGTGGCCGCCCAGGCCCGCTCCCTGGGGGCCCTCCTGGTGGTGGTTCACGGCGAGACCCTGGGGGACTTCCCCCAGCCGGGGCTGAATCTTGCCGCCAGCAGCTGCCCTGACGTCGACATCCTGGGTCACCCCGGCCTGATCACCACGGAGGCCGCTGAACGGGCCGGGCGCAACCAGATTCACCTCGAGATCAGCGCCGCCGGCCTGCACGGCCTGACCAATGGCCACGTCGCCCAGGTGGCCCGGGAGGTGGGCGCGGCGCTGCTGCTGGACTCGGACGCCCACCGCCCCGAGAGCCTGCTCACGGCGGAGCGGGCGCAACAGGTGCTGGCGGGCAGCGGTCTCGGCGCCGAGGCGGTGGCGCGAGTCGCCCAGGAGGCGCCGCTCGAGGTTCTGGCCCGGCGGGGGATCGAGCTGCCCCTGGAGTCTCAGCTCTCCCGCTGACCCGCCGCTAGGGAGCTGGGATGGGCCCCTTGGAGGGGTTGGGCGTCGGCTGCGGCTGCGGCTGCGGGTTCGGCGTGTAGACGGGGGTCGGGGTGACGTTGGGCAGAGGGCTGATCGACCCGCTCGGGGTGTTGGTGGGCACCGTTTCGACGTCGGTCAGGCTGACCACCACCAGGGTGCCCTTGGGACCCCTTTTGAAGGTCACCACCACCGCGTCCCCGGGGATCAGATCGTCGATGGTGCTGGCGGCCCCACCTCGGGTGATGGTCGACTTGCTGGTGATGGTGGCCTGCACCGGCTGCCCGGCCGAGGGCTGGACGGCGATCAGGTTCTCCGCCGCCCAGAGCCCGACGATGGTGCCATCGAGAGGGTGCCCCACCAGGGCGGCGGTCGCCGCGGGGCTGGGACTCGGCGAGCTCCGGGTGACCACCCCGGAATTCCCTGAGCCGTTGCCCCCGCCCACCGCGAAGATGGTCAGCGAGGCGACTCCCAGTCCCACCCCCAGCACCGAGAGGGCGAGGATCGCGAAGAAGATCAGCGCGAGCAGGCCGTGACCGTGGAAGCCCACGAAATTGTGACGCTCGCGAAGGCGCCGTCCGGCCCGTAGCCGGGGCGCCTTGCGGCGCGGCGTGGTGCCCCCACTCAGCCGGCTCTCCGCCACTCCTGCTCCTCAACTCTGCGCCGCGCCACCCCGCGCCTCCGAAGAGGGCGCTCGACCGGGGCGGAGTATAGGCGACCGTCCCAGATGGTCCGAGAAGGCTCGGTATCATCAACTGCCACCCATGAACTCCGGTTACGATCACCATGCCATCGAGGCCAAGTGGCAGGCTCGCTGGCAGGCCAGCGCCATCGACCGGGTCGACCTGGCTGACGCCCGCCGCCCCTACTACAACCTCATGATGTTTCCCTATCCCTCGGCGGAGGGACTGCACGTGGGCAACATGTTCGCCTACTCCGGCGCCGACACCCACGGCCGCTTCCAGCGGATGCAGGGCTACGACGTCTTTGAGCCGATCGGCTACGACGCCTTTGGGATCCACAGCGAGAACTTTGCCCTCAAGGTCGGCCGCCACCCCAGGGAGCTGATCGCCAGCAACGTGGCCCGCTTCGGCGCCCAGCTGCACCAGCTGGGCGCCCAGTTCGACTGGAGCAAGACGGTGGACACCACCGATCCCGCCTACTACCGCTGGACCCAGTGGCTCTTCCTCACCCTCTGGAAGGGGGGCTTCGCCTACCGCGCCCGGCGCAACGTCAAGTGGTGCCCCCAGGACCTTACCGTCCTCGCCGACGAGCAGGTGCTCGCGGACGGCAGCTGCGAGCGCTGCGGCGCATTGGTCACCGAGCGCGAGCTGGAGCAGTGGTTCCTGCGGATCAGCGCCTTCACCGAGCGCCTCCTAAAGAACCTCGATGAGCTGGACTGGTCGGAGAGCACCAAGCTGCTCCAGCGCCACTGGATCGGGCGCAGTCAGGGGGCCCTGATCGATTTCCCGATCGAGGGGGAGGATCCGCTGCGGGTCTTCTCCACCCGGGCCGACACCATCTTCGGGGCCACCTTCATGGTGCTGGCCCCCGACCACCCCCGGACCCAGGAGCTGGCGTCTCCGGAGCGCCGTGACGAGGTGATCGCCTTCGCGGCCGCGGCCACACGGCGGCGGATCGCGGGGTTGCGCGACGAGGAGAGCTCGACCAGGGGAATGCCATTGGGCCGGGACGCGATCAACCCCTTGAGCGGGACCCGGATCCCCATCTACACCGCCGAGTACGTCCTCTCCGACTACGGGACCGGGGCGATCATGGCGGTCCCCGGCCACGACCCGCGCGACCACGACTTCGCGCGGCGCCACAACCTCAAGATCACCGAGGTGGTCTCAGGAGGCGGGGGGGGCGGGGCCCACGGCGGCTCCGGCGAGCTGATCAACAGCGCCCAGTTCGACGGCATCGAAGCCCCCGACCCGGCCCGGGAGCTGATCACCGCCGCCCTGGCGGAGGCGGGTCTGGGCCAGCCCCACCTCACCTACAAGCTGCGCGACTGGGGGATCTCCCGGCAGCGCTACTGGGGCCCGCCGATCCCCGCGGTCCACTGCCCAAGCTGCGGCCCGGTTCCGGTGCCCGAGGAGGAGCTCCCGGTGCTGCTGCCCTACATCGAGGACTTCCGGCCCCTGGGAACTGGGGAGTCGCCGCTGGCCCGCGACCCCAACTTCATCAACACGACCTGTCCGAAGTGCCATGGTCCCGCCCGCCGCGACACCGACGTCTCCGACACCTTCCTCGACAGTTCGTGGTACTTCCTGCGCTATCCCTCGGCGGACCGCGACGACGTCGCCTTCGACCGAGAGCTCACCCGCAAATGGCTCCCGGTGACCTATTACGACGCCGGCAACGAGCACGCGGTGCTGCACCTGCTCTACTCCCGCTTCGTGACCATGGCCCTGCACCAGCTGGGGCACCTCGAGTTCGAGGAGCCGTTTGAGCAGCTGCGGGCCCACGGGACCATCGTGATGGGCGGAGCCAAGATGTCGAAATCCCGCGGCAACGTGGTGGTTCCTGACGAGTACATCGAACGCTACGGGGCCGACGCCTTCCGCCTTTACCTGCTCTCCATGGGGCCCTACCGGGACACCCTCAACTTCGTCGACTCCGGGATCAACGGCCCCTACCGCTTTCTGGGCCAGGTGCTGCGCCTGCTGGAGCGCTTGGACGACAGCGCAAGCGCCGAGCCGGTGGAGCTGGCCCGGGCCCGGCACCGCTGCATCCGCCAGGTCACCCAGGACACCCCGGAGCGCAAGTACAACACCGCGATCGCGGCGATGATGATCTTCCTGAAGCGGCTCCGCGAGCACCAGGGGCCGGTGCCCAAGGTGGCCCTGGAGACCCTCAGTCTGCTTCTCGCGCCCTACTGCCCCCATCTCGCCGAGGAGCTCTGGGAGCGCCTCGACCAGCCCTACTCAGTGCACCGGCAGCCCTGGCCGGTCGCCGACCCGGCCCTGGTGGCCGAGGCACAGGTGGTGGTGGTGGTCTGCATCAACGGCAAGAAGCGGGACCAGCTGCTGGTGCCGGCGGGATCGGACCCGGCCGCTCTGGAGCGCGCCGCCCTGGCCCTGCCCCGAATTCAGCACTGGCTGGATGGGAGCGCCCCGGAGCGGGTCTTCGTGGTGCCCGACCGCCAGGTCAACCTGGTGCTGGCCGACTAGGCCGAGCGCAGCGGTCTGGCGCGGCGGCGGCCCCGGATCACCCCGGCGTCAACGCCTATCCCCCAGAAGCCCCGGCGTTCGATCTCGGCGCCGAGGAAGCGGCGGGCCGCCGACGCGCGCCGCGCGCCCAGTCGGGGCCCGGGAAGGGAGCGCAGGTAGGCGATCAGCGGCTCCGGATCGGTCACCCGGATCTCCTCGGGGTGGCGGGCAACGGTGAGCTGACCGAACCAGGGGCGGATTCGCTCCGGCCCGGTAACCAGGTCGAAGGCGGTCCTGGGATGGCTGCGCGGGCCGACCGGTGGGCCCAGCCGCGCCGCCAGTTGGTCGAGCTGGCCCAGGTGGTGGGGGCCGTTGGTGGCGGCGATCAGCAACCCTGACCGAGCCAGCACCCGGTGCCGGTCGCTGAGCCCCACATCCAGGTCGGCCAGGTGATACAGCATGTGGTTGGCGATCACCCCGTCAAAGCTGGCTGCACGGAACGGCAGGCTGCCCAGCTCGGCCACCACCAAGTGAAATTGAGATCCTGCTCCGAGACGCTCTCTGGTTTCCTGGACCATCCCTGGGGAGAGATCGCTGAGGGTCACCTCCCAGCCGCCGGGAAGGCGGCTGCGGTTGTCCACCCAGAGGTCGCCGCGGCCGCAACCCACCTCCAGGATCCGCGCCCGGGAGGGCAGCCGGAGCAGATCGAACACGAAATTCTGCCAGCCGGTGACGGCAACCCCAAAGCGCCGGTAGAGGTCCTGGCGGGCCGCCAGGTGGGCACCATCGCGGTACTGTCGGCACACCTCCCCGGGGGAGTTCATCAGGGTCACCCCGGCCATCATCCTCGGCTGGGCAAGCGTGGACTGGGTGGCACGGCAAGGACCCTCGAGGAGAAACCTTTTGCCCAGTGCCGACGTACGACAATGGGGGTGGGCTCGCGAACCGCACCCAGGTCCGCCACGCAGTCGGCAACTCCGCTCAGGCACCGCCAATGCACCAGTCCCGTCGCGCCTCGAGCCCGCCGCCATGGAGTCGCTCCCTGGGGTTGGTGGCGCTGCTAACCGCCTTGGCTTGGGTGGTCGGAGCAGTCGCCATAGTCCCTGCGGGCGCCCGGTCACCGTCGTTTCCAACGCTCAAGGCACAACGCGAGCTGCTCCGGGAGTGGCGTGAGGATCCCGGCTCCACCCTGACTACCGAGAACCCCCAGCTGGCGGAGGCGCTAGGAGCAAGTCAGTACTCTCCCGCGACCGCGCCGAGCCAGATCCACTACGGCCGGACCACCTTCCGGACCTTGAGTGATGGCTCGTACCCGCAAACCTTCTTGGCCCTGACCGCGATCCGCCAAACCGAGGCTGGCAAGCGCACCAACAACAATTGGCTGATCATCTTCGTGCGGTCCTCGGCGCGGGCCCACTGGTTGGTCCAGACCACCGTCATGCTCCACCGCCGACCGCGCCTGGCGAGGTCGAGCGCCGCCACCAGGCCCCTCTCTCGAGCCCAGGCCAAGCGACTCACCGCCACCCCGGCAGCCGCGGTCCAGGCAGTTCTGGCCGCCTCCAACGCCGCTCTCCAGGATGGGACGACCTCGACGCTGGTTCCAGACCCAGCCTGGTACGACACCGAGGAGAGTTGGGCGGAGACGATCGCCTCGGAAGCGGGGGGCTTCACCTCCCACTCCGCCCACAGCGGTTACCCCGCGTATGCGATCCGTGAGGGCTCGGGCTCGGTGCTGGTGGTGCTCTCCTTCACCATGTCCAATACCGAGACCGAGGGTGAGGGATTCTGGCTCCACAGCGGCTTCTTTCCCAGCCAGTTGCTGATTTCTCAAAGCGACACCTGGGTCTGGTCGGTGGCGGTGACCGATCCCCACCGCGGCCCCAAAAGGGAGCTCTCGGTCGCCGGCACCAACTTCGGCCCAGAAGCCGCGACCGCGTCCACCACCGCGGGAGCCACCCTCACCTTCGGCCCGTGGTGAGCTGACCCGGGTCACCGGTGCTCGGCGGTGGACGCGAGCGCGAGCACGGGGGCGGCACCGGGGAGCGCCAACCAACACCCGGCGAGAGCGGTCAGCAGCGACTCCGACGCCCGGGCCCGAGGAGGGGCCACGGAGTCGACCGTCTCCCTTGCACCACGCTCCTTGGGGGGTCTGGTCCGTCAGGGTCGGCGACCCGCCGGCCGCTCTCGCAGGCGCGGCACCGGCCGGCGGCGGGCAGTTCGGGCTGAGTTCTCCGAGAGACCTCAAAGCTCGCCCATCTCTCGTAGCGGAGCTCCGCACCGCATCGCGGCCCGACCAGCTCCAGATCCCGCGACCGTAGCCGGGTAAGCGCCGCTCGCGAGAGGCCCGCCACTAGGTGGGTCACCGCGCTGGCTTCCGGGTTCGCAGCGGGTCACCGGTCGAGTGCCAGTGGAACGGCCGGCCCAGGCCACGACGACGCCAGAGGGGTGAGGTAATCAGCCGCCCACGACCAGCCCGCATCTCCCCACCAATCTGCTCCGACAGACGACCCCCTGAGCCGCGACAGCTGGCGACCGGACCCTTAGCCGCGCCGCTCCCGGTGGGGTCAAGTAGGATGCCCAGGTTGGCGTCGCCGGCGCCGGCCCGTAGCTCAGCTGGTTAGAGCAGGGTTCTTATAAAGCCCAGGTCCTGGGTTCG
>JBOHUH010000030.1:0-30740 GCA_050733915.1 Candidatus Dormibacteria bacterium | reverse complement strand
GATCTCACCAAGGAGGAGCTGCTGGAGTTCCTGGCTCCCCGGGTGGCCAAGTTCTGGCTGCCCGACGAGATCGTTTTCCTGGAGGAGGTGCCCAAGACCAGCGTGGGCAAGTTCGACAAGAAGGTGCTCCGCCAGCAGTACTCACATCTCGACCTCGGCTGAGGTCGGCTCCGCTGCCCCCTGCTCGGCTCCCTGAGGCGCCGGCGCCCATCAGGACCCCGTGCATGGCCGACTCGAGCCAACCCCTAGCGATCTCGTGCCGCGCGGCGCCTTCGAGATGTCCAGGCGGCGGTCAGCAGGGACGGAGCCCCGACCGCAACGCCAAAGGGCCTCAGCCGGGCGCCGCTGGCGATCGTGCCTACCGACCATCTGAGCGCGGCCGTCCCGGGAGGACGGGCCAGCGGCTGAAGTACGGTCCGAGTGCGATCACCATAGCCAAGCCCAGGACCAGGCCGATCAACCCGGGACCGGGCTTGGCCAGGCCTGTCGAGACCAGGAGAGCGGTGGCGGCGGCGGGGGCGTGGTGAGAGCGCAGCAGCTCCAGCAGCAGCAGCGTGCCCCCGGTGGCGACCGCGGCCGCCCCCACCTGGGCCAGGGTCGGAGCGCCTATGGCACTCACCGAGGGATAGTTCCAGAGCCCGAAGATCGCGAGGGAAGCCAGTCCCACCGCGAGAGCACAGGTGTGACCAACCACCGCGTTGCGCGCTCGCGCCGATTCGGTATCGGGGTGGCTGGCGAACACGTAGGCGGTCGGACCGACGGTGCTGGTGATTAGGGGCCAGGCCAGCAACCTTCCCACCAGCCCCACCACCGTGACCAGCACCGCTGTTACCAACAGGTAGCGCAGCCCGGTCACGACGCGTCGGGACAACTTCGGTGACCCGACTCCCCCGTCGGCGGACCCCGCCAGCAGCTCGCGTGCCCGGCTCACTCAGCCCTCGGTCGCTGTGGGGCGAGCCCCGGGCAGAGGTGAATCGAGCGCCGCTGGAGCCGGGCGCAGGCCCGGTCGGCTATCGATGACCCACAAGAAAGCCCGACCGCTGGTCTAACTCCCCCTGCCGGTCCGAGCCCTGGTGCGAGCAAATTGGTCCGCCATCTTCGATCGGCCCCAGGGGAAGCTGGGGTACCGCCGACGTCCCGCCTAGCCCTGGAGCCTACGGGCCTCATCAACCGGGCAGGAGTCGGCAGGCGCACCTCCCCAGGTGGGGCAAACGCGAAGTGCGCGGCGGCACCAGCCCGGACGCCGGTGGGGTCGAACTCCGTCCCGGCCCGGCTCACCGCCAGGACCACCTCAGCGCAGGCTCAGTCGAGGCACAGGCAGTGGCAGCGCGCCACCTGGGCGGGAACGTCGGTGACAACCGCGATGCGGCGCTTGGGTATTGCAACCCACCTCCGACCTAGACCCGGCAAACCTAGGTGCTCCAGATTGATCCGGGACCGATGCGTGGGGAACTCCCGGCCACCCGTTGGCCGGGCATCACCGACGATCCTTGACCCTGTCGGGCCTTCCTGGGGAGGGAGGCCGGCCGCTGCCAGGGCCGCCGTTCCTCACCGTAGTCCACTCCGCTCCCGGACAACCGCGATGAACTCAGAAGTGGGAGACTCCCCAGCGCCGAGGATCCAGCCGCAGCGGAGGTCTAGCGAGCGGCCGGACGCCCGGTGATGCCAGGCGGCCGGCCGACCGGCAGCCGCAAACTGACACCCTCTCTGTACGGCGCGACCGGCGCTTCGGCGCGCCCGCTCCCTGGTCGACTGCGGACTCAAGGCAGCGAAGAGTGGGTGGCGTGGTCGAGAGGGGTGGCCGCAACTCAGCTGGGACAGCCAGCCCGAGAAGCGTGCCAGCCGCCCGCGTGGCCGGGGCTGGCAAAGAGCAGATTGCGCTTGCTGGCGAAGACACAGGTCCACCCCGGCTGCTGCTCCAGCAGTCGGCTGAGGGGGGACTCGCGCCCCTGCCAAACCAGGCTCACCTGATACTTGCGCAAAGTCGCCATGGTCCCGGGGTCGGCGGCGACGGCGGCGAGGTACTGGGAGATCACCCTGGAGCCCATCAGATCGACCTCGCCAAAGATGAAGAGCCGGTCCTCGGCACAGCTGCGGCCCGCGGGATCGCGGTGGTCGATGCGGTAGAGCAGCCAGCCCGACCTACCGTAGGGGGCGAGGACCCTGGCGCTGGGGCCATGGCAGATCACCCGGCCCACCTGGACGGGATAGGCCGATCCTTGCAGCTGATTGTCCGGGCTCTGCAGTTCCTGGGAGATCCGCACCACGCTCACCGCGGTCACCAGTACCAGGACCACCGCCACGAACCAGCGGGGCGCGGGAGGACGGCGTCGGGGCACTGCCAGGCGGCGCGCGGTCCGGATGTGGTCGACCAGCCCCTGGAGGCCGTCAGTGAACAGTGGCAGGACCAGAATCGCAAAGAGCGGGATGTCCCGGACTGCGTAGAGGAGCAGTACCGTCCCGGCCAGGGCCAGCAATGTGTCGGCAGGGCGGGTGTGCCTGGCCCAGCGGGCCGCCAGCAGGGTCGCCAGCAGAAGGATCAGCACCGGCACCGAGGCCAGGGCGTGGAAGTTGGGCGGCTGCCACTCGTCGAGGTGGGCTTGGGCCACCGGGCTCAGCAGCAGGCGGATCGGATACAGGTACAGACCCCAGCCGTTGGGGTTGACCATGGGCGCCAGCAGGCAGAGCACCAGCGCCCCGCCCAGGTCGACCAGGCGCTGCCGGGGCAGCGAGTTGGGGTCGCTAAGCCAGGTGCTGATCACCTCGCCCACCAGGAAGACTGCGACCACCCCAACCCCGACCACGAAGCCGCCATGAAGGTTGCCCCACACCACGAACAGGGGCAGCAGCCAGAGCAGGAGCCAGCGCGAGGGGTGGCGCCGGTAGGAGTCGAGCAGCACCAGGAGCACCCCCAGCAGCCCGAAGGTGAACATCTGCGGGCTTGGCCCCCAGATCTGCAGCCCCGAGATGATCACCAGAACGGCAGCCAGGGCCAGGATCCAGCGCGAGAGTCCCTGGCGGTTGGCCCGGGCAACCCCGAAGGCGAACCCCACCCAGGTGACCAGGGTCATCAGGAGGATCACCGCGGCCATTCCGAGGCTGCGATAGAGAAAGGCGTATATGGCCTCCGCGCCCCACTCCTGGGTGATGAATGCATGGGTCGCGGCAGTGAAGGTGTAGTCGTTGTGCTGAGGTACGCCCGACGCCAGGATGTCGAGCCCCACCCGGAGGTGCCACCAGAAGTCGGGGTCGAACTGGGGCTGGGTGAAGGCGGCGAAGGCCAGGATGGCGACCGCCACCAGGAGCACGGTGGGGGCGTCGGGCCGCATCCGCCGACTCTGCGGCAGCAGTGACGCCCCGCTCTCTGAGGACATACTCGGCTGGGGATTCTAGGCTGCGCCGGGTGAGATCAGGCGAAGTCCCTGCTACGATCGCGCGGGACTTTGGTAACAGTGACCGACCAGGGCCACCGGGCAGCAGCGATGGCGGCCCGTCCGCTCAGCGTCGCGGTCTCAACTCGGTCGGCAGCTGGCCGGACGGCGGAGCGTTGCCCACCACCTCGGCCTGGGCGGCTTGGAGCGCACGGACCGAACCCCCAACTGAGGGAGCTGCTAACTGGCCCCCGATTCCCAGCCGCAGAGCAACTCGGCGACGCCGGCACCACGCTCCACCGGCGCCCCCAAGCGCAGCAGCGCCTGTTCCAGGGCAGCGGTCCCCCGGAGCAGCTCCGGAAGGGAGGTGGAACCCATGTGGCCGATGCGGATGGCGCTCTCGCTCCAGGCCGCCAGCCCCCCCGCCACCGCGACCCCCTCGGAGGAAACCTCTGCCCGGAGTGCGGTTGGACTGATCCCCGGCGGCAGCGCCAGCGCCGAGACCGTGCTCCCCAGCAGTTCATCTCCGCACATGGTGGGCAGCCCAATCGCGCGCAGGCCGCGACGTACCGCCCGGGCCATCCGCCGGTGGCGCTGGAAGCGCTCCGGCCAGCCCTCCTGCTCGGCGATCTCCAGAGCCACCGCCCCCGCTGCGATCAGGTTGGTGGGGAGGGTTGCGAAGTAGCGCCGACTGGGGTCGGCCATCGGCTCCAGCCAGTTGAGCCAGTCGTCAAAGTAGCCGGCCCCTCCGGACAGCCTGCGGCGGTGCTCCAGGGCTCGCTCGCTCGGTACCACGATCGCCAGCCCCGGTGGCATGGCGAAGGCCTTCTGCGAGGCCGTGATCACCACGTCGACGCCGTTGGCGGCCATGTCGATGGGCATGCCCCCGGCGCTGGCCACCGCGTCCAGGAGCAGCAGCGCGTCGTGGGCCCGAGCCACCTCGGCGTACTCGGCGAAGGGTGCCGCGACCCCGTTGGCGGTATCCACGTGGGTTGCGGTGACCACCCCGGCGCCAGTCTTCGCCAGGGCCCGTTCGACTTCCTGAACCCCCACCTGCTGACCCCACTCGCAGCGCACCTGCTCCACCACCGCCCCGTGGGCGGCGGCGATCGCGGCGAAGCGGTCGCCAAAGTAGCCGTGGCTTATCACCACCACGCTCTCGCCTGGAGCCACCGTGTTGACCAGCGCCGACTCCATCGCCGAGGTCCCGCTGCCGGCCACTACCAGAACGGCGGGGCCACCCTCAGCGTCCGCTGCGCTGTACCCGAGGCTGCGCCGGACTGACTGCTGCAGCCGGGAAAGCTCGGCGGCGGCGGCGACGCTTCCGTGTCCCAGGGTGGGCCGGGCGAGAGCCTCCAAGACCTGGCGGGGCACCGGTGTGGGACCCGGGATCAGCAGCAGCGGGGCCTCGGCGGCGGGCTGGGGCAGGGTCATCAGACCGGGAAGACGCCGTGGTGCCGGGGAGTCACAGGGCGCTGCTTGCCCGCGGCCGCCGCCAGTCGCCAGATCAGCTGATCGCGCAGATCCCCGGGGTCGACGATGGCATCCAGTACCAGGTCCGACGCCAGCTGGAAGATGTCCACGTCTTCAGCGTACTCACGCCGGAGCTGGCGGACGTACTCCTCCCGCTCCGCCTCCGGCAGGGCCGCGATCCGGTTGGCGTAGACCGCGTTGATGGCCGCCTCCGGGCCCATGACCGCAATCTCGGCGGTGGGCAGGGCCAGGGTGGCCTCAGGCTCGAAGGCGGGCCCGCTCATGGCATAGAGGCCGGCCCCGTAGGCCTTGCGCAAGACCACGCAGATGCGGGGTACCGTGGCCGAGCTGAGGGCCGCGATCATCTTTGCCCCATGGCGGATGATTCCCTCTCGCTCCACCGCCGATCCGATCATGAAACCGGGGACGTCGGCCAGGAAGACCAGGGGCAGGTTGAAGGCGTCGCAGAGGCTGATGAATCGGGCCGCCTTGTCGGCCGAGTCGACGAAGAGCACGCCGCCCTGGTGCTCCGGCTGGGACGCCACCACCCCAACCGCCCGGCCACCGAGGCGACCCAGGCCGCAGACCAGCTCTCGGGCGTAGAGAGGCTTGATCTCGAAGAAGGACCCGCCGTCAAGAAGCGCCTCAAGCACGAGGTGGATGTCGTAGCCCCGGCTGGCCTCGGCGGGCAGCAGCTCGCTGATGTCACTCCGGCTGGCAGGAGGCCGGGCTGGGGCAACCGGGGGCTCGCCCTGCCAGCTGGGCGGAAAGAGGGCGAGGTACCGGCGCAGCGCCTCGATCGCCTCCTCCTCGGTGGCGCAGAGGAGGTCCCCGCAGCCGCTCACCGAGCAGTGCATCCGGGCCCCACCCATCTCCTCCAGGGTGACCCGCTCGCCGACCACCTCCTCGGCCATCCGCGGCGAGCCGAGGTACATGGAGGCGTTGCCCTCAACCATGAAGGTGACGTCGCAGAAGGCGGGGATGTAGGCACCGCCGGCGGCACTGGGGCCAAAGAGCAGGCAGGGCTGGGGGACCTGGCCGCTGAGCCGGACCTGGTTGTGGAAGATCCGGCCAGCGTGGCGGCGCCCCGGGAACATCTGGCGCTGCTCGGTGATGCGGGCGCCCGCCGAGTCCACCAGGTAGCAGAGCGGTAGTTGCAGCCGCTCCGCCTGCTCCTGGACCCGAAGAATCTTCTCCACCGTGCGTGGCCCCCAGGAGCCGGCTTTGACCGTGGGGTCGTTGGCCGTCACCAGTACCCGCCGGCCATGGACGATGCCGATCCCAGTCACCACTCCGTCGGCGCCCATGTCCGAGGCGGTGGTGTTGGCCAGGAGGCCATCCTCGACAAAGGGGGTGGCGGGGTCGAAGAGCAGCCTCAGCCGTTCGCGGACCGCCAGCTTGCGCTGCTCGGGCAGGCGGTCACGGTAGCGCTCCGGCCCCCCCAGCCGGGCCGCCGCCTGCCGCTGCAGGAGCTCGTCGCGGCGACCCGTGCCGGCTTCCGGGGCGGTCCGGGCGCGAGCGGGCGGCATGCTCATCTAGCGGCCGAGTATATCCGCCCCCTGAGGGCGCTTCCGGGGCTGGCGGCGCTGCGTACACTGCCACCGTGCCCCCCGACCCGGACCCTCTGCCCTGGCAGCTGATCCAGCTCGGCGCCTGCGGCATGGACGAGGTCGGCCGCGGAGCCCTGGCGGGTCCCCTGGTCGCCGCCGCGGTGGTCCTGCCACCCGGTTTCAGCCACCCCCTGCTGCGCGACAGCAAGCTCCTCTCCGAATCCCAGCGCGAAGAGGTCGAGCCGGCCATCCAGGCCGCCGCCCTGGCGCTTGCGGTGGCCGCGGTTCAGGTCTCAGTGATCGACGACCGCGGCGTGGGATGGGCCAACCGGATCGCCTTCGAGCGCCTGATCCGCCTGGTCACCGCCGAGGCCTACCTGGCCGACGGTAACCTGCCGCTACGGACGCGCCGGCGCTACCTCAGCGTCGTCGGAGGCGACCGACTGGTGCCGGCGATCTCGGCGGCGTCGATCGTGGCCAAGGTTCACCGCGACCGGCTGATGCGCCAGCTCCATCTCAGCTTCCCCCACTACGGGTGGGACGAGAACAAGGGCTACGGGACCCCCCGGCACCTTCGGGCGATCTCCCAGCACGGGCTCTGCCGGCACCACCGCCGCAGCTTCATCCACGAGCAGCAGCCCAGCCTCTTCGAGGCGCTCGCGGCCGTTTCCGGCTGATCCGCGCCCAAAGGGGGTCACCAGCCCCGGCGCGCCCACTCCCGCAGGGCGGGGAGCTCGGCCCCGATGGAGGTGGGGTCGCCGTGACCGGGGTAGACCACGGTTTCCGCAGGCAGGCTGAGGAGCTGGCTCTCGATGCTCCGGATGATGGTCGGAAAGTCACCCAGGGGTGGCACGGTGGCGCCCGGACCGCCCGGGAAGAGTGTGTCGCCGGTGAAGACGTAGCCGGGGTGGTGGAAGCAGACGCTCCCCGGGGTGTGCCCAGGGGTGGCCAGCACCCGTAGCTGGCGGCGGCCGAACTCCACCGCCTGCCCATGCTCCAGAGCTCGGCCGGGCGGTGGCTTGGGAAACATCTCCAGATCGGCTGGATGGGCGCCGGTCCAGGCCTTGGGGAACTGGGCCTGGACCTGGGCCAGCGCCTGCCAGTGGTCGGGGTGACCGTGGGTCTCCAAGATCGCCACCAGCTCCACGTCCGCAAGAGCGGCGACCAGCCGATCCGCTTCGTTGGCGGCGTCGATGAGGACGGCGGCGCCGGTCTCGGGGCAGGCGACCACGTAGGCGGCATTGTCCATCGGACCCACCCGACGGACTCGGATCCGCAGTGCGTCGTCCACCTCCCAGTCGCCCGCCATCTTGGGCTGCGCCAATCTCCGCCTCCACAAGTCCACTGCCGCCAAGCCCAAGCCTAGCAACCGGACTCAGCGGCCCCGCTCCTCTAGCTGATCAGACCCCTTCTCCCCTGGCCAGACCACCCCCTGGCGCTCGGCCAGGAGGGCCAGGCGAGGAAGCAGGTCTCCCTGGACCACCAGGGGCCAGCTGTAGGTCGCGGACATGGCCCGGGCTGCCTGGCGGATCTCCGCGGCGAGTTCGGCGTTGCCGGCCACCCGGTGGATCGCCTGGGCCAGCTCGCTGGGGCTGTCGGTCTCGATCACCAGACTGTTGTGGAGGTGGCGTGCGTAGTCCTCGCCGGTGGCGCCCACCACCGCGACCCCGCCTGCCGCCATCGCCTCCAGACCGACCAGGCCGAAGGGCTCGAAGCCGCTGTTGGCGAGCACCGCCAGGGCCGCTGCGTAGAGCGGAGGCAGAAGTCGCTCGGGGAGGAACTGGGTCAGTTCCAGGACATCCACCTCGGGGGTCGCTCGAAGTGCCTCAGCCAGGTCGGCAATCCCCTCCACCCTCTGGTCCCACTGGCTGACGCTGAGCCCCGCCTCCCGAGCCGCGTCCATGACCTCGAGACGGTGGTGCTCCGTACTGCCGCGCACCAGCAGCCGCAGCGCCACCTTGGCCCGGCGCAGCTCGCCCAGTGCCCGCACCGCCTGCACCCAGCGCTTGTCTCGGTGAAAGCGGCCAACCTTGAGCAGGATCTCCCGGGGCGCCGCGGCCTCCCGAAGCACCCTGACCGCCTCCGGGTCGACCGGGCTCAGGTACTCCTCGGGGACCCCGTTGGGGATGACGATGGGGTCAACTCCGAACCCGGCCACCAGCAGCCGCATGTGGCGGCTGATGGTGGTGATCCCGGCGGCGCGCTCCAGGCCCACCCAGTCGATGCCCTCGAAGCCGAACTGGTTGTTGGCGTTCCAGAGCAAAAGGCAGCGATCGGCGTGCCCCGATTCCTGAAGCAGCTCGAAGGCGCCCAGCGCCCAGGACGCCGTCTGCCACTCCTCGAAGAGCAGCACCGGCCGCAGCCCCTGCGCCAGGGTGGGCTCGACCCAGTCCGCGACCAAGCGCTGGGGGAAGTGGGCGGCCAGGTAGCTCACCTTGAGCTGCTCACCCTGGTAGACCCCGCCCGGGAACTCGCGAGCGATCTCCTGACCGATGCGGCGCAACTGGACCCCATCCCAGAGCTGGGACTCGGGCAGGGCGGGGTCCCCAACGAAATACAGGGAGGTGGGGTGGCCGCCGGCCACCAGGGCGCGGCTCAGCTGGGCCACCCGCACCCCCAGGCCTCCGGCCTGGCTGTACTGGTCCGGGCCTTCCATGGCGACCAGGGCGAAGGCCAGCCGGGGGGTGGGGGTTCCCATCGCCGAGATTTTGCCGGTCTCGGCCCTCCCGCGCTCAGCCCTACGGGCTGGAGCCGCCCCGCCCAGGGCCGTGCAACCCCCCCAACCAGGCGCTGGGAGCCTGGCGGTAGAGCCAGTCCGGCGCGGGTCCCTGGTCTTGAGGGATCAGCTCCCGGTAGCGGCTCGGAGCCAGCAGAGGGTAGTCGCTGCCAAAGCAGATCCGACCCGGCCCCAGGAGCTGCTCTACCGTCTGCAGGGCCCCCCCGCGGTAGAGGTAGGGCAGCGCCGCGGTGTCAAACCAGAGCCGGCGGCAGAGCTCGGCCACCTCCGGCATATGCGCGTAGAAGGGCAGCCCGCCGCCGAGGTGGGCCAGGCAGAGCCTCGTTCGCGGAGCCGCCACCAGGGCGGGTTGGAGAAGCTTCCAGAGCCGCTCCGGGCGGGCGCTGCCCTTGCCGGGGTAACCATGCCCCACCGGCTCGCTGGCGTGGAGGATCCAGGGCCAGCTCATCTCCTCCAGAGTGTGGATGGCCGCCGCCAGACCACCTTCGAAGGCGAGGTCGAACCCCTGGGCGTCGGCGTTGAGCTCCCCCACCCCGACCAGGCCCAGGCTCCGGCAGCGGTCCAGCTCCGCCTCCCAGCCCCGCCGGGCCGGGTTGATCAGGGCCAGGCCCACGAGCCGCCCGGAGGATGCGCTGGCCTCCTGAGCCACGTATTCGTTGACCTCGGCCAGCAGCCCCGGGTCGGCGAAGGGCCAGCCGAAGACCAAAGCGCGCTCCAGCCCGGCCGCGTCGATGGCTCGCACCACCTCCGAACCCGAGGCGAACTCGCCGGGGGCGTGGCAGCTGGCGAACCAGGGATCCCTCCAGCTCGCGGCCCCGGCGCCGCGGAGCTCGGGGGGGAGCAGGTGGCAGTGGACGTCGGTGCTGGGTGCCCTGGTCACGATTTGGGGGGGTTGCGAGGCGGTGCCGGCCAGCTAGGCCGACCAGAGCCGGCGCACGCCGAGGATGAGATAGCCCTGGGTGCGCACCAGCACCGGCAGGTGCTGGGCCAGGTACCACCGCTCATTGACGGTGAGTCTGTTGTAGTCTCCCGGCTCGAACTCGACGTAGGAGACATGGTAGGCGCGCAGGAGGTGGCCGACCGCGCACCTGCCCCGGGCGGGACAGCCGGCATACATCGCCTCGACCGCGCGGATCCTGGCGCGCAGGGGCTGGCCGTAGCTCCAGAGCCAGCCGTCGTAGCCCAGCACTAGGGTCCTTCCGGCCAGGATCGAGACCGGCTCGTTGGGCTGGCCCTCGGTGAGGAACACCGCGCGGGGACCGGTGTCCCGCAGCACCCGCTCGGCCACCAGCTGCTCCGCGGGGCCGGCCAGGGCCAGGCGGGTGGAGGCTGGCGGCGCCTGGGCCAGGGAGCTCTGGCCCACCAGGGCGAGATCCATGCTCAGCACTCCGCTGAGGAGCAAGGAGACCATCGCAACGGTGGCGGGCAGGCGCCACCAACCCCGGCCCCCAACGGCGCTGACCAGCCAGGCGACCGGGATGGCGGCACCGAGATACCAGTATTCCAGGAGCTTGGTGTTGTCCCAGTTCCAGGGCTGGGTGACCACCACGTTGCAGATCAGGAAGATCACCCAGAAGGGCGCCCCGAAGCCGAGCAGCTGGAGCTGGCGGATCCGGGCCTGGAAACGGGTGGGGCGGAACCGCAGCACCACCAGAGCCAGGGCCAGGAGGCAGAAGATCCCGGTGTTGGCCAGCCAGAACCCCAGGCTGTCCAGCCAAACCGAGGGGCTGGCCAGGCTCTGGGCCAGGAAGCTGACCACGGTCCCGGGGGCCGCCCCAGCGAGGTAGAGGGCATCGCAGGGCGCCCCGCCCTGGAACTGGGCGGCGGTGCAGCTGGTCGCGGAGTGGGCCAGCCAGCCCAGGTCAAGCTGGGGGAAGAGGTTGGTCCCCGCCGGGCTGTCCAGCTGCCCGTGGGGGCCGCTCACCACGTAGAGCATCCGGGGTAGCCCCAGCAGCAGCAGCGGCACCAGGTAGAGGCCGAGCCCACGCCACCAGCCGGCGCGCGCCAGCCACCAGATCCCGACCAGCCCGATCGCCAGAAATCCGAAGGGGTTGAACCATGGCAGGGCCGCCCCCAGGATGCCGGCCGCGACCAGGGCGCCTCGGCGCCGGCCCCGGTAGGCCTCCCAGAGCAGGATCGCCAGCAGGGCCACCAGGCCCATCCCGTAGTCGAAGTCGCGCTGCGGCAGCCAGTAGGCCAGGAGCGGCTCGTACCAGACAAGATCGGCGACCGCGGGGGTGCCTCCCTGGCCGTCGTAGGAGCGGGGCAGGTGGGTCAACTCGGTGGGAAGGTGTCCCAGGAAGGCCACCACCGCACCCGGCGTCTGGGGGCTGAGGCTGGTGCAGGAGCTGGCGCTGAAGTTGGCCTCGGTGTGGGCCAGCTGCTGGCAGCCATCGGCGTAGAGGCCGATGAACCCCACGCCACCCCCGAGCAGCACTAAGAGCAGGGCGATGGAGGCTGCGGAGCGCCGCCGGGTCACACGCCAGGCGAGCTGCCAGACCAGCACCGCGGCCGCCCAGGCGATCAGCCAGGAGGTGACGTCCATGGCGCCCCAGGCGTTCTGCCCGAGGCTGGTCAGCAAAGCCGACTGGAAGTCCGCCAGGAAGGGGTAGCGCAAGCCGGTGGCGGACTCCAAGACGTCCTGCGGGGGCAGGTTGTGGCCCAGCAGGAAGCTCTGGGCGTAACTGGCGTGAGCCGCCCAGTCCGACCAGACCGTCGGGTAGTTGGCCCACACCGCTTGACCCTGGAACTGGGCCGCCCGGGTGAAGATGAGGTAGAAGACCACCCCCACCAACAGGGATACCAGCAGCCCGGAGCGGGTGTCCTTGCGCGCCCACTGCAGCGAGCACCAGGAGATCCACTGGCCCGGTCCCTGCCTCACCCGCGGCCACCGGCTTGGGGCCCGAAGCCCGACCCCGATGAGGAGCAGCGCACCGGGGGCGGCCAGGGCGGCAGCCGGCCCTAGCCCCCACCACAGCGACAGCCCCAGGCTGAGCAGGCTGGACGCCACCACCCCCACCAGCAGCGCCGCCGCCAACCGCTCCGCCAACTTCCAGTCGAAGGGCACGAGGTCGACCAGGGTCGTCCCGGCGGCGGCCACCAAGACCCAGTAGAGCGCCACTTCCCAGATCAAGGCGGGCTGCGACTCGGCTCAGTACCAGCCGGGGATCCAGATGTGCTGGAAGAAGTCGGTCGAGGCGATCGGCTGCCCGGTCCAGAGGGGATAGAAGTAGGCGAAGCAGAGCACCACCGCCAGCACCACCGCTCCGGCCAGGGGACGCAGGCTGTAGGGGCCGAGCCGGATCCGGCCCAGCTGAACCGAGCCGTGGGCGTGGGCTAGACGGGTGCAGCAGTAGGCGAGGGCCAAGCAGGTGAAGGGCAGCGCCTCCAGGATCTCGTAGAAGAAGAGGATCCGGGAGGGCCAGGACCAGAGGACCAGCCAGTCGAAGAGAAACCCCAGGAGGATGAAGAGCGCGATCCGGTCCCGGCGCCGGAGCGACCAGTAGAGGCACAGGGCGAGGGCCAGCAGCCCCATCCAGAAGATCGCCGGGTTGCCCATGTCGTCGATCCAGGCGTAGTTGGCCACGGTCTGGCCCCCCCGGGTGCTAACCCCGTTGCCGGTGTAGGCGGCGTAGAAGAGCACGGGATGGCCGTCAAGGGGCCAGGTGTAGTAGGGCGAGGCGAAGGGGTGAGTCGCTTTGAGAGTGGCCTGGTAGCTGAGCGCCGCGATGCTGTTCATCTCCACATCGACCAGCGACTGCTCCGGGTTGAATGAGCTGGGGAGCCAGAGGTTGACCGGCCCCAGGTGGGCCTCCTTGACGCTCATCGCCACCGGGAGATGGCAGACCGAGGCGTCGGTGGTAGGGCCGGTGCAGCTGGCGCTGGGTCCGGCGGTGTCGGCGTAGTTGACGTAGACGCTGTGGGAGATGGTCCAGAAGCGGAAGAAGGAGAGATAGAAGATGACCAGGATCAGTACCAGAGCTCCCAAGTAGTGCCAGCCCCAGCGCAGCGAGGCGACCATGGTCCGCCGGCCGGCTTCCGCGGGATCGTCGGGCGCCGGGGGCAGCAGCCAGCTGGCCCCCTGGCGGCCCAGGCCCCGGAGGCGGAGGTGAGGCCGCGCCCAGCGCGCCACCAGGAGCAGCACCATCAGCATCACCGCGGGGATCATGTCGGCCTTGGTGGCCAGCCCTAACCCCGCACCGGCCCCGGTCAGGTAAAGGGTCCAGAGCCACTGACGCCGGGTCCGGGCATGCCAGTGCAGGACGAAGAGCCAGAAGCCCAGGAGCACGAAGAAGACCGCGAAGATGTCGATCACCCCGGTTCGGGACTCCACCAACTCCAGCCCGTCCAGGCTGAAGAACAGGGCCGCCAGGGCCGCGAACGCTCGGTGGCGCTGCCAGAGCCGACGCGCCAGAAGGTAGAGCAGTCCGATCGCCAGGCTGCCGAAAATCGCCGACATGATCCGCCAGCCCCAGGTGTTGAATCCCAGCCAGCTGATCCCGCCCGCGATGATCAGCTTGGAGAGCGGCGGCTCGGGGTCGAAGTAGTCGATCCCCTTGAGGTCCTTGAGCGCGTCCACCGGGAAGTAGACCTCGTCGAAGACGAAGCCGCAGCGCTTGACCTCGGCGTTCTCAGGTCCGTTGGGCACCTGGGTGCAACCGGTGGAGTTGAAGGGATAGCCCAAGCCCCAAGCGCCGATCCCCAGCAGCTCGTGGGTTGGGGGACGGCGGACCCCGGCGGGGGCGGCGGTGCTGCCCGAGACGCCGAAGTTCCCCTGCAGGAAGTCGAGGTAGATGGGGCTGGCCAGGCGCACCAGCAGGGCCGCCGCCACCAGCACCCCGACCAGGATGCAGTCGACGCCGTCGATCCCGGTGAGCTGGCGGTGCCGCCGCAGCAGCAGCGAGAACCCCCACACCGCCGCCACCATCAGCGCCGCCACCAGGGGATGGACGGGCCACCCCAGGAGCACGCAGGCGGCGGCAAAGACGGCCGCCACCACCGCCGCCCAGACCCCTTCGCGCTGCCAGAGGGGCATGCCGGCGGAGGTCACCGCCGGTGCGAGGCCGCCGGGGGACGGCGGCGGACGCGGACCTGCAGGGCCCGCTCCAACTCCTTAGCCTGCGAGACCAGCAGAATCAGGTCCTGGTCGACCAGGCAGCCCCGCCCCACCCCCCGGGCGACCCGGGTCAGCCGCTCAGGGGGCCACTCCACCCGGACCGAGCAGGCGGCGCTGCGCTGGAACGGCCGTAGAGAGCGCACCAACTTGCCCCTGCGGCTGGGCGCCGAGAACATCACGTCCAGGTTCTGAGCGCGCACCTGGCGGATGTCCGGGAAGGGGATCAGATCATGGCCGCCGATCCGGTTGATCCACAGCCCGGAGTCGACCACCGCCACGTAGTGACGGCGAGCCCCGAAGTGAACTGCGAACCCCACGACCACCAGGACCAGACCCAGGAACAGGAGCTCCAGGTCCAGCTTGTGATCCTGGGCATAGCTGACCGCGGTGCCCACCAAGAACACCCCCGCTCCGTAGAAGACCATGATCTTGGTGCGCTTCCAGGATGCCGCAAAGGTCAGCAGTTGGTGCTGTTGCGGGACGTCGCCGCCAGCCGCGGGGAGGACCGCTCCCCCCGTCAAGAGGAGGCCAGCTGAGGCAGGGGCTGAGTCTCGGCGCAGCGGCAGCCAGAACTCCGCGGCAGTTGCTCCACCAAGTCGAAGAGGATCTGGCGCACCCGGTCGATGTTGGCGCTGAACACCCGGAGCACCTCTTCGTGGGTGACCGGGGCGATGTCGTCGGCGCCCTCCAGCCCAGCGTCGTAGTCGGTGACCAGGGCGATCGCCGCATAGCAGATGCCGAGCTCCCTGGCCAAGATCGCCTCAGGGTAGCCGGTCATCCCCACCACCCCCCAGCCCTGGCCCGAGAACCATCGGGACTCCGCCCTGGTGCTGAAGCGGGGACCCTGGATCACCACCAGGGTCTCGCCCTGGTGCACCGTCGCGCCCTGCCGGGTGGCGGCCTTGGCCGCCTCGGCAGCCAGCTCCGGGCAGTAGGGATCAGCGGCGCTGACGTGCTGCACCGAGGGGCCGTCCCAGTAGCTGTCGGGCCGGCCCCAGGTGCGATCGACGAACTGGTCCGGGATCACCACGTCCCCGGGGGCGATCGCCCGGCGCAGGGAACCCACCGCGCAGGGGGCGAGGATGCGCCGGGCCCCGGCCTGGTGCATCGCGTGGAGGTTGGCCCGGAAGTTGATCCGGTGCGGCGGGATGCTGTGTCCCCGGCCGTGGCGAGGCATGAAGGCCACCTGCCGACCGGAGAGCTGCCCCAGCCAGACGCAATCGCTGGGCGGTCCAAAGGGGGTATCCAGGCGGACCTCCCTTGCTCCTTCCAAGAGCTGGTAGAGGCCGGAGCCCCCAAAGATCCCGATCACCTCCCCCTCCTCCATCAGGCGGCGACCTCGACCATGCGCTCGATCGCAAGTCGGGCCCGGGCGGCTATCTTCGGGGGCACGGTGACCTGGTGCTTGAGGTCCCGAAGCGAGTCCCGCACCTTCTCCAGGGTGATCATCTTCATGAACGGGCACACCGCGTCGGGGTTGGCCGCTAGGAAGGTCTTCTGGGGGGCCATCTGGCGCATCCGATGCATCACACCGATCTCGGTTGCCACGATGAAGGTTTCGGCCGAAGAGCTCTGGGCGTGGCGGACCATGCCCTCGGTGCTGGTGACCACCGTGGCCCCCTCCAGCTCCCCTTGGCCCGACTCGTAGAGGGCCGAGGTGGTGCAGCCGCACTCCGGATGCACCAGCACCTCGGCGCCAGGGTGGGAGCGGCGCTGGGCGGCCAGCTGGGTGCCGCGGATCCCAGCGTGGACGTGGCACTCGCCGAGCCAGACGTGGAGCTTGCGCCCGGTGACCCGCTCCACGTGCGAGCCCAGGAAGAGGTCGGGGCAGAAGAGGATCTCCAGATCCCGGGGAATGCGCCGCACGATCTCCACCGCGTTGCTGGAGGTGCAGCAGTAATCGGACTCCGCCTTGACCGCGGCACTGGTGTTGACGTAGCTGACCACCACCGCCCCCGGGTGCTCTGCCTTCCAGGCTCTGAGCTCGTCGGCGGTGATGCTGGCCGCCAGCGAGCAGCCCGCTTCGAGGTCGGGCAGCAGCACCATCCGGCCCTCGGCCAGGACCGCCGCCGTCTCGGCCATGAAGTGGACGCCACAGAAGACGATCACCTCGGCGTCGGTCTCGGCGGCCTTGCGTGAGAGCCCCAGCGAGTCGCCGACGAAGTCGGCCACGTCCTGAACCTCGTCGCGCTGGTAGTTGTGGGCCAGGATCACGGCCCGGCGGTCTTGCCGGAGCTCGCGGATCTCATCCGTGAGCAGACGCACCGTTGCCAGGGCCATCAGCCAATTATGGCCGGTTGCCCAGCGGCCTCCCCCCGTGGGCAGGGCAGGCGGGGTCGAGGGGGAAGCGAACCTCGCGCCAGCGCACCACACTGGCGTCGAAGTCAATGAGCCGTCCCCCATGGTCCTGGCCCACACCGCAGAGCATGCGGATCGCCTCTAGGGCTTGGAGCGACCCGATGGTACCCACCACCGGCCCCAGGACCCCCGCCTCACGGCACGAGACGGCCAGGCCCGGAGAGGGCTCCCGGAACAGGCAGCGATAACAGGCGGCCCCCGGGGGCACCGCCACCACCTGGCCGGCCAGCCCCACCGCCCCCCCAATCACAACTCCGATCCCTCGGGGGACGCAGTAGTCGTTGACTAGGAACTTGGTGGGCGGATTGTCGGAGCACTCCACCACCAGGTCGGCGCCAGCCAGAAGTCGCGCGATCGTGGCCTGGCGCACCGATTGCCTGCTCGCCCGCACCGAGATTGTGGGGTTGAGCTCGTGGACCCGGGCCGCCAGCAGCTGGGCCTTGGCCTTCCCCAACTCGTCGCTGCGGTAGGCCACCTGGCGGTTGAGGTTGTCCAGGGTGAGGTGGTCCGGGTCGACCAGCAGCAGACGACCCACCCCCGCCGCCCCCAGGTAGAGCGCCGCCGGCACCCCCAGACCACCACAGCCCACCACCACCAGGGTGGCCTCAGCCAGGCGGAGCTGTCCCGCTTCGCCCAGTTCGCGCAGCAGGAGCTGGCGGGAGTACCTCTCAACTGCAACCTCGTCAAGGGACAGCCCGGTAGCGGGGGCGCTCACCAGCTGGTCACCTGGGATGCCGCGGCACAGCTGCGGATGATCTCCGGGTAGTCGATCAGAGCCCAGCGCTCGCCGACCCGGCGGCGGAGGGCGTCCGCGGCGCAGGCCAGCACCACCACCTGCGGGTGATCGCCGCCGCCCAAGGCGTCGGCGACCCTCTCCTCGGTCTCCAGGACGGCATCGTGGAACAGCACCACCCTGACCCTGCTGCCAGTCTCGGCCCGGCGCCGGCAGGAGCGCCAGGCGCGATCGTCCGCCAGCCGGCTGATCAGGTGGAGTTCGACAGGCAGTTCAGAGGACAAGGCAATGGTCCGCAGCGGCGCAGATGGCGTCGAGATCGGTGCGGGTGGCCACCTCGATCCCACCCCGCAGCTGACGGTCGTCGAGGCCCAGCGCCACCAGCGACTCCAGCTCGACCATGACCGAGCCCTCGTCCTCTCCAAGGAGTGCCTCCAACTCGCGCTCCAGGGCTCCGCTCCAGGGGCTCAGGTCGGGCAGCGCCTCCAGCGCCAAGGCGCTCGCCGAGTCCGTCAGCAGCAGCCGCGAGCGAAGCCCCGCGAGCGGCAGCGCCAGGGCTACCCGCACGGCCAGGGCCGGTCCCTCTTGTGCCAGTTCGCCCCGAGCCAGGACCACCACCTCACCGGGGCTGGGCCGACTCACCGGAACACCAGAACCCGATCCGACCGCTGGCAGAGCCGAGCCAGGTCGCGCAGGCTGCCCCGGGTCACCCCCGCCACCGACTCCGGCACCGGCTGGCGCCACCGCAGGTCCGCCTCACACAAGGTTACCGGCACCTGTCCCGCCAGGCTGCCGGCGTGCGCGACCCCGTCGCCGGCCAAGAACACCTCGGCGCGGTGACCGGTCTCGGCACAGGCCCTGGCCAAGGCCAGCACGGTCAGCACCGCCTCGCTGCGCGGACCGGCGGTGATCAGGAAAAGAAAGTTCATGTAGTCCGGTTCCTGCGCGGCTGGCTGTGACTCCTTGAGCCTAGCCCACCCCGGGCGATCGCGGGAGCGGGGTTCGACCGCATCCGTAGGTGGCACGTCGGGCGGCACCGGCAGCAACCCGCGGCGGCTGCGCTATCCTGCCGAGCACCAGAATTCAGGAAGAGCCCGCCGGGGTGGCGTAATGGTAGCCGCAGCGGTCTTAAAAACCGCAGTTCGCAAGGACGTGTGGGTTCGACTCCCACCCCCGGCACGCTCGATCTGATCTCGAATCGCGGCCTGGGACAGCTCGTACTGCGTAGCTCCAGAGGCTGGGTGACCCACACGGCGCAACCGTGCGCTGCTCCGTCAACAGAAAAGGGCCGCGACGTGGGGACGCCCGGCCCGGTGACCACCCAGAGGATCCATCCAGGCGATGGGCCGGTTCTACGCTAGCCCTCCTCCGCCAGAGTCGGCTCGCCAACGCTCTGGGTGGCATGATTGCCGTCGTTGCGCCCACGGCGCCGAGAGATCGCTCGGGGGTGGTCACTTTGAGTCTCCTCGTCCGAAGGTCAGTACCTCGCGGAGCGGTTGGCCTGGTGGCAGTCCTGCTCTTGGCCGGGTGCGGTGTGGTCCCGTCATCCGGGCCAACTACCCCTGGGGGCGTGGCCACGCGGTCAACCGCGATCACCCTCGACACATCCTGGATGGCCAGCGGACAGCTCGGCCCCCCGCTGTCGGTGAACTGTCGGCGGGGCGGCAAGGAAGTCTCGGTGCGGGGTGTGCTCGGACCCGAGAGGGTTGACATCCAGCTCCAGGGCCTGCGCCCCGGAAAGAACTACACCTTCACGCAGTTCGAGGAGCCTCCACCCAGAGCTACGGTGACCGTGACGGAGTCGGGTCCGGTCCTTGAGGCTTACTTTGTCAACCCGACGACAGGCGAGGTCACTGCTCGCAAGCCGCCGAGGGACTCTCTGGCACCTCACCAGGGGATGGAGGACCAGGGCAATGGCAAGCTTTCGGTGAGTCAGAGCGGTCGGACAGGTTCCCTTCGGGTGATGCTGCCCCAGGGCGATTCGATCTCCGGGCACTGGGCCTGCGGGACCAAGCAGCGCACCGGGCCAACGAGCCGCCCAGCGCTCTCCCCCGCGACTGTGCCGCCGTCGGTGAATGAGTGTGCGCTCGGCACTATCCAGGGTCCTCCGCCCCCAGTAAGCTGCCGCAACGGCGACTTCGACGTTAACGCGTGGGAGTTCAACGCGTGGGAGGTTGACGCGTGGGAGAGTGGCGCCGCGCTGAGCACGGCGCTGAGCACCGCCGGCCGGTCGGTTAGCCTGACCAAGGTCGAAGCTGAGCTCTGCAGCGATTACGAGGCGCTTCTCGCGTCAGACGCCGCGCCGACCTCCGTATCCATGGCCCGCGACTACTCCATCGCCGCCCGCTACTACGGCTGGACGTTTCCATCGACCCCCGCCCAGGTGGTCACTGACGCGGGCTGCGTCTCTTGATCTGAGGCGCGGCGCGCGAACATCCCAGGTATTGTTTGGGCGTGGGCGACCACTCCCAGGGCTTCCGAGCCCGCACAGGAGCACAGCAGACTCTAGGTTGGCCAGGAAGACAGGCCACCGGGTGCTGGCCTGATGGGACTGGCAGATCGTCTGGGAGTTGGCTGCGCTCGGGGGGGCGGGAGAGGCGGGGGACCGCAGTGGGATCATTGCCGCCGTGGTGCCCGTCGGAGCGGTTCTCTTGTGGGGGCGGCTCTCAGGCCTAGCAGTTAGGAAGTCCCTCCTCCCGCCCGGCTCGGTGCCACGTTCTAGGGGCGGCTAGTCGACCCCGCTGGCGACGGCCAGATCTCGGTCATGGGGATTGGGGGACGGTGTCGCCGTAATTGATGTTGAAGCTGCTGCCACCCTCGCCCGGGGCAGAGGGGAGGGAGACGAAGGCGTCGTTTTGCACCATCTCCAGAGCGGTGTCACTGGTATCGGGACCGGAGGCGCTAATCCCCGTGAATTCCGTTGGGGTGTAGCCGGCCAAGGGGTAGATGGTGCCGGAAGTCGAGTTGAGGGGAGCCTCCACGATCCACTCCGCGCTGCTCGCAAGCCCCGTGTACGTCTGCGTCGTGGTGTAGCTCTCGGACTGAGTTGTGTCGTCTAGCACGATCTGCCACGAATTACCGGACACGTCGGTAATGGTGACGGTGAGGGAATCTCCCGGCGTCATGTTCGGGAAGTCGCCATCCACGTCCACCGGTGCGCTGGGATAGAGCTCGTACCAGGGGTAGTAGTAGAACGAGGTTGGATCGCTGGGGTCGGGATACTCGTCCACTCCGGCCTGGATCACAGAGGTGTCGGTCAAGCCGTCGATTCCCACCCACGCCGCCATGTAGGTCCCGGTCGGCCCTTGGTAGAGGCTCGGGATGACAAAGGTGCCGGCGACCGCGGTCTGGGGCCCGCTCTGCTCAACGTAGCCGGACCAGTTGTTGCTGGTGGCTACTCCGCTGGACAGGGTACCGGCGCTGCTGAAGTACCCAAAGGCGTCAACCACCAGATCAGTTGCACCATGGTCGTTGTAGAAGCTGACGTCGCCCGAGCTGTCGACCTTAGCTATCGCAAGGTTGGGCACCGTCTCACCCCCAACCCAGTTGAGGTCTGAAGCGACTGGGAGGGTCGGGCCGGGATAGACGGTCAGGAAACTCGGTGCCGAGGTGTCCGTCACAGTGACGTTGGTCACCACCGCCGTGACGTCTGATCCGAGGCTCCCCACCTCGGATAGCGGAGCAGTCAACTCGGTGTCCGGTCCGAGGGTATCTCCGGCACCGGGCTCGCCGCTGTCAGCCCGGGTGTCGACGAGACGAGTGGGCGAGATCGGCGTGTAGAGACTTGCCCCGGCCGGCGTCGCTCCCTGGGAGAAGTAACCGTCGACGTCGACGACCACGTCTGCCTTGCCGAGGGCGTTGTACAAGGTGATCTCACCTGTCGTGGTGTTGACCGGGACCACCACCCTGTTAGCGATCGTCTGACCGTTGGCCCAGTTGAGATTGGACGCCGTCGGCACTGACCCACCCTGGGGGTAGACGGTCATGAAACTGCCGTCGGGGGAGGAACCAGTGTCCGTGACTGTGACGTTGAGAAGCGCCGCCTCCAGATCGCTCGTCGTAGGAAGGCCGCCTTCGCCAGACACCTGGATCGTCAGCGACTTGCCGGCTCCCATTGTCCGGCCAGAGCACTGGTTGGTCGAGCCTGTGTACGACGCTGGGCGAGTATCACAGATCCGGTCTGGGGTCAAAGCGACATAGCTACCCACTGAGCTCGCCCCGGACTCCGGGGCGAAGTAGCCTTCAAGGTCCACCACCACGTCTGTGTCACCCAATTGGTTGTAGGCGGTCACCGCTCCGCCGGTCCCAACAGGGACAATGACGAGGTTAGGGACGTTCTCGCCCGCCCTGAGCCAGTTGAGGTTGGATGCCACCGGCGTGGCTGTCCCGGCTGGGTAGACGGACAGGAAGCTTGCTGTAGTGGTGTCGGTCACAGTGACGTTCAGGGCGGCGGCGGTGACTGTGTCGGGCACATCGTCCTCGCCGGCGACGGGGAACGTGAAGGTTACTCCAGGCCCAAGCTTCTGCCCTTGCCCGTAGTAGCCGCTTCCTGCCCTGGTGTCGACTAACCGGAATGGCGTCACAGCCGTGTAGGCGTCGCCGACGTTCACGCTGGTGTTAGCGGCGCCGGGGCCAGCGACAGTCGTGGAAGTCTTGAGAGCGGCTGGCCAGAGCTTGGCCGCGGGGTGGTCTGCGGGCGAAAACGCGGGACTCGCGGCGCCCGAAATGGTTCCGGAACCCTCAGTGGCGGTGGGGGTCGTTCGGGGGGTACTGACCCGCGCCAGCACTGTCGAACCGGTGCCAAACCAGACCAAAGCGGCAGTCGCCACCAAGGTGACCACCAGCCGACCGCCCGCCCGGTTTGAGTGAACTAGCTGTCCCGCCCTTCCCGCCCTCACGTCGCTCATGGTAGAGCGGTGTTGGCCCGAACGCAACGGCCGCCCACCAACTTCCCGGGGGCGGCTCGCGGGGCACCGTCACGTGGGGCCTCTCCTTTTCCACCCGGCTGCGCTCCGACCGGCTGGAGCGCCTGCGCGCGCCCCCTGCGAGACTCGCCCGGAGCCTATTTACCGGCCGCGCTCCGGAGATCACAGTTGGTCAACGAAAATGACCTCGAAGTCGCGCCGTTCAGACCGCAGCCGAAGGGAGATCGTGCAATGAAAAGTTGCTGAGCCGGTGAACCTGCGTCCCCTCGCCGAGGCGGACGGGGACGGGTTGGATCGCATGGAGAACGATCCGTTGGCGGTCGGGGAGCACATGTGGTCCGGTTTCCGCGATCCCAAGATGAGGCGTCGCCGGTGGGAGGAGGACGGCTGCATCGGAGCCAGTTTGTCGATGCTGGCGATCGCCTCGCTTGCCGGGGCAATGGTAGGTGCGGTGCTTTGGTGGCCGCGGGACGTAGCCGGCCCCCCAGGAGGGTGCTTCGAGTTGGCCTGCATGGTGTTTCCGGAGTGTCACGGGCATGGGCTGGCCACCCTTGGTCAGCGGGCCCTGGCCGACTACCTCTTCGCCAACACGCCGGCCCATCGTATCCAAGCCCTGACCGACGTCGACAACACCGCAGAGAGACGAGCTCTTGAGCGTGCTGGCTTTCGAATCGAGGGGATCCTGCGGGGAGTTGCGTTTCTCCGAGGCCGCTGGCGAGACGGAGCGCTTTACTCCCTCCTCGGAAACGATCCGGACACCACCGACTGATCCGGGGCCAGCCGCGGCACCAGGATATTGTCCAGCGACTGCGACAGCGGCCTTGGGGAGCAATGAGCCACCGGGTTCGATGTCGCGAGGACCCGCACCCCGACACTTAATCAGACCGCTGAGGGCCGGTGAGAGCGACGGCAAGGTGCGGTCGGTGCGAACCTTGGGCGATGCCCGCCCAGGATATGGCTGACCGGGACACGTGACCCGGGCGGACCTTGAGGTCGTCATCACCAGCCAGCGGCCCGACCTCGAGGATCAGATCCGGGACGCCTTTCATGGTGAGTGGCCGGAGTTCATTTTTCATGATCCCGTGTCAAACGAGTACACCGGCCGTGTCCAGCGCTACTTCACGCATCTCGACCTAACTCTGCTCGACCGCGGACAGGTAGTCGCCGGGGGCTGGGGGGTTCCACTGGCCTGGGACCAGTCGTTGTCGGGCTTGCCGACCGGCTATGACGGGGCCTTGGTCAGCTCGGTGACGGGTCATGAGACTGGGGTCGAGCCCAACGCCCTTGTGGTGATGGCGGCAGCCGTTCAAGCTGATCGTCGCGGCCAAGGGCTGGCAAGCGAGGTGTTGGGGCCCTGGCGCAGCGGGCCACCACTTCAGGACTTGAGCACGTGCTGGCGCCAGTTCGTCCCGCCCGGAAGTCAAGATACCCGCTGACGCCGATGGATCGGTACGCCAGCTGGCTCCGTGGCGATGGACTGCACGTAGATCCATGGATCAGGACCCACCAGCGGTTGGGGGCGAGCATCCTATCCTCGGCCCCGCGCTCCATGGTGATCACCGGCACCGTGGCCGAGTGGGAGGGCTGGGCCGCGATGGTCTTCCCGGAGGCGGGGCGATATGTCGTTCCGGGCGCCCTCGATCTGGTGGAGATCGATCGGGCCGGAGATCGGGGCACTTACGTTGAGCCGAACCTTTGGATGCGCCACCACTGAGAGGTGACCAGCCAGGTGGTCCAAGCCCGGTACCACGAGTGCCCGAAAGTTTGCCACAGCTAACCGGGAGGCTCGGCGTACCGGGCCGACCCTAGACCCGGTGGTGCGGGTATCTGACCGTCGGGGTTGGGGCCCGCGACGCGTGTTGTGACGGTGAATGATCGCTAGGATCAGTTCGTGATCGGTCAGGGCGCAGCCGGAGCTTCCGCGCACACGCTCTCGCTTGCATCGCTGCCGGGTGCATGCAGAGACGATGGGATCTTGTTCATCGGTCTGGGGATCGCGACTGCGTTGGCTCTGGCCGCGACACTGCATCCCGGACCCGGCTACTGGGCACAACTGGTCTTCATGGCCGTGGTTTTGACGGTCGGGAACGTTTGGCTCGTCGATGGTAATGGCAAGTGGCCGGCCAAGATGGCTCAGGGGTCACAGCCGGTCCCCGGCAATGCACCCGTTCACTACCAGCGGCTGCTGGCCACCAGAGTTCCCTACGCCGTGGTGGTCTTCGGAGCCTTCACCGCCTTCGTCGCGCTGATCTGGGCGCCTGGAGCGGGGTTGGTGCCCGGTATCATGCTCGCCCAGGGCGTGACCTCGTTGGTGAGGGCTGAGCAGGTGGGGTCCTGGGAGCGGGAGCGGGACTCCGAGCTCCTGGTCACCGCACATTGGAGACCAGTACGCAGGCTGGTTTACTTCGTCCGCACCAAATGAACCCCGCCGCGCCGGCCGCCGGTCAAATTAAGTCCTGTGGAGCGAGTTCCAAGCGTACCGACCGGTCACGTATGGGACGCCAGAATCCCTCGATGACCAGCGTCGTTCGACTTCTTCGGTCGTTGGACTCTCGCCTGGGCAAGGCCGGCGTCGAGCGGCCGGTGTGGAGAGGTCGGGCAGAGTAACTGCTCGCCATCCTGCCACCGAGGTGCCATCGGGACGTCGAGCCGCTCCTGACTCGACCAGACGATCTCGAACCCACGCTCTGATTGCGGGGTGGAGCAGGAGACGGGGGTCGAACCCGCGACGTGCTCCTCGGCAACGATTTGAAGCTATGTACGGCGCTACCGACTTCCCGGCGGAGTCAGAACGGAGGCTCACTTAGGCGGTGGTGGTCGACCCGTTCTGAGAATAGCCTCGAGTTCGAAATGAGGCGGCGCCGCGTCTACGCGCGAAGCCGGGCGACATCCAACATCTCCGACATCCAGCAGAAGCTCCGCGAGGCGGTCAGCCTGTTCGAGGTCTACACCCACCACTCGGTGATCCAGGAGATGCTGTCCCTTAGGCGCAGCCTGCTGCGGTCAATCGTGCGGGCAGGCGGCGCCGGGAATGTGGTTCTAGGCTTCGACAGCTATCACCTCACCCCCTACGCCGCCCAGCTGCCCCTGAAGATCGAGGTGGGCGGCCAGACCTACAGGGTGACGCTGGACACCACCGAGCTGATCGAGATCGCGGAACAGCTGGCCGGCGACCACAACCCCTGGCAGCTGCTGCACATCCAGAACATCCCCTTGGAGGTCACCGAGATGCAGGCCGAGCCGTGGGGCACCTTTCGGTCGCCGGGCAACGACCCCAGTGAGCTGACGTTCGAGATCGAGCGAGCCTTGCAGGTACTCGCACCCAACCGGCCCACCACGCCGCGGTTCTGCCGGCTCAGCAACACCGTCTACAACCTGATGTGCGACCGCAAGCGCTTCTCCGACTCCTCCCATCCCATGGTGATGAAGGGGATTCACGGAAACTTCACTGCCAACAACAAGGTGGAGCTGGAGATTGACGCCGCCGTGGACGGCGAGAGCCAGGCCGAGAGGGTCAACGACAAGTTGCTGGTCGACAGTGGTGAGATCGACCGGGCCATGCACCACTACCTGGCCCGGGGCCACACGGGCTAACCCTGGGGTGAACTGAGACCGGAGCGGATCCGCCGGCCGCCCTACGCATACCGGACTGGGGCTCCTGTCGGGTGCATCTCACCCCAGGTGCCGACTCCACTCCCCTGCCGGTCTTGTCGGCGCCCCGCCCTGGTTCCGGATCCCCAGCCGAGTACGCGCCTGCTGAGGAGCCCTGGTCAAGGGGTGAGAGCCTTGGCCACGACGATGATGATGGGCAAAGTCAGTTCCGGTACCAGATAGCCGAGCCACACGCGTGCGGGACGGGGCACGCCGACCCGAGTGATCGATATAAGGCGCTCAACCCCGGCCAGAAACACGCCAAGTGCGAGTAAGTAAATCAGGGTCCCCTGTTGGCGGATGGTGATGGCGGCCCAGAGGTTGATGACGCCGGTGGAAAAGTACACCCCCGCCATAAAGCGATGAACGTTGTCGAGTTGAGGGGTGGTGTGCGGTTGACCGCGGTACATCTGCAGCGCACCACCGATAAACGCGATCGCCGCCACCAGAACTAGACAGACCTGGTCGACTTGTTGGCCTGCAAGCAACGGCGCAGCGGTGTTCAACTCGAGTTCTCCCGCCTACCGATCTTCCCGACACCTGCTCCCGACATTGCCGTGGGTACCCGCACGCGGCTGAGCGGGATGCTGTCGGTTGCGGCACCCTCCCAGTTAGTGGAAACGTGAGTGTATACGGCCTCTTGAGCCTCCCGGGGAATCCGGAGGCTCGCGTCCATTGATTTAGGACGGCGCTGGCGCCGGGGGTGCGCCCCCAGCGGGTTGTGCGTTCCTGGGGTCGATCCGCGGGCCGACTGGGAGCTGCTCTGGACGCCCCTAAGCCCGGCGCCGGAGGAGGTTGGGCTGCGCTCACGGTGAGAACCGCGGAGGCGGCGCCGGGATCTACCCAGGAACGCTTAGCTCTCATCGGGGGCCGGTCCGTCTTGGGCGGGGCGCCGACTTCCAACCGAACTGGGCAGGCCTCACTTGCCCAGCTCACATCGGCTCAGTGTCCTCGAGCGCATCCGGCTCCGCGGGCCAGCCCTCACCGACCCGCGTCGCCCTCCAGCCCGCTGCCGAGCACCCCTTCTTAGACTTCCAGGCAGATGCCTCGGGTCTCCGCTTCACAGGCCGCCTACGCGAGGAGCCAGGCCGTCCTGGAACTGCCCCATCCGCCGCCGCCCGCCACCGGTGCCCTGGTGGCGGCACTGCTGGGCAGTGGGCGGCTGGGGGAGCGCCAGGCACTTGGGGAGGCCCTCCTGGAGGTGCTCAACGACAGCTTCGGGCTGCCACCCGTACGGTTGGCCCTGGCCGACCGGGCTCAGACCCACGGCACCGACCAGCGCGGCCGGCTTGCCCAGAAGACCTACGGCTACTACCGCTGCCGGATCGTCCACGCCGGGGCGCCGCCCGAACGATGTGCCATCCGCATCTATCACCGCACCGCCATCCGGGAGCAGGTCCTGGCCCCGGGCGCCTTCGTCAACACCCTGCTCCACGAGTGGACCCACCACTTCGACTTCGGTGGCCTGGGGCTGGACCGGTCGCCCCACACCGCGGGGTTCTTCGCCCGCCTGCGCTGGCTGGCCCAATCTTCCGGAGCGGTGCGGGTGCCACCGGCCGAGGGCTCAGCCATGGCGGGGAAGCAGCGCGGTAGCATCTGAAGCAGCAGACATCAGGAGGAATAGATGAGCGCGTCCCGCCCCCGCCGCCTCGGCC
Organism: Candidatus Dormibacteria bacterium; assembly: GCA_050733915.1. GTDB lineage: Bacteria > Chloroflexota > Dormibacteria > Aeolococcales > Bog-877 > Bog-877. The sequence continues at coordinate 3,171 of JBOHUH010000030.1, read as the reverse complement.
ACGCCGCCCTCACCGCCGTCGCCGTCGGCGGCTTGGCCGTCCTGCTCGCAGCTTGCGGCACCGGTCCCATTCCGGGAGGCGGGTCCAGCCCTGGGGCCTCCTCCAGCCCCGGGGCCCCCACCAGCTCCGGAGGCTGCAGCGCCGCCAGTGCCCAGTCCACGCTCACCATCGACGCCACCAACGCCCTTCGCTTCGTCCCAGCCAGCGCCTGCCTCAAGGCGGGCGGCACGATCACCTGGAAGAACGTCGGCGACATCACCCACACCACCACCGACGATGTCTCCCTGGCCGCCAAAGCCTCGGACGCCGCCCTCCCCACCGGAGCGACCTCCTGGAACCACACCTTGCCCGGCGGCGCCAGCTGGTCGCTCAAGCTGACCGTCGCCGGCACCTACAAGTACTTCTGTATCCCCCACGAGACCCTGGGGATGGTGGCGTCGATCACCGTCGTCAGCGCCTCCAGCTCCCAGTCCTCCTCCAGCCCGGGGACCTCCACCAGCTCCGGCGGCTGCAGCGCCGCCAGTGCCAAGTCCACGATCACCATCGACGCCACCAACGCCCTTCGTTTCGTCCCCAGCAGCGCCTGCCTCAAGGCGGGTGGCACGGTCACCTGGAAGAACGTCGGCGACATCACCCACACCACCACCGACGATGCCTCCCTGGCCGCCAAAGCCTCGGACGCCGCCCTCCCCACCGGCGCGAGCTCCTGGAACCACACCCTGCCCGGGGGCGCCAGCTGGTCGCTCAAGCTGACCGCCGCCGGCACCTACAAGTACTTCTGTATCCCCCACGAGACCCTGGGGATGGTGGCATCGATCACGGTCGTAACATGAGCCCGGCGTCCGCGACCCCAGGGGGGAGATGAGGTTGCAGTTCGCCACGCGGATGGAGCGGCTGGGGACCGAGACAGCCTTCGAGGTCCTGGCTCACGCCCGCCGGCTCGAGGCGGCCGGACGATCGGTGATCCATCTCGAGATCGGCGAGCCCGACTTTGCCACCCCCGAGAACATCATCGAGGCGGCCCACCGGGCGATGCGGTCGGGGGCCACCCACTACACCCCCGCCTCCGGCCTCCCCCCGGCCCGCGAGGCGGTTGCCGCCGAGATGCGCCGCCGGGGCGGGGTGGACGTCGCGCCCTCCCAGGTGGTGCTGGTCCCGGGCTCCAAGAACATCCTCCACTTCGCGCTCCTGGCCCTGATCGAGCCCGGCGACGAGGTCATCCTCCCCGACCCCGGCTACCCCGTCTACCGCTCGCTCACGGACTTCGTGGGCGCGGTGGCGCGTCCGGTGACGATCCGCGAGGAGACGGGCTTCCGGATCGACCTCGAGGAGTTGGAGGCACAGATCAGCCCCAGGACCCGGATGCTAATCATCAACTCGCCCCAGAACCCCACCGGCGGAGTGCTCACCGCGGGCGACCTGGACCGCCTGGCGGAGCTGGCCCAGCGCCACGACCTCTGGGTGGTCAGCGACGAGATCTACTCCGAGATCTGCTTCGGTGAGCTGCCCCGGCCAATCTGGTCGAGGCCAGGGATGGCGGAGCGGACCATAGTCATCGACGGTCTCTCCAAGACCTACGCGATGTGCGGCTGGAGGCTGGGCTACGGGGTGATGCCGGAGGCCTTGGCCCAGCGGATGGACACTCTCTTGATCAACACCAGCTCCTGCGCCGCCGCCTTCACCCAGCTGGCGGCGGTGGAGGCGCTGGAGGCTCCCGAGTCCAAGGTAGCGGTGGCGCAGATGGTGGCCGCCTTCCGGGGTCGGCGCGACAAGCTGGTGGCCGGGCTCGACGCCATCCCCGGATTCCGCTGCCACCTCCCTGCCGCCTCGTTCTACGCCTTCCCCAATGTCACCGGCACCGGCATCTCCAGCCGGGAGCTGGCCCAGCGTCTGCTCGAGGAGGCCGGGGTAGCGGCGCTGGCAGGCGAGGCCTTCGGAGAGAACGGCGCGGGCCACCTGCGCTTCGCATACACCATCTCCGAGGAGCTGATCCAGGAGGCGGTGGACCGCATCGCCACCTTCGTTCGCAGCGCCGTCCCGGCCGGCGCGGTTGCTCCCTGAACCGGGTGGATCGCCGAGGCGAGCGCGCCCGCCCCGTGGTGCTGGTGCCTACCCAGGCGGCTCACAAACTGAACAGCCAGGGCGACCCGACCCTGGTCCAGGCGCTCAACCGCGCCTATCTGGCGGCACTTCAGGCGGTGGGGCTGACCGCGGTGCTCCTGCCCACTCGCGGCCCCCTGCCCCAGAACCTCAGCTGGGTTAGCGGGCTGGTCCTGCCCGGAGGACCCGACGTCGATCCCCTGCGTTACGGCCAGGACCTGGAGCCGGCCACCGATGCCGACCAGGAGAGCGACCAGCTGGAGTTCGCCCTCCTCGATTGGGCCCTGGCCGCCGGGATCTCCGTCCTGGCGATCTGCCGGGGCCTGCAGGTGCTCAACGTGGGACTGGGAGGCACCCTCAGCCAGGACCTCCCCCGCCACGCCCCCCACCCGGGATCCGTGGAGCCCTGGGCTCGGGACCAGGTCGCCCACCAGCTGCGAGTGGAGCGTGGATCCCGACTTCGGGAGATCGTCGGCGCAGAGACCATCCCGGCCAACAGCCTGCACCACCAGGGGATCGACCGACTGGCCCCCGGGCTCTCCGCCACCGCCTTTGCCCCGGACGGCCTGATCGAGGGGGCCGAGCTTACCGGCGAGCGGTTCGTGCTCGGGGTGCAGTACCACCCCGAGGAACTGTTCAAAGAGGACCAGGCGGCGAGGGCGATCTTTGAGGCCTTCGCGCTGGCCTGCCGGCACTCCTCCCCCACCCCGGCATCCAGCCGGCCCGAGCTGGTTAGCGCCTCCTAAGCAGGGCCCTGCGGCCAGGACGGAGTTCGGGGTCCGACTCCACGAAGCCCCCAGCCAGAAGGTCGCCGAGGCTGGCGCAGAGCCGGTTGGCGGCGCGACCAGCAAGCAGGCCTCAGGCTTTGAGGCTCACCTTCATGTCCTCTACTCGAGGCTGGCCTCAAAGGGCAGCGCCAAGCGCGCCCCGCTCCGCCAAGCGCCGGCCGGACCACCGCCTGCATCCCCCCTCCTACCTCGGGGTCCTGCCGGTGCACCCGTCACTTGCCGGCGGCGAAGACGATGGACCAGCTGCCAGAACTCCAGGAGGCGGTGAGCTTGTAGCACCCGG
>JBOHUH010000029.1:0-8817 GCA_050733915.1 Candidatus Dormibacteria bacterium | reverse complement strand
GAGGAGGACGGCGGCCTGGGGGCCTTCGCCACCCTGGTGAGGGGTCACCGGGGGGCCGCCTGCGTGATCCCCGAACCCACCGCCGAGACCCTGATCACCGCCACCGCCGGCGCCCTCACCTTCCGGCTAACTGTGCCCGGGCAGGCCACCCACGGCAGCACCCGCTACGCCGGGGTCAGCGCCGTGGACGCCTACCTGCCGGTGCATGCCGCCCTGGCGGCTCTGGAAGCGCGCCGCAACCAGGACGTCGATCCCCTGATGCAGGAGTACCAGATCCCCTACCCCATCTCGGTGGGCACCCTGCGGGCCGGAGACTGGGCCAGCAGCGTCCCAGACGCCCTGGTAGCCGAGGGCCGCCTGGGGGTCCGCCTCGGCGAGGACGTCGAGGCGGCGAGATCGCAGCTGGAGGAGGCGGTGAGGGCGGCCGCGCTGGCCGATCCCTGGCTCTCCTCCCACCCGGTGGAGGTGGAGTGGTGGGGTGGCCAGTTCGAGAGCGCCCGGCTTACCCCAGAGGATCCTCTGTCGGGTCTGGTGAGCCGGGCCTTCCGGGACATCTGCGGCCACCCGCCCCGGCGCCGCGGCGCCCCCTACGGCAGTGACCTGCGGCTCTACGCCAATGCCGGCATCCCCACCCTTCACCTGGGCCCGGGCGACGTCCGCTTCGCCCACGGCCCCGAGGAGCGGGTCTCCCTCAAGGAGGTGGCCCGAATCACCCGGATCCTGGCACTCTCAGCCCTGCGCAGCTGCGGAGCCGAGTGAGCCACACCCAGAGCCCGGTGCCCCAACGCAACGGTGTCTCCTTGGGCCCCGCTTCTAGTGCTAGAGGTGGGTGTCACAGCAGCTGGTTCGAGCAGCCCCAAAAGGCCCGGGAGCACCGCGCTCCCGGGCTTTGGATTCGGGCTGAATGCCTGGCTAGCCGAAGTCCTCGGCGAGCTGGGTGAGATTGGGGTAACCGAGCCCCGAGCCCTCGTTGTAGAGGGTGCCGGGAGTTCCGGTGTAGTAGATGTTGTCGTTGCTGCTCCCCGACTGCTGCAGTGTGGTGAATGGCGAGCGGTATGACCGGGCGAAGGAGTAGATGGAGGGATTCCAGAAGCCGACCCGGTGTCCCACGTAGGAGTCGATCACTGCGGTGCTGCCGTTGAGCTGCGGAGCCACGAAGCTGGTCCCGCCCCAGCCGCCCTGGAGCAGCGCCTCATTCACCCCGGCGAACGAGGGCTCGTAGAGGAGGTAGCCGGAGTAAGGGTCGGCGTCGGCGGAGACGTCGGGATCCGCCCGACCGGCGCCCCGGCCGTGGGTCACCCGCGGCGTGGGATTGAACGCCCATTCGGTCGGGGCGACGATCCCGTCCAGGTGTTCGTAGTCGATCGGGGTCAGGTACTCCACGGCGCTGTAGGTGCTGGTGCCGGAGACGTAGCGCTGATAGGTGGGGGTGCCTTCGATGGAGCTGAAGCCACCACCACTGCCGACCACCTCAGACTCGGCGGTGGTCTCCAGGGACTCGCCGGTGATGCTGGCCACCGGCTGCCAGAGGTAGTCCCAACCCCAGGTGCGCTGGCTCGGGACGTCGACCGTGGCACTGCCATCCGGGCCGGTCAGCGAGCCGGTCCAGGGCAGGGTGGTGCCGCCGGCCGCGGTGATGTAGGGGCTGTCGGCGGACGAGCCGATCGAGAGGTTGGTGGTGCCCAGGTCGGCGGTGGCGGTGTAGGCACCCCAGTCGCCGGCGGCGATGAACCCGGACTGGCCCTGGGCCGCCATCTCCAGGAAGGCTTCGTCGAACGCCGCCTCATAACCGGGGCTCTCGATCCCCGAGGCGATCGACGCCTGCAGGTAGGTCTCCGACTCGAGCCAGCTGGCCGAGACCGAGCTGGCCACGTTCTGGCTGGCGGCGGTGAAGAAGGCGTGGGCGAACCCGGAGTCGGTGTTCGCGGCCTGGTAGACGACCACGTTGGCATCCGGCGCCAGGCCACCTGACTGCTCGACATCAAGGTCGGTCTCGCCCGACCCGCTGGCGTCGCTGGGAGCATCGGGGCCCCCGTCGACGTTGTCCACGGTCACCGTCCTGGCACTCGCCGGCAGATGCTCGATTTTGGCCCAGAAGTACTGCGGCGCGCCGGTGTCGAGGGCCGCCAGGGTGACGATCGCGAGGGTCTGTCCCTGGCCTTCAGCCCGTCTCTGGTAGAGCGAGTCGAGGCCATAGTTGGCGGCGTAGTTGTGGGGCAGGTTGCAGACGTCCGGAAGCCCACTCAGCGCCAGGCAGGCGTTGGAGCTCTGGCTCTGCTGGGGAGTCAGCGCGGTGTCGGTGTGCACCGCCTGGCTGCCGAAGGGTCCGTAATTGGTGAGTCCCAGGATGGCCAGCACGAAGTTGGCCAGGTGATAGGGCAGCTGCGGGGTCTGGGCGGTCCCGTGCACGTTCTAGGCGCGGATCCCGGGCACCCCGCCGCGTGAAGGCAGTGCCGGCACGTGGTACTCATGCTGCTGCACCGAGAGTGCCCGGTCGAAGTCCCCGGCGGTTCCGTTGGCCACCACGTCGACGTGGTCGGCGTAGACCTGGGTGGTGATCCCGAAGTGGGCCAGGTAGGCCTGCAGCTGCGAGATGTTGGATTGACTCTGGCCGTAGATCGCGGCGAACTGGCTGGTCGACAGGTAGCGGCGGATGCCCGCCTAGGCGCTGTACTCCAGCTGGGGCAGATTCTGCTCTCGGAGCACGCAGGAGACCGTCTCCGGAGTGGACGGCGGGGTGTTGCCGAACACCGTGGCGTGGGGCAGGGTCGCAGCGCTGATCCCCGGTTGTACCCCTGTGCTCTGGTTGGGGTTGGGACCGGATGCCGCGGCGGCCCCGCCGCCCGCCATCAGGGGGAGCCCAGCGCAGCCACCCCCAGGCCTTTTGCGGCGAGCATCCGAGTTCGGAATATGCCGGCCATCAAACGTTCTCCCACGTCCCGCATTCGAGACCCCGGCAGCCAGACTGGCCCGGGAAGCCCCTCGACATCCCGTCGAACCCCATCAAACCTAACAAGAGCCCCACGTCTACGCATCGATTGACTTGGAAAACTGTGGCCCGGGCCGCACTCCAGACCCGAGCGAATCAACTAGAGGGGCTCGGACTCGGCGACGGCGTACCCACGGGACTGGGCGTCGGCGTCGGGGTCGGGGTCGGGGTCGGCGCAGCGCTGGCGGACGGCGAGGGGCTGACCGATGGGGAGGGGCTGGCGGAGGGTGAGGGACTCGCGGTCACCCGAGGCGAGTTCGCCGCCTTGGGCTTGGGCGAGATGGCCCGACCCCCGAATGGCGACGGCGCCGTGGGGCTGGCCGCCGCGAAGGCCACGATCAGACCGGCGGCGGCCGCCACCGCGATCCCGACCGGCAGGAGCGCCGCCGAGGAGCGGGTCTGGAGGTCCAGTCCGCCACTGTTCTGGGACGAACGCAGGTAGATCTGGCGCAGCGGGGTGATCCGGATCCCCTCGGTGGCCAGGCTGGCCCAGGGGGCGCTGAGGTAGACCACGGCCTGGAAGAGCAGCAGCACCGCCAGCAAGGAGGTGGTCACGCTCGGTGCCCTCGCCTCCATCGCCGCCGCCGCCAGCACCGCCGCCAGCGCCAGGGTGGTCTCGGGGCGGGCCGAGCGGAGCGCCTGGCGCCAGCTGCTCAGGCCACCGCGACGTTTGGGGGTGCGCAGGAAGCCCGCCCGGCTCGCTACCAGCCCCCTCAGGTCGGCCAGGGAGACCGTCCAGCTGAGGGCGAACCAGACCCGCAGCGCCCGCACCGCGTCGCCCCAGCCGAGCTGGCCGCTGCGCCGCATGGCCCAGGTGGCCCGGAGCAGCCCGAAGATCAGGAACAGCAGAGGAATCACCAGAACCGCCCCGGTGATCTCGCGGACCGGCAGTCGCTGGTGCGCCGCGGTGGCGATTGCGGTCGCCACCAGGAGCCCGGTGAAGACCAGCAGGAGCAGGTCTCCGAACCACTGCACCGCCCCCACCAGATAGTGCCAGCGCTGGGCCGCCGTCAGACGCAGCCGGTGGGGGGCAAGCGGGACCAGCTCGCGCCAGTGCTGGCGTAGGATCTGCAGACCCCCGAGCGCCCAGCGAAAGCGCTGCTTCTTGAGCCCGTCGAAGGTGAGCGGCATCAGCCCCTCCCCCCAAGCCACCTGGCGATAGACGCCCCGGTAGCCGCGCCCCAGGATCCTGAGGCTGGCCTCGGCGTCCTCGGTGATGCAGTCCTCATTCCAGCCCCCGATCTCGTCCAGCACGGCGCGGCGGATCAGGCCCATGGTGCCGCAGAAGATGATCGCCCCGCGGTGGGCCCGGGCAGGCATGGTGATGTCGAAGAAGTAGCGGTAGCTGTGGAAGAGCCCCCGCAGGTAGGCGTCGTCCTGCCAGTCCCGGTAGTGCTGCGGGGTCTGCACGAAGCCGACCGAAGGGTCCTGGAAGAAGGGCACCGTGTCCTTGAGGAAACCGGGACCTGCCAGGTAGTCGGCGTCGACGATGCCGACTACCTCCACTTCCTTGGGCAGCCGGCGGGTGGCCTCGTTGAGCGCCCCCGCCTTGAACCCGGGCCAGGGAGCGAGATGGATGAACTGGAATCGCGGGCCGAGCTCCTGGCAGAGCCTCTGGATGGGCTCCCAGACCGCGGGGTTGGAGGTGTTGTTGTCGACCGCCTGGATCAGGTAGTTGGGATAGTCGAGCCGGTCCAGGGCGGTCAGGGTCTCCCTCACCAGCTCCACCGGCTCGTTGTACATCGGCACCTGAAGGACGACCAGCGGCCAGGGCTTGCCCTCGTCCCACGCCGGCAACTCCTGGGGCGGCGACGGCAACCGGCCCAGGACGTCGAGGATCTCAAAGAGGTAGGAGAGGGCCAGGCTCATGGCGGCGATCTCTGCCAGGACCAGGAGCACCGAGCCCACGAGCAACAGGGGAACCAGTCGCGGAGCTACCGATTGGGCGACAGTCTGCTGGGAGGAGTAGGCGACGTAGCAGAGCGCCGCCAGGCTCGCCAGGATCAGGAGTTGGCTTGCCGGCCAGCTCCAGCCCGCGAGCCACCGCCGGGCCAGCAGCACCGCCAAAAGGACCCCGACTCCCCCCACCACAGCCAGCGGGAGGTCGCCGGTTATCCAGGTGGTCAGCCACCCCGCCCCCGCCAGGCCCACGGCCCCGGCGGCGACCCCCAGCGGCAAACGGGCCCGGGCCAGCGGAGCGGGCAGGACCAGCAGCGTGCTCACCGCGGAGGCGCAGGCGAGGTAGACCAGGACCCAGAGCAGCATCAGGCGAAGTCCTGATCCGGCCCCTCGCCGGGGTCAGCGCCCACCGGCACGCGGCCCCGGAGGTGCCGCCAGCAGTCTGAGGAGCCGGATCGCCAGCCACGCCGCCACCGTGTAGACCACGATCGCCACCAGGGCCGCCCAGAAGGTGGTGTGGTCAACGTGGGGTACCGCCTGCCCGGAGAAGACGCCGATGAAGGGGTTGGCCAGGGCGTCGCCCACCCCGGTCACCACGCTCACGAACCCGGGCCCCTGGGCGGCGACCGCCTTGAGCAGGAAGTCCAGCGCCAGGAAGGCGTCGACCACCCCAAGGCAGAGCCAGATCAGCTCAGCGAGACGGAACCCGCCGCGGGCATCGTTGGCGGAGGCCCGCCGGCCCCGATCCTTTGTGACCGGCGATGGCGGCGGCACCGGCTGGTGATCCGCACTTTCCGCGGGAGCCTCCTCGGGCGCCGGGCCGGTCATCCCAGCCGGTGCAGGTGATCCCGCGGGGGCGTCTGGCGCAGGTACCCACGGCCCCGCCGCCGGCGCCGCCGGGGCTCGTGAAGCGCCCCTATCCGGGTCGGGCTCGGACACGGACTCGTCGGGGTGAAATTGCTTCCATCCCATTTCCCGGCTCATGGCTACCCTCCGCGTTGGCGGTCGGCATCGCGGGGCGCCAGCGACCAGCCGGCGCCGAGGCGGCCACACCCGGACCGCCCTCTCTTAGACCCCAACGCTGGGAAGAGAGGCCGGTTTCGCCAGAAGCACCTCGCCCGGCCCTCCCGGGTGGCGGCGCATCGATTCCCATCTATCATGGGCGCAGTTCGGCGACCTCATCGAGGAGGGGCGACAGCAGGGATGTCAGGCCCGGCTCCTGCAGCTCGCGCAAAGTCCTGGCGGAGTCCCTTGGGCGCCCTCCTCTGCTGCCTTCCCCCGCTGGCGCTGCTGGCCCTGATCCGGGTCGATGGGGTCAACGTGCCCAACACCGACGACTGGTACCTGATCTCGCTGCTGCAGCGCCTCGACCACGGGCACCTCAGCCTGGCGGCGCTCTGGGCCCAGCACTTCGAGGATCGGCTGATCGTCTCCGACTCCGTGATGCTGGGCCTGGCGGTTGTAACCCGGGTCGACCTGAAGCTGGCCATGTACGCGAGCTGGGTGCTGCTGACCCTCACCTGCCTGGGCCTGGCGCTGCTGCTGCGGCGCCACAGCCGGCTGGGCTGGTGGTGGCTGCTGCCGGTCTCGCTGCTCCTCTTCAGCTTGCAGCAGTACGCGGTGGTGCTGGCGGCCTTCCTGCTCTCGGTGTACCTGGTGCTGCCCTGCCTGGTGGGGATGACCTGGTCCCTGCTGCGGGCCCGGCGCAGTCCCGGCTTCTACCCGCTGGCGGTGGCGCTGGCCCTGCTCGCCACCTACGCGAGCGGCCAGGGGCTGGCCTTCTGGCCTGCCGGGCTGGCCCTCCTGGTGGTCTCCGGCCAGGCGGTGCGCCGGTCCCTGATCTGGGTGGGGTGCGCCATCGTGGCGGTGGCCATCTACGCTCAGGGCTACACCTTCCAGGGGTCGGGTGGGAACCTCAGCTGGATCGCCTCCCACCCCGGAGGGGCCTTCACATTCTTCCTGGAGTTCCTGGGGGGCCTGGTCCCCCGCTCCTCCCGGATCGGCTGGGCGGGGACCGAGCAGGCGGCCCTGGGCTTGCTGCTGCTGCTGGCGGGACTCGCGGTGGTCGCGCTGGCGGTCTGGCATCGGGAGAGGCTGGAGGAGCTCTGGATTCCGGCCACCCTCATCTGCTTCGGGCTGGCGGTCGGCCTGCTCACCACATCGGGCCGGGCCCAGTTCGGGGTCGGCTATGCGCTTGAGCCGCGCTACGACCTCTTCGCGCTCTGGGTCCTGGCCGGGGTCTGGGCCGCGCTGGCGGTTCTCTGGCGCCGTTCCGGGGCGACCTGGGCCGGGGGGGCGCTGGTGCTGGCGGGCCTGGTCTGCGCGTTCCAGGTGGTGCTCTCCTTCCACGCCGGGCTGGACTCGGGCCGCCAGCTGCGCCACGACCGCGAGGTCGCGGTCGGCGTGGTTCGCGACTACCGCACGGCCTCCCCCGAGGAGGTCCAGAAATACGTCTTCGGGCATGTCGACGAGTTCCGGCAGCGGGCCGGCTTTCTGGAGCAGCATCGTCTCAGCGTCTTTCGGCGCTGATCAGCCGGCCGCGGTCGCCTTCTGACAGTCCCGGAGCGCCTGCTTCGCCTGGGCCAGTGGCAGCACCGCGCCGGACTCTCCAGCGGCGTCGACCGCCGCCCCGGCGGCCTCAAGGGCCGCGTCCGGCCTGCCGCTGGCCAGCTCCGCCAGGGACAGGGTGGTGAGCAAAGAGGCCCGGTAGCGGCTGCGTTGGGAGGGCTGGATGAGGGCCAGCGCCCCCCGGGCCGTCGCTACCGCCTGCTCCGCGGCACCTTCGCTGAGAGCCAGTCTGGCCAGCGCCTCGGAGACCCCGACGATGTCGGCGGTGAAGGCACGCTCCTCGAGGGCACCCAGGGCGGATTTGAGCCAGCGCCGCGCCTCCACCGTCTGGCCCAGCGCCAGGGCGGCCTCACCGAGGAGCCGCTGAGACATCGCCGCGCCCCAGGCATCGGAGATCAGGCTAAACCGCCTCAGGCTCTCCTCACCCAGTTCAACCGCCATCTGGAGCTCCCCCTTGAGCAGCGCGATCCGGGCCCTGGAGTAGTCGTTGTAGGCGGACTCCAGGGGGTCGTCGATGGCTCGGAAGTAGGCTCCGGCGAATTCCAGAAGCTCCTCGGCTGAGTCCAGCTCACCCAGGTCGCGGAGGATCCCGGAGAGAGTGTTCTGGGTGTCCGCCAGGCTGCGCACCCGGCCGTGCCGCTGAGCCTGCCGACGCGCCCGCTCGGCGTCGGTCCTGGCCTGCTGCAGCTCGCCCCGGTCCCAGTGGGTGATTGCCCTGAGCCGGAGGGCTTCACCCTCCGCCTCCACCGCCCCGGCCGCCGCCGCCTCCAGGACCGCGTCCAGGAGGCTCAGGATCTGTTCCTCCGGGGCGTTCTCGGCCCGCATCAGCTCGGCCTGGTGGACCCGCACCCGCAGCTCCACCTCGTCCAGGTGGGCGGCGGTTGCGACCTCCAGGGCGGCGGCGAAGGCGCTGGCGGCGGCCACGAAGTCGTCGGCAACCATGGCGGCCTCCCCGCTGCGACGAAACGCCTCCGCCCGGGTCAGCCCCGAGAGCCGGGGATCGACTCCGAGCGGGCCCAGCCGCTCCCGGATCTGTGAGAGCCGGTAGCGGCGGAGGGCATAGGCGGCCAGGGCCAGCTCTAAGACCGCGGCGTCCTCGAGTCGGTCCTCACCCCGAAGCTGCTCGATGGCGGCTCGGATGTCCGACTCGGCGAGTTCGAACTGAGCGGTCCAGCGCGGAGCCGAGGGTCCGTCCAGCGCCGCCGCCGCCGCCAGGCCGAACTGCAGGAAGAGCGCGCCGTGCCGGGCCCTGGCCAACTCCAGCTCGCCGGACTGGGCGGCTCGGTCGTGGGCGAACTCCCGAGTCGCCTCGAGCAGGGCGTACTGGCGCTGGGTGGGACCGGGACGGCGAACCACCAGCG
>JBOHUH010000028.1:0-3484 GCA_050733915.1 Candidatus Dormibacteria bacterium | reverse complement strand
GCTCTTCAGCGCCTTCATGCTGGGCACGCCCCTGGTCAACGGCGACCTGGCCCTGCCAGAGAGCTTCCTGATCGCGCTGACCGTCTGGGGGATGGTGGCGGTGCTGGCCGGGCTGCGGGCGCGCAGCACGGTGCCGGCGCTCTGGCTGGCGGTCGCCGCCGGCCTGCTGCTGGGATTGGCCTGCCTGATCCAGCAGACCGCCCTGGCCGACGCCGTGGCCGCCCTGCTGGTGCTCCTGACGGCGGGCGGGCGAGGCGTCCGGCTGGGGTTGGCGGCAGGGCTCTCGCTGGGGGTGACCATTGCCGCGGTCCTGGCCCCCTTCGTGGTGGCCGCCGGCGCCCACCGGGTGTTCTTTTTCCTGGTCACCAGCTTTGCCGGCTATGCCCAACCCGCACTTGGAGGAGGTCTGCTCTTGGTGCTGCCCCGGGTGGCCGCGGCGGTGCTGCTCCTGGCCGGGGTCTGGGCCACCCGGGGCTGGCCGGATAAGAGGCGTCTCAGCTGGGTGTGGCTGGGGTGCGTCGTGCTGGTCTACGTATTGCCGAACCGTCCCTACGCCCACTTCCTCCTACCCGCGATACCGGCGCTGGCGCTGGTGCTGGCGCGGCTGCCCCGGGTCCATCCCCGGCTACTTCTCCATCGGGTGGAACGGGCGGGTCGGCCCCTGGTCGCCTCCGTGGCGGTGTCCGGGTTGCTGTGGGCGGGCGTGGTGGCCGGTGGATTTACCGGCGGCAGCCTCTTCACCGCCAAGCTGACTGGCGAGTACTACCCGGTGTTCGTCGGCCGTGCCCTGGGCCTGGTTTCCCCCGCCAACTACGTCTCCACCTACGGGGCGGTGCCCCTGGCGGAACGCTCGGCGGTCGCCTGGATGCGTGCCCATCGGGCGGCCAATCGGACGGCGGTGGTCTGGTCGCCCGACTCCTGGGCCTACCTGCTGGCAAGGCTGAAGCCCGTCCTACCGGCGCCGCCGATCTACGTGGATCAGGAGTGGCTGGGTACTCGCCGGCTGCTGCGGCGGGTCACCGCCCGGCAGCCGGCGCTGATCCTGGTGACCCCGGGCGCGCTGACCGCCTATGGCCCGATCGCGGGAGTGCTCCATGCCGACTACACCAGGGTGGCTGGCATCCAGCCGGGCCAGCTCTGGGTGCGCGCCAACGTGGCGAGAAGGATCTCCAGGACCCGCGACGCGACGCGGGGAGCCGGGGCGGGGGTGGCCGCCAGAGGGCGCCCCCCGACTCGGAGATCGGCTTGAGCCGGTCCGCCGGGGAAGGGAGTCTCGCCGCCGGACTGGACTCGTCGGGCTGGAGTCGCCCAGGCAAGATCGAGATCCGGGATCGGTCGGCAGCGAAGGCTCAACCTACCCCGCTCGCAGGGCCGGGCCGCGCTGGTAAGCTGCCCTGCAATTGGAACGGTCCACGGTGACGCGTCGGGTGGGGGCTCCCGCGGGTAGACGTCTCCGGCAGGCTGGGATGGTGCTGGGGCTAGCCGCAATCGTTGCCGGATGCGATAGCACGGTGACATCCCAGCCGGTGCCGAGCGGCACGCCGCTGCCGACGTCCGCCTCCTGCTCCAAGGTCAGCGTCTATCCCAGCCCGGGGACGCGGACGGCATCGACCACCAGCCAGATCAGCTTCCGCAATGTGTCGCCCAGCGCGGTCAGCGCTGGCCAGGTTCAGGTGTCCGGATCCCAGAGTGGGGATCACAGCGGCCGCTGGGTGGCCGACTCCGACGGGAAGGGAGCCAGCTTCTATCCCAGCACCCCCTTCCAGGCTGGTGAGACGGTCAGGGTAAAGACCGGGCTGCACATTTGCGGTGCTGCCGGGTCCACCTTCAGGTTCGCCGTCGCCAGGCCGCCCGCGACCCCCCCCAAGGCGCCCGGAAAGTCGGGGCCCCCTCCCTCCAAGCTGGACCAGCCGGTCGAGACCTTCGCCTCGCTCCCCGGGGTCCAGGTGCCGAAGCTCGAGGTGAAGGTGCCGAACTCCCTGGGTGGCGACTACCTCTTCGAGACCCCGCATGGCGTGACCACCCTGGGCGGCCCGATGATCGTCGACGGCGAGGGCAATGTGGTCTGGTTCCAACCGTTGCCGCCCGAGGTGATCGCGACCGACTTCAGGGAGCGGACCTACAAGGGCAAGCCGGTGCTGACCTACTGGAAGGGCCAGGTCATCACTGGCCACGGGGAGGGGGAGGACGTGATCATGAACTCCTCCTACCAGGTGATCAAGACGATCGGTCCTGGCAACGGCTACAAGGCCGACCTCCACGAATTCCTGCTCACCTCCCAGGGCACCGCCTGGGTGACCGCCTACCAGACCGTGGGCTGGAACCTGCAGGCGGTGGGTGGCCCCCAGGATGGGGCCGTGCTGGATGGCATCGTCGAGGAGGTGGACGTGGCTACCGGCAACGTGCTCTTCGAGTGGCACAGCCTGGACCACGTGGCCATCAGCCTCACCAACCAGAGCTACAGCGCCGGCACCCCCTTCGACTACTTCCACGTCAATTCCATCGATCCGCTGAAGTCGGGGGTGGTGGTCATCTCCTCGCGCAACACCAGCACCGTGTACTCCGTGGCCCAGGCCACCGGCCGGGTGCTCTGGCGTCTCGGGGGCAAAGCCAGCAGCTTCCGGATGGGCCGGGGCACCGGCATCAACCTGCAGCACAACGCGGTGATGCGCGGTCCCAACTCGATCTCGATCTTTGACGACGAGGATGCCCCGCAGTCAAAGAAGCCCGCCCGGGGCATCCTCGTGCATCTGAACTTCGGGAAGCGGCGGGCTAGCCTGGAGCACGCCTACCAGCATGGCACCCTGCTGGTGCCCGCCCAGGGAGACGTCCAGCTGCTGCCCGGCGGAGAAGTCTTGGTGGGCTGGGGATCAGGCAGCTACACCTCCGAGTACAGCAAGAGCGGCAAGCTGATCTTCGACGCCTACTTCGGGTCGTCGATCAACAGCTACCGCGCCTACGCCTACTCCTGGGTGGGCACTCCCACCACTGCGCCGGGGGTCGCGACCAGCACTTCGGCCAACGGCGGTCTCACCGTCTATGCCAGCTGGAACGGTTCGACCCAGACCGCCAAGTGGGAGGTGCTGGGTGGGTCCAGTGCCGAGCACCTGACCCCGCTGGCCACCGTCAAGCGGAACGGCTTCCAGACGACCATCCAACTAAGCACTTCGCCAGCGAAGATCCAGGTGGTGGCGGAGGCAGCCAACGGCAAGGAACTAGGACGCTCCGAGGTGGTGGGCCCCAAGTCGCACTCCTAGCGGGCGCCGCCCCGGGGCCAGCGGAGCGGGGCTCGCGGGGTCTAGCCTAGGCCTCAGACAAGCATCTGGAGGTGGAGCAACCATGGCGGCAGGTAGCGATGTCCTCGAAGTAATCATCGAGATCCCCAAGGGCAGCCGCAACAAGTACGAGATGGACCATCTCAGCCACCGGATTCGACTCGACCGGGTGCTGCACTCCTCGGTCCACTACCCCTGCGACTACGGGT
>JBOHUH010000027.1:0-21116 GCA_050733915.1 Candidatus Dormibacteria bacterium | reverse complement strand
GGGTGGGGCTCGCGCCTAGCGAGTGGGGCGGTTGAGCCCCCCGGATCCGGTGCTGCGGCTGGAGCGCGTCGAGCGTCCCCGGCCCGCCCCGGAGAGCTCCTGCTGACGCTCGGGGCCGGTGGCCGTTGGTGCACCTGGGCTCGGCCATGGGTGGGCGGTGACCGCCGCCAGGGGCGCCGATGCGGTGGCCGACCCCGCCTCCGAGGAGCTCGCCCCAGCCCTTCCCGAGAGCGACTTGCGGCCAGCGCGCCGCCGGCGTCGTGGACCCGGTCGGAGAGCCACTCTTCGACGCCGCCCGCCGCTGCCTTGCCTGCCAGGATCGCCTCGTGGTGGTGGGCTTCGCCGCGGGCGCTGTGCCCAGCCTCGGGCTCAACCGTCCGCGGCTTGGGAACTGTTCGATACTGGGGCTGTACCTCGACGATTTCGTCAGACGGCGACCGGATCTCCTTCCCGAGCTCAAGCGCCAGTTGCAGGCGCTCTACCAGCGGGGCGCCATCCGGCTGCGGATCAGAGGGGAGCTAGCCTTCGAGGAGCTGCGGAGGGGATATTCGGTGGTTGGCGGAGCGGGACGCACTAGGCAGGCTGGTGTTGGTGGGTCCCGCCGGAGGGAGCGATCGATGATGAGCGTTGAATCCCGCCGACTGGCGCTAGAGGAGGGCATCGGAAGTTGGCGGGATCTGAACCTGGCACAGTGGCTGGACCGGGTCGCCCAGTCGCATCCCGAGCGCCCCTACGTGATCAGCGATGTCCGCACCTACACGTATCGCGAGGTGGCCGAGGGCTCGCGGCGGCTGGGCCTAGGCCTGATCGCCAGCGGTGTCCACCCCGGGGAACGGGTGGCGATGATCGTCGCCAACTACCCCGAGTTCGTCCTGCTCACCTTCGCCATCGCCCGAGCGGGAGCCGTCGCCGTGCCGATCAATTTTCGCTTTCGGGGAGACGAGCTCGGCTACGTCCTTCGCCAGTCCGAGAGCTGTGCCCTGGTGACCATGGCCAGCTTCGAAGGATTCGACTACCTGGCCGCCCTCACCGCCCAGGCACCAGGTTGGACCGAGGGGCACTCCTCGAGCCTCCCTGACCTGAGGGCGGTCTGGGCGCTGCCCGGCTCGGGCCCAACGGGATCGGGCCTGCCGGGCTTGGCGGAGCTTGAGCGCAGCGGCGCCGAGGTCAGCGAGGCGGAGCTGGCGACCAGGTGCGCCGCCACGCCCTCCGGGGCCAGCGCGGCCGTCTTCTACACCTCGGGGACCACCGGCTTCCCCAAGGGGGCGGTGCTAAGCCACGAAATGCTACTGCGCAGCGCCTACGGGTCCGCCTATAGCCGCGCCTTCGAGGACGGTCGCCGCATCCTCTTCGCACTCCCCCTCTACCACGTCTTCGCCTACATCGAGGGCATGCTGGCCGCCACGTTCGCCGGAGGGGCGATCATCCCCCAGCTCAGCTTCGAACCCGCCGCTACCTACCGCGCCATCCAGGACCACCTGGCCAGCGAGGCCCTCTTCGTCCCGACGATGAGCATCGCCGTGGTCGACCATCCCGCTCGCCGGGACTTCAACACCGCCTCATTGCACGCGGTGATGTCGGCGGCGGCGGCGGCCCCGGTCTGGCTCTGGGAGCGGATCCGCTCCGACCTCGGCGTCGACGAACTGTCCACCGGCTACGGCATGACCGAAACCTCGGCGGCGACCACCCTGACCATGCCCGGTGACCCGCTCGAGACCATCTCGGCGACGGTGGGCCGCCCTAAGGCAGGTGGCTTGGCCGGGGAACTCTGCGAATACCGGACGCTCGATCCCTTCTCAGGGTTGCCCCTCCCCCCCGGATCTGAGGGGGAGCTGGCGGTGCGGGGAGCGATCATCAGCCACGGCTACTACGGCAAGCCCGAGGAGACCACCGCGGCGCGGGACGCTGACGGCTGGCTGCGTTCCGGGGACCTCGGCTACGTCGGCCCGGACGGATACCTGCGCATCACCGGGCGCAGCAAGGAGCTCTACAAGTGCGGCGGCGAGCAGGTGGCCCCCCGCGAGGCGAGGACCTGCTCACCGGCCACCCCAAGGTGGCCCAGGCCTACGTAGTCGGGGTACGCGACGAGTTGATGGGTGAGGTCGGGGTGGCCTGGGTGGTCCCCTCCGGGGACGCACCAGACCCCGAGGAGCTGCTGCGCCACTGCGCCGAGCACCTCGCTCGCTTCAAGGTCCCCAGAGAGGTTCGCTACATCGCCGCCACGGCACTGCCCACCACCTCCACCGGCAAGGTGCAGAAGTATCGGCTGATCGAGATGGCGGCGACGGCGCCCTCCTGATGGAGCGCCGCCTAATTCAGCTCCCCCGAATCAGCTCCAGCACCCGCCCCACTGCCAGCTCGGCGGACGGCGCCGCCTCGCTCGGCACCTCGAGGCCGGTCGAGTCGCGCAGCGTCCAGCCTCCCACGCTCACCACCGGCAGGCCGGCCCGACGAGCCATCGCCAGTTCGATCAGGGTTCCCCAGCTACCCCCGACCGCGATCACCGCACTGGCGGCGCGGATCACCAGCGCGTTGCGGAGCTCGCCCAGGCCGGTGGGAATGGCGACGGTGACGTGGGGGTTGGCCGCGTTGCGCTCGCTCCCGGGAAGGATCCCCATGGTGCGGCCGCCGGCGTCGGCGGCGCCCGCGGCGACCGCCTCCATGACTCCGCCGAGACCGCCGCAGACCACGGTCACGTCGGCCTCCGCGAGTAGACGCCCCACCGCGCGGGCCACCTCCAGATCCTGGATTCTAGCCCCGGTCCCGGGACCGATCACGGCGACGCAGCGGCCGGACCTCACCTGCAGATTGTCGCCGGGCAAGGCGCAGCTCGGGCGCGGGGCGGGGCTAGCCCCCGGGCGACGCCAGCAGCCGGAGGGAGCGGACCCAGAGTTGCCGGCGTCGCTGCGCCCGAGCTTTGTGAAGTGGCAGCCGGCCTGGCCGGGGCAACTGGCCCAAGGGAGTCCAAGTCTCGGGACGGGGGGCTGTCAGATCCTCCAGGGCCCTGCCGGCCGGTGGGACCGGGCACACCTCAACCCGCTCCCCCGCGGGCGGGTGACTGAGAGGCTGATCGCGTGGGAGAAGACTTGCTGCGGCGATCCCCACCAACGCCCTGTGGATTCCAGGGGGCGACTGGTCCTACAGGCTAGTCGCCCCCGGTGCCTGGCGCGGGGCCTACGCAACCGTTCCCCGGGCCGGAGGCACGGTGGAGGCAGTGGGCGTACTGCGCGAGAAGGCCCAGGATGGGGCCCTCAGAGCCACTCTAGGAGTCCGCCCGCCTGGTCGTCGGTCGCCTGCTGGCGGACTTGGTAGTGCATCTTCTTGCCAGTGGCGGTGAAGGGGAGGGAATCGACGAAGCGGTAGGCGCGAGGCCGCTTGAAGTTGGCCAGCATCGCATGGTCCTGGCAGTGTCGGTCGAGCTCGCTTGCAGCCACCGCGTCCTTGGCCGTCACATAGGCGACCACCACCTCCCCCCAACGGGTGTCGGGCAGGCCCACCACCACCGAGTCGGCGACGGCAGGGTGCTGGTTGAGCACCTCCTCGACCTGGATGGGATGGACGTTCTCGCCACCGGAGATAATCATGTCGTCCTTGCGGCCCACGATGGTGACGTACTCGTCCTGGTCCCACGTCCCTAGGTCGCCGATGAAGACCCAGCCATCGCGGAAGGTGGCGCTCTGCTCGTCGCCCGCGTGCAGGTAGGCATAGCCACACTTTGGGGAGCGGACCGCCACCTCGCCAACCTCGGTGGAGTCCCGCGCCGCCAGGGTTTCGGGTGCGACCCTTCCCTGGGCATCGAGCCGGACCACGGCGACATCGTCGTCGGTGCAAGCCCGCCCGGCGCTGCCGGCATGGTCCGGCAGGTCGCTAGGCCGCAGAAAGGTGTTCCAGAAGGCCTCCGAGGTACCGTAGCCGTTGAAGATGCGGGGAGTGAGGGTCTCCTGGAAGCGCAGGCAGGCGGCCCGCTCCAGCGGAGCTCCCATGGTGACGATGCCGCGCAGGCTGGTCAGGTCGCGCCGGCGGGCCTCCTGGGAGGTGGCCAGCATGGTCAGGGTGGTCGGCGAGCCGATCAGGTAGGTGAGCTGGTAGCGCTCGACGTAGTCGAGGCAGGTCTCGGGTTCGAAGCGCGCCAGGGGCACCACGGCAGCCCCGACATAGAAGGCCGGGTTGGGCCCGCCGGAGTAGAGCCCGCCCCGGTGGAACCAGGGGGTCATGTTCAGAGTTCGGTCCTCCGGCGACATCGGGAAGTGCATGATCACGTCGTGGGCGGTGAGTACCTCCACCAGGCTGCTCAGCGGCACCCCCTTGGGCAGTCCCGTCGTGCCTGAGGTGTAGAGGCGGGTGGTCTCGCGATAGGCGGCTCCGGGTTTCCCGGATGCCCATGGGTTGGACCTGCCGAGACTGAAGGCGCCGCCCCTGCCCGCCTCCACCACGTCCTCGAAGGTGCGGGTCCCGGGAGGAAGAGCCGCCGACTCCAGCGGACCCACACCCACCACCGTCTCCGGCCGCTTCCGGCAGATCTCGAGGGCGGCCCTCGCGGTCTCGGCGCAGGATGCGTCGAAGAAGTAGAGGCGCGGCTGGCTGTCGTCGAGGATGTACCCGGTCTCGCCTGGCGAGAGCCGGTAGTTGATCGGCGAGCCGATCGCCCCGCAGACTTGGGTGGCCAGGTAGAGGGCGGCGAACTCGAACCGGTTGGTGAGCTGATAGGTCACCACTTGGCCCGGCCCCAACCCCAGCGCCACCAGTCCGTCGGCCAGCTGGTCGACCGCGGAGGCGAGCTCACGGTAGGTCCAGGTGCGCCCGCTCTCAGGATCCAGCAGCGCCAGGTGGTCCGCGTAGCGGTGGACGTTCCTGCGAAACCCCGCCAGGTAGGTGAAGTTGGCCTCGAAGACCTGGCGGAAGGCCCCCGCGTCGTACGCCGCCTCGCTCATGCCGATCCCTCCCATGGTCCGCACGCCCTCGCGGGGGTGGCGCCCTGCGCCTGCTGGACCACGGCGCGCCGACCCGAACTCCCACCGTGACCCGGCTGCCGGCGGCCCGGGCCCCGAGGCACCGCGCCGCCGCCATGCTCCGATCATAGCCCGGCCCGGGTTCCCCCTCGGCCGCCTTCGTTAGTTCAGGGCGTGACCGCGAGGGAGGCGGCCAGCTCAGCTATCGCCGCGAGCTGCTCCAGCGGGTCTCCCACCGGGATCAGGGTGACCTCGCGGGCACCGACCGCGATCAGCTCGCTGACCCGCTGGCGCAGTGCCGGCGGGGGACCGTATATGAGGAAGCGCTCGATCCGCTGCAGCGGGGTCTGGTAGAAGGGCTCGAGGGTGGCGGCGAGGGCGGCTCGGGCCGACCTCCTCGGTCCCGCCGCCAGCCAGGCCACCAATCCCATGCCCACCTGGCGCCCGGTTTGCGCCGCCAGTCCTTGGAGCGCTCCCGCCCTCTCTTGGTACTGGCCAGGGTCGAGGAAGATCCCGTCCCAGCGATCGGCGAAGCGCGCAGCGCGACGTAGCGCTGCTCGACTTCGCCCACCGACCGCGATCGGGGGGTGAGGCAGCTGCAAAGGTGATGGTCGCAGCGCGACATCGGCGAAGTCGTAGTGCCGTCCGTGGAAGCTGGCTGGCGAGGGCCCCCAGAGGGCGGTGAGCGCCTCGAGCGCCTCGTCGGCACGATTGCCACGAGTCCGGACGTCGACCCCGAGCGCCGCGTACTCGACGGGCCACTCTCCGCCGACGCCCACCCCGAGTTCGACGCGGCCACCCGATAGGTGGTCCAGGGTGGTGATCGCCTGGGCGACCCGGACAGGGTGGCGGAGCGGCAGCACCATCACCTCGACTGCAATGCGGATCCGCTGAGTGGTGACGGCGATGGCGGCCAGGCAGGCGACCGGGTCATACGCGGGGACGACATGCAGGAGGTGGTCGTCCACCGCGACGCGGTGGAGCCCCAGCTGCTCGGCGGCGCGGGCGAGCGCGGGGAGCTCTCTCACCCCGAAGGAGTGCTGGCCAGGAAGATCGGGCACCAGAAGTACCCCGAAGTGAGGCCCATCGCTGCGGCGCTCATTGCGCGCGCGTCCGGTCACGTTCCCTCCCGCTGTGGCGCTGCAGGCGAGCCACGGCTGCGGCGGATAGCCAGTTTCCGGGTGGGCACCCCTCTCACCCGCGCCCCGCTGTGGGGGCGGGCCCGGGGCGGCGCAACCAGTGGCACCCTGATGGCCGGGCGAGAGCGCCAGACAGCGGATCACCGGCCATCGGGACCGGAATGTTACCGTGCCGACCACCCCCGGCCCGCGCCTGCGACGGCCGAAAACGAGGCTCTCTACCTTCGACAAACCCCGGGGCGAGAGTCCTCGAAGCTGGTGCTTGCGAGACTGGCAGAGACCGCCGCCCGCCCACACCTGCGAGCCGCTCCCGGTTTTGCCGAGCCCCTATCCGGGCCTGCGGCGCCTTCGCGCCCAGCGCTTGAAGCCGTACCCGACCGCGCACAGCACCACCGCCGCACCAGCCAGCGCCAGGGGACCGATAACGATGGTCCGCTCCGCGGCTCCAGATGGGAGTGGTTGAGAAGCGGTACCCTGCGCGAGATCCCCCGCCCCTGGTGCAGCCTGCACGGTCCCGCTCAAGCGGACCGCCGGCCCTGATGGAGGCGCTCAGCCACGAGTAGCCACGGTCGCCTCATCGCCGACCCTCCTTGCAGACCCTGATCCCCCGTTGCGAGGCCACGCTGCTCGACCCAGCACCGACGCCAAGTTGTACGTGCTGGCCAGCCCACGCAGCACCCAAAGCATAGCCGGCCGCTGGGGCCGGAGCCCTGGAGCTCCCCGACCTCAGTTGGACGGGGACCCTTGGGGGCAGGGGCGGCGACTTGAGTTCACCCTGAGTTCTGGAGATGCGCTCGGGTTGCCCGCGCCGCACCCCAGTTCAGTGGACGCAGCCGGCGTCAGCGACCACCTGGGCAGGGCTCGGTGGGAACTTCCAGCCGTAGTAGAGGGCGGCGATGGAGTAGCTGCGGGTCAGGGAGGCGGCGGTCGGCGCGGCGCCCGCCTTCAGGAATTCGCGGTACTCGCGGCAGATGTCGGCTTCCACGGTGGTCAGGCGGGTCAAATGGCCGGCGCTGTCCAGCGGCGTCCCCGCCTCCCAAGCCTCAACGTTGAGGTCGCCGTTGGGGCAGCTCACCGGCGGTGGCGTGGGGTCGGAGATGGACCCCGAAGCGCACTCATTCACGGATGGCCGCAGGTCGGCCCGGCAGACCGCCTGCGCCTCAGCTCCCATCAGCTGCTCCACCACGCCCTGCAGAAGCTCCCGCAGCAGTTCTGGGTCCGCTCCCTCGAGCTGCTTGCGCATCCACGCCGAAGACTCCATGCTGGTGTTGGCCATTGGGCTTCCCCCTCAGGTGTTTGATCACTTCCTGAAGGATGCCTGATGGCTCTCTGCTTTCTGCAAGGCCCTCCACCTGCGGACCTTGGTACACCACACCTCTGGACGCTAACCGAACTGCATGAAGGTGTAGTGCTTTCCGGGGCGCAGCCCCCTGAGTTCGATGTCGACTCTTTCGGGTCCGAAAGCACCCCGCACCGAGACCTCCTTCCCCTCCAGCCGACAGGACGCCGCGAGCGGGGGCCCCAGCGGCCCGCTGGCCATCCAGGAGGAGTGGAAGGTGAGCGCGGTCGGAGTCCGGGCGCCGCCCGCGGGTGTGGCCGGCCCACCTGACGGATGCACGCCGCACCCGGCCAAGAGCAGGGCTGCCAGCAGGCCAGCAGCCCTCCCGGGTCTCCATCTCTGGGTGAGGGGTCTCAAAACGGACCACGCTGGGAGTTGGGTCGCCGCGTCGTGGACGCCACGGCGCCAAGCATGCCACTGCGCACGCCTGCAAGCCCGCCAGTGATGCCCAGGGAATCCCAGCACCCGAAGTTCGCCGCCGGGGTGGGCTCCCTCGTTGGTGGTTCGCACAAGCCATCTGAGGTTTGCAGTCAACTGCAAGGTGGTAGTCAGCCCAGCACTCAGAATAGTAAGCTGACGGAGCGACCCGATCCACCGACCCCCGGATTAGAGAGCCTTTGGCGGGGCGCTCTGGGACGGGATGTGAAGCCACCGGTACCCGTCCCTTTTCTCTTCCAACCTCGTTACAAGCGCGGCTTCGTGTCGAGATCCGGGGGGCGCCGGTTGAGGCTGAGGTCAGGAACTCCCACTGCTGAGCAGGTCGAGATCGCGGTTGGCGTAGCGGCTGTGCAGCCAGGCCTCCTTGAGGATCACGCGCAGGCACTGTCCCACCGGCTCGGTCCGGTTGGGATGTCCCGGTACGGCGGGGGGCTCGCACACGCGCTCCAACTCTCCCGGAGTCACACTCGCGATCGTCGCCCTGACTTCCGCCATTCGCTCCCAGAAGACCTCCAGCACCTCCGAAGATGAAGGACTCGCCTCCACGTTAAGCCCGAGTCCGCCGGGATCCTGGAGCCAGGGCCCAGCGATGCCAAAGGGATGGAAGGGGTGGTCCTGCTGGCGGATCATCCTCCCCAGCCAAGAGTCGATGGCGAAGATCATGTGGCGGAGCGTCTCGACATAACTCCACTCCTCGTCGACCTGCTGGTTGAGCAGTGGCTCGGGCAGCGCTCGGGCACGCTCGGCGGTGCCCCGCCAGATCCCCTCCACCATCTCCCAGGCCTCGGCGAGGCCGGTCGGGTTGGAGGCACGCAGCTTGGTGCGCTCCGGTAGGAGGCGGTCTAGCTCCGCCTCCACCAGGGGCGCCACCTCAACGCCGTTGACGCGGAGCCCCTCGATCTCCGCGGATATGTCGGCATTCTCGAAGGAGGCGTCAGTGATCTTGGCGCCCTCGAAGCTCGAGCCGTGGATCCTGGCGCTGGAGAAGTCGGCCTCCTCGAGGCGGGCCCGAGAGAAGTCGGCCGCCCCAATGCGCGCGCCAGGCAGGGACAGCCTGATCTCCTGCTTGCGCGCCATGATGGCCCTCCTCTACACCATTCGCCGGGCACGCCACCCGGCCTGCCACGACTTCGCCGGTCGGCCCTCGCCCGCGTACGGAGTCTAGGGAATGCTCTGCGATCGTGTCCGGGTGGCGCCAGTGCGCGCCGCTCCCGGTAGCCCGGGGCACGAACAGGTCTGCTTGCACCGCCCTTAGCATCTTCGCCACCGTCTGCAGCAACTTCCAGTCGATCTCGCCGTTGCTCTGCACCAGCGGCCGGAAGTCCCAGAAGGTGAGTCCGTGGGACACCAACTCTGCGCGAGCAGTGGGGGTGTCCGAACGGGTGCCCTTGTCGACTAGGGCAATCTCGCCGAGGTAGTCCCCCAGTCCCAGGCTTCGCACCTCTTCTCCGCTAACCGTGAGGGTGGCGTACGCAGAGTCGATGAGGAACAAGGCGGCACCGCCCGAGCCCTCCCGGATCGCCACCTGGCCTGGTGCGAAGCGCCGGGCTCCTACGTCGAGGATGAGGCCGGCCCCGCAGTGCTGCCGTGGAACGACGAGCCGCCCGGCCCCAACTCCGGGGTGCTGCCTTGGGCGGACGATTACTCGGACACGCCCACCCGGGTCTCGCCCCTGTGGCCGGGATGGTCGCGGTGGTGAGCACCATCCCGCTCGCGCCGATCCGCCCGCCCGGACATATGGTTCCCGATGGCGCCCAGGACGATGACTCCCTCGACGATGTAGGCCAGCACCTCCCAGATCAGTGGGTGGAAGTAGAGCGCCGGGGCCGCGATGACGTAGACGGCCACGAGACCTGTCAGCCACCAGCCGCAGCCGCCGCAGCACCCACTCCGGGTCTTGATCGTCTTGACCAAGTTGCCCTGCCCGTCCCGAATCGTCGTGGTCTTGGTCACTGTGACGCCTCCTCACTGAACACGGAACGGAGCCGACCGGGCGATCTTGAGGAAAAGCTGGGCCCCTTTGCGGGCTTCTAGGAAGGTGTGAAAATCGGGTCAGCCTCGCCGAGGGCCGGTCCGGGTCTCTCGGCCCCATCGAGCCGGTGCGAGCATCACCAGCCGGGAGGTGATAACGGCCACCCGACCGGTCATATTGTGCATGAGGTCAAAGGACCCTGGGAACCACTGGCGGGAGTCGCTACGCCGGGTCGACGACCCAGATGACGCTGTGCGCGTGCCATGCGTCGCCCTCCGAGGCGTGGGGACGCGTGATCTGAGCTCGTCATTCCGTGCGCTCCCGATCCGGGCAGTGAGACCATCGAAGGGATGACCGCGTCCGACGCGACCCTCGAGTGGCTTCTCGACTCGGACCCGTCGCTCCGTTGGCAGGTGCTGCGCGACCTGCTTGACGCTCCTGAGTCGGCGTACCGGGCGGAGCGGGATCGGGTGGAAACAGTCGGTTGGGGAGCTCGGCTTCTCTCCTACGAGGACCAGAATGGGCAGTGGGCGGGTGGCACCCTTGTTCCTCGCGACTTTGACTGGCGCGAATGGAGGGAGATGGGCCAGCCGTGGACGGCCACCAGTTTTTCGTTGACCCAACTGCGCGAATTCGGTCTCGATCCTTCCTCGGAGAGGGCCAAACGAGCCATCGAGTTGATCGGTGCCACCTCTGTTTGGGACGAGGGCGGCCAACCGTACTGGGAGGGCGAAGTCGAAGAAAGCATTAACGGCCGGATCGTTGCCGATGGTGCCTAGTTCGGAGTCGACGTATCCCCCATCGTTGCCAGGCTGGTGGATGAGCGCCTCGACGACGGCGGATGGAACTGTGAGAGGGCCAACGGCTCGGTTCGCTCATCGTTCGCCACCAGTCTCAACGTGTTGGAGGGCCTCGTCGAATACGAGCGGGCCGCGGGAGGCACCCCAGCGTCCCGAGAGGCGCGTGAGTCGGGCGAGGAGTACCTCCTGCAACGAAACCTCTACCGTCGCCTGAGTACCGGCGAACCAGCCGACGAGCGGTTTCTGTGCCTGTCCCATCCGAACCGATGGCACTACGATGTCCTGCGGGCGCCGGACTACTTCCGCGCTTCTGCCTCATTGACTGGCGCCCCGCCGGATCCGAGATTGGCCGAAGCCGTTGCGCACATTCGGTCCAAGCGTACGGAGGAAGGGAGGTGGCTCCTCGACTGGAGCCCGCCCGGCCGGGTCTGGTTCGAGGTCGACGACGGTATAAGACAGCCTTCTCGCTGGGTAACGCTGCGGGCGTTACGCGTACTCAAGTGGTGGGAGGGATAGTGCCCAAGGCCCAAGCGATCTCCTCCGCCGAGATGCGAGCACGGCCGTCATTTGGGCGACCGACCTCCAAGTGGAACTTAGAACCGCGCACAAGGGCGCGGATTTTCCCCGGTCGGTACTGACGCTGGATTACCGCTGTGGATGGATCGTCTCGCCCCGGGCGAGCATGGCCACTAACCGCTCGATCCGGCGTTGACGCGTCGCAGCACGCTTGGCGGTGGTCACCCGGTAGAGGACGGAATAGCGATTGGCGCTGCTCAAGCGTTCGAACATCGCTTTCGCGTGTGGTGTCGACTTCAGCGCGGCGGCAAGGTCCGATGGGACCTCCATGGTCGCCTGGCCGGCATACGCACGGCCCCAACGGCCGTCTACCTTAGCCTGCTCCACTGCACCGAGACCAGTTCGATGCATCCGACCCTCTTCGATGAGTTGGGTGGCGATCACCACATTCCGTTTCGACCACGCGCTACCAGACCGACGCGGAGTGAACTTTCGCCGGAATGTGCGCGCGTCACCCTTCGCAAGCTGTCCGTCCACCCAACCGTGACAGATCGCTTCGTCGAGGGCCTCCTCATAGGTCAACGTCGTCGGGCCGGTCGTTCCCTTCTTCGCCAGTACCAGCCAGACACCCTGGGCCTGCGTGCCCCGACGTCTAAGCCACTCCGACCACGCTCTCGCGTCGGCCACCGTGAGAACAGGGGTCTCGCCAGCTACCGCAGTCACTTTGCCGCCGCGGAGCAGACCCATCCGCGTTTGGTCGATCCTGGGACCGCCGCACCTCCACGAAGCCCGACTGCCGAGAACTCATCCAGTACCGGGTCCAACCCCGGCTCTTACCCCGAATGGTAGGTTACCGGGTCTAGTTCGTATTGCCAGTGCCGACGGGGAGATTCGAACTCCCGGCCCGCTGTTTACAAAGACTTTAGCCGTCAGCACTGTGCGGCTGAGAGTCGGAGAGCCACCGTCGTGGGCACGGTTATCAGGTCTGGGTGGCTACTCACAACCCCAGGGTCGGGGTAGTCATGATCTTCCCGCGGCGCGGGGCTGGTCATGGCCAGGGAAGGACCTGTCGTCGAGGGCCCTGCGGTCAGCTGGCGCTCAGCCGCGCCATCGCCGCTCCTCGCGTTGGACGAAGCCCAGCGGCCCTACGGTGTGGTGAGATGTCTCAGTCTGAGATTCTGATAGGGACGGTTGCTCAGCCGAGTTGTCTCCGTTTGTGGTGCCTTGTGGTGGCGTCCTGGCGGTAAAAATGGCTGGCAAGCCGCCATCTCCACGGGCGATCCCGGCGCCGACCCGGCTGGGACCGCTGATCCGTCCTCTGCACCGCCACTGAAGCGACGCCCGGCCATGTCCGCACTAATCGCGTACGCGGAATCACCGGAACGTCCTTGAACGTCAACTGGCCCCGGCAAGGGCGGGCAGCCCTGGCGGTCGCCGTTGAGTGCTCCGGACCTGCGGTCAGAGGGTGACCAGAGACCAGCGATGGCCGCCGTCCAACGTCATGA
This sequence comes from Candidatus Dormibacteria bacterium, assembly GCA_050733915.1. Classification (GTDB taxonomy): domain Bacteria; phylum Chloroflexota; class Dormibacteria; order Aeolococcales; family Bog-877; genus Bog-877. The sequence goes on along the minus strand of JBOHUH010000027.1, from coordinate 8,458 downwards.
GCAGGCTTCCAACCGGGGTGGCGCCCGAGTCGTCGATCGAAATGGCGACCCCTTGCGTCACTGTCTCGAAGCCAACATAGTCCAGCCACGACCCCTCCGGAGGCTGGTACACCGTGCTCCAGGTCGCGCCGCCGTTGAAGGTGGCCAGAAGGCCCGCACCTCCGGCGAGGAAGGCGGTGCCCGGGCTGGGGCTGGCCAGGCGGCCTTGGCCCCCCGCAGAGCTCGGAAGAGGGGCGCTGAGCAGATGGAAGCTGTTTCCCCCGTCTGTGGAGATGTAAGCACGCACCCCGGCCGGGCTGGCGGGGCCCCAGATACCTTGGAAGCACACTGCGATCACGTCTTGGGCGGTCGACGCCGCCAGGCCGGCCGGACCGTTGACCTGCATGCACGGCGGATGCCACGGGAGCCACCGCCCATCGACCAGCCGGGCTCCGCCGATGACCGTCCGATCATCCTCGAGGAGCCAGCCGGCGCCCCCCTGGAGAACGAGATTGGGCATCGCGACGGGTCCGGCGCCGAAAGCGACTTTGGTGGGAGAGACGTGCCACGCGTCGGCCCCGATCCGGCTGCTCTCGATCTTGACTGAGGCGCCTTGGTCCAGGACTGCGGCATGGACGATGCCGTCGGCCGTCTCGAGGCTGGCGACGATAGCCTGGGATGAGACGCCCGGCAAGCTGATTCGCGTCCACGTGAACCCACCATCGTGGGTCGACCACAACTCCGGATCGAACGCCCACCCGTCGCGGCTGTTGGCGAATCGGATCCCGGACACCCCCGAGACACTGCCCGAGGACTGCGCGTGCATGAAAGACGTCGGAGGCGGAGTAATGCTCACCCAGCTCTTCCCGCCGTCCTGCGTCCGCAACAGCGCGAGGCACTCCGGCGACGTGCCGCACGGGACGGCTCCCAATACCCAGCCCTGCAGGGTGGACACGAACGTGACGGACGCCACCGAGAGGTCTTTGGCGTCTGCATCCGAGGGCAACGTCCACGCCACCGATGAACTGGGGGTGGACGTGTTCTGCGGCGTAACCGCCGGGCTGGGCGTTGCGGGGACAGCGGCAGACTGCGTGGCGCTTGGAGAGACCACTGTCGGCGTCGAGTCGCAGCCGACCAAAAGCCAGCCGCTGGTCACGGCAACCAACCCCACCCCCACGACATTCACCGCGACTCTCAGAACCACACTCAGGCCTCCGCCTCCATGAGGCATCGCGGGCTGAGGATTGCCTGCCCCAGCTGGTCCCCCGGGAGGTTGCTAGCTATACGTGGACTCCCGGGCTCAGGTTACGCGCTGCTACCAGGCTGGGCTCGCAACCACGATCATGCCCACGCTGGTGTCGCAGGCCCTGAGCCGGTCGCCGGCGCCGGCGTTCACCCGTCCTAGCACCCGGTCCCCGGACCCCCCCCGGCTCTCGTGCTCTGTAATGACGGAACTGGGTCGTCAAACGTAGTTCATGGGGGCTCGTGGCAGGTAAGCAAGTCCTGGCTGGACAGAGGCGGCCTGGGCCGGATTTAGAGCCCTCCGGAACAACAGTCCTGGGCCCACCCTGATGCCCTGACTCAGGCTCAGGCGCTGACACCACCATCGACGAGCAAGACTGACCCATGGACATAATCGGCATCAGGGGAGGCCAGAAAGGAGACCATCGCGGCTATATCGTCGGGCCTGCCCATCCTCTGAGCCGGCACGTGCTGGCGCCACTGCTCCAAGGCGACGGGCCGCGAGGTGATCCAGTCCGCCATGGGCGTGTCGATCAATCCAGGGCAGACGCAATTGATGCGCACCCCATCAGATCCATGGTCGAGCGCTAGGGAGCGGCTGAACATGACGAGCCCAGCCTTGGAGGCGCAATAGGCGGCCCGGTCGTGGCCGCCGCGGAGTCCGGCCGTCGAGGCCACGTTGACTATGCAGCCGGACCCGGCTGCGATCATAGTCGGCAGGAGCGCCCGACAGGTGAGGAAAGGACCCTTCAGGTTGACGTCGATGGTGCGGTCCCAGTCAGTCTCACTTAGCTCGGGCACTTGGTGGGTAAAGAACACCCCGGCCGCGTTGACCAGCAACCAGGGTCGTCCCAGACGCTCCTCCACGTCCACCCGGAGGAGCTCGACCGCCTTGGCGTCGGAGACGTCGCACACAAACGGCGCAGCGCGTTCAAGGCCCCGCGCCGCCTCTTCCACCGCCCGCGCATCGACGTCGATGAGGGCGACCACAAATCCGTCGCTGGAGAGTCGCCGCACGATCGCTGCCCCGATCCCACCGGCAGCCCCGGTGACCACCGCCACCTTGGTCTGGGGGTTTGGCCCCGCCGCTCTGTACGGCTCTGACACCATGGACCGAGAAGATAGCAGCTACCGAAGTGGGTCGAGCAAACGGAGCCAGATGACGTGGATCAGTTCACAGCGGTCCGGTCAATGCCGGCAAGCTTCCTCACATCGACGTGGACGAGATCACCAGGCTGGTCTCGCTGGTACGGCCGACCCTGTGCGGCGAGGTCTCGGTGGTGCCGGGTCCGGCCGAAGCCAGGAGCCTCCGCTGGTGAGCACGCCCTGGTCACGATTGGCGTAGCCTCTGTGCAGTCAGGCCTCCTTGAGGATCACGGGAAGCCACTGACCCACCGGGCCGGTTCGGTTCGGGTGACCCGGCGCGGCCGGGGGCTCGCTCACCCGCTCCAAATCGTCAGAAGTCACGGCCGCGAACGTCGCCCTGACCTCCCCCATCCGCTCCCAGAAGACGTCCAATACCTCCGAGCAGGACGGGGCGACGGAGGGATTCGACTCTCCTCATTCAGCGGATGAATGGCCGTCATTGACCACCGGACTCACGTCGAAGTGATCACAACAGAACGAATGATCCTGCTGCGTTGCGATCACAAAGTCAGCGTCCGCGCCTGTACCGTCGAGAGCCCAGATGGTGACGAGGTCACCTGTGTTCACTTTCTCGACATCTCCGCGCATTCCGCTGGTGTCCGTGGGCGGCGCGACCCAAATGGCGGGAATGATTCGAGGGCCTCCGGAGGGGTCCTTAGGAGGTCCTTGCAGTCGGTCCATCACATCGCGGGGAAAGGGTGACATTGGTTCGAAAGACGATAGCTGGCACGCTACCTGGTTCGCCGAATTCTACACCGACGAGCTTCGCCCCTTCGCCCACTGCTTCCAGCCAACGATGAAGCTGGCGGGGAAGGAGGCTGCCTACGGTCGCACCCGGCGCCTGCACGGCAACCACCAGTTCAGCTGACAAGAACGTGGACAGCAACCGGGGGGTTGGAAGTGGACGTTGACGGTCCCCGGTGAACTCAGAGAGGGGTGCCGACGGAGGGTGGGAGGCTTCCTGCCTTACCGCAGGGCAGGAAGCCTCCTTCGGTTCGTCGAGGCTACTTCTCTCGTCCCAGCCACCGCGCCGCCCAGGGACGCAAGGGCAGCCTGCCAAGCGCCAGTCGGATGATCCCCAGCAGTACCACGGACTCGATCACGATGGCGACAGCATACCCCCAAGCTGATCCGCCGAAGACCTTGTTCGCGAGCAGGAACATGACCGCTGTGGCGACCAGCGAGGCCCACAAGAAGATGACCCCCGGTACGTTCTGGTCGCTCATGTTCTTCATCAGCCCGTTATACCAACGTAACCACCAAGTACGCAGGTAGCTGCGATAGCGCCGCCGATCCAGCCACCTATCGGGATCCCAGTCAGAGCGAGAAATGGCACGATCAGGGACACAGCACAACCCTCACTGGCCGTATACCAGGGCAGCGTGTCCTCCGTATGGTGCCCCGTGTTCGTGTAGAAGTTGAAGTTGCCCCTCTCGAGGTACTCCACCGACCCTCACTCACCTGGATTCGGTCCACAGATCTCCTGGGGCTGAACGTCGACTTCCTCGCCGACCACCAGCAAGACTACGTCTTGTGCTTGTGCGGAGACCTTCGTCACCGCCAGTTTGGTGACCCGCCTCTTGCCCGCGAGCGGCGACCGCGCCAGTTGAACGCGGCGACCGGGTCGCGGGGATCTCAAGAGCGCGTCACGCTGCGCGCCAGGCCCCCCGACTCCAGCCCCCGCGCCGGAGCGGTGCCTCCCTCCAGCCAGGCCAGCTAGCCGCGCGGCGGGCCGCGGTAGCACCTTGGCGGCACCGCCCGGTCCTCCGGCGAGGGCCGCCGCCGGCCATGGACCACCTCCCGCCCGCGTGAGGCCATGCGCACCCTGGCGCCAGGCGCGTCTGTAGCCACGCGGATGATGTGAAGTGGGATTCTGCGGCACTCAGCGGCACTCCTGAACTCAGAAGAGGGAGCCGACGGGGAGATTCGAACTCCCGACCAGCTGTTTACAAAGCCTCTGGCGCTTAGCGCTGTGCGGCTGAGAGTGGGGGGCCTTCGTGGGAGGCATAGTTATCATGTCTGGATCGCGTCGCAGACTCCTCCGAACTGGCGGAGGCCCGGCGTTAGTCTCGGTGGTACCACCGCACACCGACGGCAAGCACTTTCTGGCTCACCGCCGCCGCCGCTACGATCGGGGACTGGCCCCACGGGGCGGACACACTCGCTCATCCACTTTGTCCATCAGCCCGCTCGGCTCAGCCGTCCTCAGCTACGTCACCATACTCAGCGTCATTTACCGGCTCGAACGTCTGACCAGGAATCGCGAGATCGAGGGCCAGTTCTTCTACCTCGACGACTTGGAAGGCGAGGCCACCGAGCCTGGCCTCCGTTCTTAGCAGGAGTCCACCGTTAGCATCCGCTACTAGCTCGTACTCGTCGGCTCCTGTACCGAGCATGTGCAGCTCAATCGGGAAGCCAGATCTAGGCCACTTCGGCGGATGCGGGTGCGCCACCAATCGGTAGGCCGGTCTACCAAGCAGCGCGGTCTTCTCTACCATCGCCAAGTCGACGAGGGGGAGAATCTGGGCGGGGTCCAGCAGCCGCTCGCCCGGCCCTATCCCATGCCCGTAGTTGGGACGCCCTCCGTTCGTCCGGTATCCTCGAGAAGGCGACGAGGACCACCAAGTCTCGCCACGCCACACGGCCGTCACTGTCTCCGTTCCCACTTTGAACTCAGCCCTCATCCGATCCGGCTCCACTCGCCACAGTGACCACGGCTCGGTCTCCTCCTCCGGCTGAACGTATGGCCCCTTCAAAGTGACGGTCTGTCGCACATCGCGCTTCGCGGCCATCTCGAACGCCTCGAGCAGCAGCCGGTTGTGGCGCCACGACTTCCCAGCTAGGTAAAGCGTTCGCCAAGGTCGGTGCTGCTGCATCGCGGCCAGCGCGTCCGACATGGTCGGCATCGCTCGCCAGCATAGCTTCGCAGGAGCGGGACGCGATCTCCAGACGCTCCGTGATTACGAAGCCTCTGGCCCTTAGCGCTGTACGGCTGAGAGCGGAGCGGCAACCGTCCGAGGCGTAGTTTTCAGGTCTGGAGAGCTGCCCTCAGCCACACCAGCACCATCCTAAAGTTTCGAGGTTAGGCAGCCGTGAGGCATCGCTGCCGGGGCTTAGAACGCTTCCCAGCGAGCTACTCGGCACCGTGGCGGTCGCCGAGCCGCTCACCCCTTGAACCCCCCCAGTTGGGCAGGGGACTTGCTAGCGCCGGGGCTGATGCCCGCTGGCTGGAGCGTGAGCGTCTCGCGAAATCGGTGGGCCGAGCCGTTGGGCGGGGGAGTTTCGACACGGCCTTTGACAACTTGCGGAGGGCTGCGTCCGAGACTCCGGCGCCATTCGGTCAGAGACGGTGGTTCGTGAGACGGCTAGGCGGTCCGGGGAGTGATTATCTTTGTGACGTGCCGCACTACCAGCCGATGGACTCCCGGCTCAGCACGGAGCGGCTGAGGCTGCGGCCCTGGATGGAGTCCGACGTCGATGAGTACCGAGCGCTCCTCACCGAACGGGGCGGCGGCGTGCCAGCGATGGAGAACATCCGGGAGCGCATCACGACCCAGCTTGCCGCGACGGCACAGACCGGGATCGCGTTGCTTCCCATCTGTCGCCGCGTTGAGGGCGACTTCATCGGATATTGCGGACTGATCATCGGCCGCTCGTCCCTCGACGAGCCCGAGATCGCCTATGAGCTGTTCCAACGTGTACACGGGCACGGCTACGCGACTGAGGCGGCCCGTGCCGTGATCGACGCCGCGATCGCCACGGGGAGGACGCGTCTCTGGTCGACGGTAGGCAGTTGGAACACGCCGTCGCTTCGTGTGCTCGAGAAGCTTGGGTTCAAACGCGACCATGTCACGACCCACGACGACGGGAGCGAGATTGTTTGGCTGACACGAGTGCTGCGGTGAGGCGCGGTGCTGGGCGACGCCATCTCGGTTAATCCCGGCGGGTGTGTCCCGCTCGTCCGGTCCGATCGGCAGCTGACCGGATCCGCCATTGGTGGCTCGCCGATGCCCTGGGTGGGATGACTGCAGTCGTGGCGCCCGCCGGTGCGCAACCTCTTGTGGCGGCGGCTCCCAGGGCTAGCAGGCAGCCCTCCTCCCGCCCGGCTCGGTGCCAAGTTCTGGGTACTGGAGGGTCACTCGCGCTCTGCAGTGCCGAGTGGGACCCCTACACCGGGGCCATGGACGCCTCGCTGCCCCAGAGCTGCGAGACCACCCATGGGGCATGGTTGTCAAGTCTGGGCTCGCTGTGCGTGCCCAGTGCCTACCCAAAATAGTAGGTTGTCGGGTCTAGTTCGTATTGCCAGAGCCGACGGGGAGATTCGAACTCCCGGCCCGCTGTTTACAAAACAGCCGATCCCGAGATCACCCGTCGCGTCGCGCGATCTTGGCCTGTAGCCCCCGATGTAGCCCCCAGGTTCTTCACACCGGCTGGGAGAGCTGGCACAGGATCGTTGCCGTCCAGGGCAACAGTCGCGCGTACGATCGGGCTCTAGTGACCTTGAGCGCAATCCTCTACCTCGTCATCGTCGGAGGCCTAGTCCTCGCCTTCATCTTCTGGGGGGGCCACACCGTCGACAAGCACAACCGCCAGCGAGCGGAGCGAGACCGGTGGGTCGACGAGCAACGCCGGCGCGAGGGCCGCTCCGACTAGGGCTCCCGACTACCCTGGCTGCTGCAGCAGTCTCCCCAACTGCTCCGCCGCCGACCGCTTGAGTGACGGCATGACCCCGGCGTAGGTGGAGGCGGTCAGCGCCACCGACGTGTGGCCGAGCAGGCTGCTGACCGTGCCCAGGTCAGAGCCCGAGGCCAGCATCAGCCCAGCGAAGGCGTGCCGAAGGTGGTGCCAGTGCATCGGGGCCAGCCCGGCAGCGGCGAGCTGGTCGGCAAAGGCGTGGGTGATCGCGCTGGCGCTCCGGGGCTGGCCGGTGGTGGTGGTGAACACCAGCCCGGGGATCGGCTCCCGCCACCTGGCGCCGGCGGCCAGCCGGGCCTCGAGCTGTGCCCGGCGCTCGGCGTCCAGCGCCTCCACAGCGGCGCTGGTGAGGGGTACGGTGCGGCGAGAGTTGCGGCTCTTGACCTCCACCAGCTGGTAGGCGCCGTCGAGGCGCTGCAGGGCGCGAGTGACGTGGAGCTCGCCGGCCGGGGCGTCAAGGTCGGCCCACCGTAGGCCGAGCAGCTCGCCCTGGCGAAGCCCGGTATGGACCGCGACGGTGGCGAGCCTCCGGAGGCCGGGCTCGCTGATCGCGTTGAGCAGCGAGAGCGTCTGCTCCGGCGTGAGCACCCGGGGCGGCTCATGCGCCACCCGGGGTGGGTCCGCGAGCTGGGCCGGGTTGCGGCCGACGATCCCCAGGCGCATCCCGTCGCCGAACGCCGTCCGCAAGACCGACCGAGCGTGCCAGCAGGTGCGGGGCGAGAGCCCCGACGCCCCTAGGCGCGCCAGCATCTCCTCCACTTGGACCGGCTGGAGCTTGGCCAGCTTGACGCCGCCGATGTTCGCTACCGGGCCCCGCAGCAGGCCCACCACGTAGGCGTAGTGCTGGCGGGTCCGGGGGCGGACCTTCTGCTCGACCGCAGCGAGCCAGCCCTCGAGGTATTTCCCCACCGTAACCCGGTTATCGACCGGAGGCAGCCCGGCGCCGGCCTCGGCCTTGAGCCGGTCGAGCCGGTGGATCGCCTCGGCCTGGGTCCGCGCGTAGGCGACCTTGCGGCTTCGCCCCTTCCGGTCCCAGGCGGCGCCCAGGGCGGCCACCCAGAGGCCGTCGCCCCGCTGGAAGACGCTGCCCTCACCGCTGCCCCGGCGGCGTCCTTTGCTCATGCGGCGTCGCCGGGGCTGGCGCGGTGGCGGCGCAGGCGGCAGCGGTCGCTGCAGTGGACGTGGCCGCGCCGGGTCGGCATGAAGATCACCCCGCAGGTCACGCAGGGCCGCTGGGCGCGCACCCGAACCGGCCGGTACACCTCCTCGACCAGCTGCAGGTACAGCTGGCCCCGGAGGGTGATCGGGACGGTCCGCGGCGGTCCGCGACGGCCGGGGGGCTCGCCGGCGGCGCGCCGACCTGCCGTGGGCGGGAAGGCGAGCGCCGCGTCCGGCC
>JBOHUH010000026.1:0-14886 GCA_050733915.1 Candidatus Dormibacteria bacterium | reverse complement strand
GGACCAGAGAGCGATGGCGCCGGTGGCACTGGCAACTCCGCGGCCGCCGTTGTACTGCATGTACACCGGCCAGCCGTTGCCGATCACGGCGCTGATCCCGGCGCCCGCCGCTACCCAGTTGGGGGCGCCCAGCAGGACCGCGGCCAGCACCGGGATGAAGCCCTGGGCGAACTGGAGGGGCCCGACCAAGGCGGCCGGCAGCAGACCGACGGTATGGAAGAGGTTGCTGGTCCCGATCTTGTGGGTGCCCACCTGGCGGAGGTCGACCCCTGCTAGCCGGCCCACGATCCAGCCCACCGGGATCCCGCCGACCAGATAGCTGCCCAGCCAGAGCAGGGCCACCCCCCAGGGCTGATTGCCTCCCCCTGCCAGCGCACCGTGCATCAGGACCCGGGGATGATGTCGCTAACGGTCGCCGCTCCCACCAGCCCGGGGCCGGTGTGGAGCGCGATCACGGGGGTCAGGCTCAGCCGTTCGATGGGGCGCTCGCCGAACAGGTCGCCAAGATGGCGGCTCAGTTCGGGAACCAGTTCGGGGTTGTCGCCGCAGAAGACCGCCAGCCGGACCCGGGTGTCTCTGGGGGACTGCTCGTGGAGGTGCTGGGCCACCGCCCGCAGGGCCCGCTTGGTACCGCGCACCATGGCCAGGCGGCGGACGTCGCCCCCGGTGAAGGCGAAGACGGGCCGCACGTGCAGCAGGTCGCCGCTGAGGCCCGCCAGCGCCGGGACCCGGCCGCTGCGTACCAGGTAGCGGAGGGTGTCCAGGGCGGCGATCACCCTGGCGCTGGCTGCCACCTCCCGGACATGGGCGGCCACCTGATCGAGGTGGAGGCCCACCGCACAGGCGGCGGCGGCAGCCTCGGCGACCAGGGTGTAGCCGCCAGCGGCGGTGCCGGTGTCGAGGATCTCCACGTGCTTCTGGGGGGCCTCGCTGCGGAGCATCTCGGCCGCGACCCGGGCCGACCGGCCCATCATTGAGTAGCGCTCCGGGATGGTCAGGCAGACGATGTCGGAGACCGCGACTGCCCGAAAGGTCTTGAGGTAGTCGCCGGGTGAAGGCGAGCTGCTGGTGGGGAGGTGGCCGGGTTCCCCGAGGCGGCGGTAGAGCTCCGGGCTGGAGATGTCGATGCCGTCCCGCAGCACCTGGCCGTCGATCTCGATGGACATCGGCACCACGTTCACCCAGGGCGACTCTCCCAGTGCGGGAGGGAGGCAGGCCCCGCTGTCAACCACCAGCGCGGTCGGCCTGGGGCTGGCCACTACCCCGACTCCCCGGGGGGGGCCAGCGACCGCCTGGCCTGGAGTGTGCAGAGCGTCGCAGGGGTTGTCGAAAGCCGGCGCTCCGCGCCGGGCCGCTCAACCATCGACCAACCCTCCAGCCGCGGCCCTGGCCCGGCTTTCGAGCCCGGGCACGTCTGACCCGTCGCGTCACTCCCCCAGCCGGTCTTGGCTCGGAGTGAGGTCCATGCACTCGCGGTAGATCGCCAGCAGCCGGTCCAGCATGGCCGCCATGCCATGATGACGCACCGCTTCGGCCCGTGCCAGGTCGGCCTGGCGGCGCCTCTGCTCGGGGCTGTCCTGCCACTTCGCGAGCTGGGAGCCGATGGATTCGACCAAGTGGGTGGGGTCGAGCCGAGCCGCCGCGGCGATCCAGTCCGCACCTCCCGCGGGAGTCGCGGCCACCGCGCAGCCGCAGGCCATCGCCTCGAGGAGGGCGATCGACAGTCCCTCGGCGCTCGAAGGCAGGCAGAAGACATCGGCTGCACGCCAGAAGTCGAGCCGTTCCTCGGGGCTCAGCAGCTGCCCCAGGTAGACCACCCGGGGGTCTCTGGCCGCGGCCCGGACCCTCGCCTCCAGGGACCCGCGGCCGGCCAGCAGTAGCCGCGCCTCCTCCCCGAGGTCGGCCCCCAGGAATCCCTCCAGGAGAGCCCGCACCCCCTTCTCGGGATCGAGGCGTCCCATGTAACCCACCACCAGGCGGGCGCCTGGGAGCCGTTCGGTGCGCAGCGCCGAGGGTCCGGGAGTAAACCGCGCGGTGTCGACTGCGTTGGGCAGCACCTCGATGCGTGCCTGCCCGACCCCCAGCTCATGGAGGCGGTCGCGGTGGTCCTCCGAGAAGACGATCACCCGCTGGTAGGCTGCGAGGCGGTGCGCCCAGAACCGGTGCAGCTCGTGCATCACCCGGGCTCGGCCACCGGCAGGTTCCCCGAAGGGCAGGTGGAAGGTGGCCACGGTGGCCGCGCCGCTGGCGCGGGCGCGGCGGCCCAGCCAGCCGTCGTCGAGGGAGAAGCTGAGGGAGGCGTGCACGACCTGGGGCCGGACCTGGCGGAGCCAGCGCTCGACTCGGGGGCGAAACCCGGGCCGGGGCACGGTGACGGTCTTGAACCGCCAGGTGGGCCAGCTTCGGGTGTGAGCCTGGTCCGCCGGGCTGACCACCCCGTCCTGGAGGGAGTGGTGGAACCAGACCTCGGCGCCACGTTGCACCAGCCCGCCGACCAGGTCCGAGGAGTAGGTGCTGAGTCCGTCGGCGCGGCGACCGTGGGCGTGGCCGAACCAGGCCACCCGAACGCGTCCCGGAGGTCTGCCCTCAGGTGTGGTCGAGATCAAGCAGCTGGTCCTCGCGGAACGGGTACCACTGCTCCGGCCAGCGCCGCACCGCGGCCTCGAAGACCGGGATGATCCGGCGCAGGGCCTCGGCGGGATCTGTGCCAGGCTCGATCGGGACCGGGGGATGGACCTCGATCAGGTATCCCCCGTTGGGTCGCCGCACCGAGGTCGCCGGGACCAGAGGCACGCCGGTGCGGGCGGCGAAGATGCCGGGCGCCGCCGAGAAGCGGGTCCGGTGGCCGAGGAACTCTACCTCGACGCTGGGGGTGTCGCCGGGGATGTCCGCTACCAGTGCCGCCCACCCCCCGCGGCCCAGCTGCCGGAGGAGGGCGGCCGGCGCCTTTGAGGCTGGCACCACGCGAACACCGATTGCGGCCCGGGCCCAGATCACCAGCTCGGAGATGGTGGGGCCATTCTCCTCGGTCATCACCGAGACCAGGTTGACCCCGTAGGCCAACGCGGCCGCCCCCGGCACATCCCAGCTGCCGTGGTGGATCACCACCAGCAGGCCGGACTTTCCCTGCAGTTGCGGGGCGATCACGTTTGCCTCGACCCCACTGGTCCGCAGCTCGGCCAGAACCCGGCCCCGGGGCAGTTTGTGAACATAGATGAAGTCAAGGGCGGTCCGGGCATACTCGCGGTAGCTGCGGGCGGCGAGGCGGCGAGCCTCGCGGTGTCCGAGGTGGGGGAGGACCGCACGGAAGTTGCGGATGGTGGTCCTGCGCCGACCTGGCTGGAGGGCAAAGGTGGCGTTGGCGATGGGGTCAGAGATGCGATAGCGATGCGACCCCAGGGCCTGGAGCCCGGTGGCGACCGCGGTGAAGCCCAACCTCAGTGGGAGGGGTGGCAATGCAGTTCTGGTGGGGCCCACGCTCGGATTGTCGCAGCCACAGTGGCAAGTCCCGTCCCATCCTCGTGGTAGTACGGTGCCGAGGTGAACCGGCTCGCCCGCGAGACCAGCTCCTACCTGCGCCAGCACCAGGAAAACCCGGTGGATTGGTATCCCTGGGGTGAGGAGGCCTTCCAGCGGGCCCGCGAGGAGGACCGCCCGATCCTGCTGAGCGTGGGCTACTCCTCCTGCCACTGGTGCCATGTGATGGCCCACGAGAGCTTCGAGAACCAGCACCTGGCCACGCTTCAGAACCGGCTCTTCGTCAGCATCAAGGTGGATCGGGAGGAGCGCCCCGACGTGGACCGGGTCTATATGGACGCCCTCCAGGCCCTCACCGGGGAAGGGGGCTGGCCGATGACCCTGTTCCTCCTCCCTGACGGGCGGCCCTTCTACGCGGGCACTTACTTTCCCCCCGAGGACCGTCGCGGGGCGCCCGGATTCGGTCGGGTGATGGAGTCGCTGGCGGCCGCCTACCGGGACCGTCGCCAGGACGTCCTGGCCAATGCCGAGGGACTGAGCCAGGCGCTGACCCCAGCACCGCTGGTGGCCGGGTCCGCCAGCCCCGAGCGGATGGAGGAGGTCCTGCGCGCCGCCGAGGTGGGCCTGCTGCGAAGTGCGGACAGCGAATTCGGAGGGTTCGGGAGCGCCCCCAAGTTCCCCCAGTGCGCGGTGTTGGAGTTCCTGCTGCTGCGGGCTAGCTGGTTACCCAGCTCGGAGGCGGGTGCGGTGGTCCGGCGCTCCCTCGACGCGATGGCCCGGGGGGGCATTCGGGACCAGCTGGGTGAGGGATTCCACCGCTACAGCGTCGACCGTCGCTGGGCGGTGCCCCACTTCGAGAAGATGCTCTACGACAACGCCCAGCTGGTCCGCCTCTACCTGCACAGCTGGCAGGCCACGGCGAACCCCGCCCACCTCCAGTTGGCGCAGCGCACCGCCGACTTCTTGGTGCAGCAGATGGAACTGCCCCAGGGCGGTTTTGCGGCCAGCCTCGACGCCGACACCGCCGCCGGGGAAGGCGCCTACTACGCCTGGAGCGAAGACCAGCTGGGAGAGATCCTCGGCGCCGATGCTGGAGGCTTGGTGGAGGAACTGTTCGGCGGCCCTGGTCAGGCGCTCACCGAGGACGGCCGCATGGTGCTCCGGGGCGGGGTGGCCGCCGCCGCGGCACCGGATGCCCAGAGCGGGACCGACCCGGAGCTGGGAGTAGTGCGCCGGGAACTGGTGCAGCGGCTGAAGGCGTCCCGGGCGCAGCGCCGGGCCCCGGCCCGGGACGACAAGCTGATCGTGGGCTGGAACGCGCTTGCGATCTCGGCTCTCTGCGAGCTGGCGGTGGCTACCGGCTCGCCCCAGTACCTCGACCACGCGCTGGCTGCGGCGGAGACGATCCGCCACCGCGCCAGCCCAGCTGGTGAGCTGCGGCACCTCTTCGACGGAACGCGAGCCCGCTTCACCGCCACCCTCGACGACGTCGCCGGTATGGGGCTTGCCGCCCTGGCCCTCCACGAGGCCACCGGCGAGGCGGACTGGTTCGAGTACGCGCTGGAGCTGGGCCGGGCGGCCGAGGAGGGTTATCGCGACCCGGCGGGTCCGGGCTGGTTCGACTCCCCCTTGGGGCACGACCCCAACCTGCGCGCCCGACCCCGCACCTTGGAGGACGGAGCCCAGCCCTCCGGACTCTCGCTCATGACCGAGCTCTGCCTGCGCCTGGGGTCGTTGACCGGGGATGCCCGTTGGGGGGAGCGAGCCGCGGCCGTGCTGAACGCGATGGCCAGTGCCATGGAGCGGTTCCCCTCCGCCTTCGGGGCACTACTCTCCAGCGCCGCCCTGCTCGGGGCCGGTCAGGTCGAGCTGGCGTTGCTGGTCCCTGATGGCCAAAGCGCCCATTGGCCACTGCTGCGTCGGGCCCGCTCGCGCCTGCGGCCCCAATTGGTGGTCGGGGTAGGCCGGGTCGACTCGGGAGCCGACGTGGCCGCTGTCGGGCCGCCGCTGGTACTCTCGCGCTCGCTGCTCCGGGGCGAGCCCACCGCCTACGTCTGTCGCAACTTCAGCTGCCGGCTCCCAGTGAACGGGGAGGACCAGCTCGAGGTGGCGCTGGGCGGAGCTGAGGAAGAGTCGGCCCAGGTGGGCGGCCGGTCAGGACCCGCGCTGGAGGTGAGCGATGGGCGACAGTGAGACCCGTAGCGGCGCCAGGGCGCCGCTGGCGGTGGTCACCGGCGCCAGCGCCGGGATCGGCGAGGCGATCGCCCGCCACCTCGCCGCCCAGGGATTCCGCCTATTTCTGGGGGCCCGCCGAGAGGACCGCTTGCGGCGCCTGGCCGCCGACCTGGGAGCCCGGGCCCAGCCGCTGGATGTCGCCGACGAGGCCAGCGTCTCCGCCTTCTGTGCCGCGGCGGAGGGGGCTGAGGTGCTGGTCAACAACGCGGGAGGGGCCCGGGGGGCCGACCCCGTGGGCCAGGCCGCCAGCGCCGAGTGGCGCTGGATGTGGGAGGTCAACGTGCTCGGCCTGATGCAGGTGACCAGGGGCCTGCTGCCGGCCCTGGAGGGCAGTGGCCGGGGCCACATCGTCAACATATCCTCGACCGCGGGGATCGAGGTCTACGAGGGCGGTGCCGGGTACACCGCCGCCAAGCACGCGGTCCACGCCATCAGCCAGACCCTCCGGCTGGAGCTCTCGGGTCGGCCGGTGCGGGTGACCGAGGTCTGCCCGGGCATGGTCGAGACGGACTTCTCGCTCAACCGCTACCGCGGGGACGCTGAGAGGGCGCAGGCGGTCTACCGCGGAGTGACCGCGCTCACCGCCGCCGACGTGGCGGAGGTTGTCGCCTTCGCGGTGACCAGGCCCCCCCACGTCAACCTAGATCAGATCGTGCTGCGGCCCCTGCAGCAGGCAACTGCGTACAAGATCAGCCGCCGGGACTGAGAGAGGCGCCGAGCTCCACCGGTCGCTCCGGGTCCCGGGCCCATTCGCTCCAGGAGCCTGGGTAGAGCTGGACCCCCTCAATCCCCGCCGACTCGAGCGCCAGGATCAGGCTGCAGGCGGTCACCCCGGAGCCGCAGTAGGCGACCTCCGGAGGTGGCCCCCCCGCGGCGGCCGCCACCAGTTGGGCCAGCTCCTCGGGCGATCGCACCCAGCCCAGTTGGTAGGCGTCGGTCCAGGGCAGATTGCGGGCTCCAGGGATGTGTCCGGGGCGGGGGTCCAGCACCGAAGTCTCTCCCAGGTAGCGGTCCCGACTGCGGGCGTCGAGCACCACTTTCCCCCGCTCCAGGAGGCGCTGGGTGGCGTCGGCCGAGACCCAGCCCTGGAAGTCGCCCGCGGTGAAGTCCCCGGGTGCGACCGCGACCTCTCCGGATTCCAGGGTTCCCCCAGCCTCGCGCCAGCCTGCCAACCCCCCGTCGAGGACCATCACGCGGGCGTGCCCGGCGGCCCGCAGCAGCCACCAAGCCCGAGCCGCCGCCCCGCTGCCGGCGTCATAGCCGACGACCCGGCTGATCGCCGAGACCCCCACCGTGCGCATCGCCGCGGTGAAGCGCTCCGCCGAGGGAAGGGGATGGCGCCCGGCTTGGCCCGGAGGGGCGGCAAGGTCCTGGTCGAGGTCGACGAAGCGAGCCTGCGGTAGGTGCGCCTCGAGGTAGGCGTCCCGATCCGCCCCGCCCGGCAGGCTCCAGCGGACGTCGAGCAGGACCAGCTCAGGATCGCCGAGGTGCTCCTGCAGCCAGGTTGGGCCCACCAGGGGGCCGAGGGGCTCCACCATGGCAACATGATGCCCAGAACGTGCCCTTGGGTGGAGGCTGCGATGGTCAGACATGTGGTGCTGCTGAGGTTTCGTGCGGAGGGCAGGGTGGCCGCGGTGGCCGCGGCGGTGCAGGCCCTGCGAGCCCTGCCCAGTCAGATTCCCGAGATCGCCGAGCTCACCGTCGGCCCAGACCGAGGCAGCCTTTCCGGCACCTGCGACCTGGCGCTGGTGGTCGACTTCAAAAGTGCTGCCGACTACCTGGTCTACGCCGAGCACCCAGCGCACCTGCGGGTCATCAAGGAGCAGATCACCCCGTTCGCAGTCGAACGCCACCGAGCCCAGATCGAGTTCGACGATTGACCGCTGCGGGCAAGGCGCCGGTGCGCTGCCTGATCCTCGGGGAGAAGCCGCCACCCGATCTGGAGCTGATCCGCGAGTCGGTGCCAGAGCAAAGCGTCGAGCTGGTTCAACCGGAGCCGGGGGTGGACCTCTCTCGGCTCGGGGAGTTCGATGTCATCTGGCGGATCTTCCCCGGCAAGGTGGATGGGGTCGCCAGGGACCAGCTGGAGGAGGCGCTGGGGAGCCACCCCGAGGTGCGCTGGGTGCACACCGCCAGCGCCGGGATCGACGGCCTGAGCCAGCTCTTCCAGGGGCGACCCCAGACCCGGCTCACCCACTCCGCCGGGGTCACCGCGATTCCCATCTCGGAGTTCGTGGTGGGCTGCCTGCTGCAGCACTGCAAGCGCACCGCGGAGCTGGAGCAGCAGCAGCGCCAGCGCCACTTCGCGCAGCTCCAACTGCGAGAGCTACGCGACCTCCGGGTGGTGCTCTACGGACTGGGCGCGATCGGGTCCGCCGTCGCGCACCGACTGGCCGCCTTCGAGTGCCACCTGGTGGGGGTGCGCCGGAGTCTCGATCGCGGGGGCCCCACCGAAGTCGCCCAGCTCTTCGGGCCGCCGGACCTGGCCCGGGCCTGCTCCGGCGCCGACGCCCTGGTGGTGGCGGCCCCTTTGACTCCGCAGACCCAGGGATCGGTGGGCGCCAGGGTGCTGGCCCCGCTGGCCGAGGGCAGTGTGGTGGTGAACGTCGCCCGGGGCGGCCTGGTCGACGAGAAGGCTTTGCTGGCGGGCCTGCTGGCCCGCCGTCCCGCCGCCGCCTACCTCGACGCATTCGCCGAGGAGCCACTCCCGGCGGGCTCGCCGCTCTGGACCACCCCCGGGGTGCACGTCAGCCCCCACATTAGCTGGAGCTCGGCGCACCTCGGGCGGCGCAGCTCGGAGCTCTTCGCGGAGCAGCTGCGGCGCTGGGTGGCCGGCGAAACCCTGCTCAACCTCGCGAACCCCCGGGAGGGCTACTGAGCGGCGGGAGGGGGTCAGTCCGGGATGTACTCCCGTCTCAGTCCGAGCAGGTCGGGGGCATGCAGCTGGACCATCTTGGCCGACACCCCGCGCGGCGGGCCGGGCCGGAGCAGCGAGATCCCCACCATGCAGAGGAAGGCCACCGGCACCGTCACCACGGCGGGCTGCGAGAGCACCACCGCCAGGCTGGAATGCTGGTCGAGGAAGTCGGCCAGCGGCGCGGAGCCGGCCGCCACCATGGTGGTGATGATCGAGCAGGTGGCCAGCCCCCCGCCCAGGGCCACCCCAATCGCGGCCCCCAGGGTGGTCAGCCGGCGCCACCAGATCCCCAGCACCAGGAGGGGGAAGAAGGAGCTGGCGGCGATCGCGAAGGCCCAGCCCACCAGGACGCTGATGTCGAACCGCTCCACCAGCAGCCCCAGGGCGCCGGCGGCAACCCCCGCCCCCAGGGCTCCCAGCTGGAAGGCACGCCGGCGCGCCGTGGGGCTGGCGCCGGGCCTGATCCAGCGGCCGTAGACGTCGTGGCCCAGGGCCCCGCCCAGAGAGACCAGCAGTCCGCTCAGAGTGGACGTGAAGGCAGCGAAGGCGCCGGCGCAGACCACCGCCGTGAGCACCTGGCCCAACCAGCCGCCGCCCAGCTGAGCGGGCAGGCTGAGCACCACCGCGTCGGTGAGGTTGTTGCCGTAGAGGCTGGCGTCGTAGGCACGCCCCAAGGCGCCCAGGAGGGGAGGCCAGATGTAGAAGGCGCCCAGCAGCATCAGCACCACCAGGGCGGTGCGGCGCGAGGCCCTGGCGTCGGGGTTGGTGTAGAAGCGCACCAGGATGTGAGGCAGCCCGATGGTCCCCAGCAGGATCGCCAGGATCAGGGAGTAGGTGAAGAGCAGGGGATGCCCAGTTCCGCCCGCCAGCGGCCCGAACGGCGCCAGCCAGGCGGCGGAGGTGCTGGCGGGGGTCTCACTCCCGAAGGGGGCTGGCTGCCCCCGGGCCACGGTGGCCAGGTCGGCTGACCGCCAGGTCACCGTGCCCGCCGCGATCCGGGCGCTGCGCCGCACCTGGATGAACCGATCGCGGTGGTGGTTGATGGTGGCCGAGGGGCCGGTGCCTCCCTCGAATCCCGCTGCCGGGGCGGCCGTCCTGGTCGTGGGAGCCTCCTTCTGCCAGCCGATCCGGGTGGGATGGCCGACCCGCACCACCGTCGGCGCCGTCACCTGCCAGAGCTCCCCGGGCCTGACCCGAAACTGGGTGGTGCTGGTGAGGCGGGCCAGTCCGCTGGAGTCCTTGGCGAAGGGGACCCCGGCCCCCGAGAAGTGGATCAGTAAAAGGAAGGTGGGCACCGAGATGGCGAAGAGCTTGACCGCGAACTGCAGGCTCTGGACGAAGGTGATCCCGCGCATCCCCCCGCCCACCACGGCGGCCACCACCACCACCGCCACGACTCCGATCCCGACCCCGTAGGGAAGCCCGGAGGCGGTCTGGACGGTGAGCCCGGCGGCCTTCATCTGGGGCAGCGCGTAGAAGAAGCCGATGACCAAGACCAGGGTCACTGCCAGGCGGCGGAACCGAGGGCTGTCGAAACGACCCTCGGCGAAGTCGGGAATGGTGTAGGCGCCGAAGCGCCGCAGGGGGCCGGCGATGAATAGCAGCAACAGGAGATAGCCCCCGGCGTAGCAGACCGGATACCAGAGCACGTCGTACCCGAATTGCATCACCAGTCCGGCGATGCCCAGGAACGACGCCGCGCTGAGGTACTCGCCGCTGATCGCGGCCGCGTTGACCCGTGGCCGCACTGCCCGGGCGGCCACCATGAAGTCCGAGGTGGTCCGGGACCAGCGCCTGGCGAAGAGGCCCGCCCCAAGGCTCACCACGGCCATCGCCACCAGGCCCAGCACCGCCGCGGTGGAGGTGCTCAGCCCCCGGCCTCAGCGCAGCAGGTCGGTGAACTCGTCATCCACCTCCTCGGCCCGGCGCACGTAGATCGAGCCCAGCCAGATCAGGAGTGGATAGGATGCGATCCCCAGGACCAGCCAGGCGAGGGGAATCCCTCCCAGCTGCAGCTGGCCCCACTCAGGCCAGAGCCAGGCCAGGAGAGGCTGCACCATGAGGAACGCCGCGAACGCCACCGCCACACTGAGGCTGAGCCGGCCCTGGCGCCGCATCAGCGCTCTCAGGTAGAGCTCGCCGACCTCGGTCTGCTCCTCGAACTCCAGGAGCCCAGTGGACGGCGGCGGCTCCGCCTCAACCTCCGGGGCGCCCGGCAACTGCTGGGCCACGGCCGCTCAGAGGCCGAGGGCCGACCGGAGCTGAGGGCCGTGGCGGCGCGAGACCGGGACCGGGACGTCGCCCACCCCCTGGAGGCGGAGCAGGTAGGTGCTGTTGACGAAGCACTCGACGTTGGTCACGTGGCGGAGGTTGACGATGTACCGTCGGTGGACTCGAAGGAATCCGTGCCGGGCCAGGCGCTCCTCCAAGTCATGGAGCCGCAGCCTGGCGATGTAGCGCCCATCGTGGGTGACCAGGGCCACCCGATCGCCGTCCACCTCGGCCACCCGGATGTCCTCGACCGGCACGAGCAGGATCTGGCCCCGGTGGGTTACCGCCAGGCGATCGTCCACGGCGCCGGGGTCGGGCGCCGAGTCGCGCCGCCCCGGCGCCTGCCCGTCCCTGGAGGCCAGCACGAGCCGCTCCAGGGTGAGGTTCAGGCGATCCAGCCGAACCGGCTTCAAGAGATAGTCGAAGGCAGCCAGCTGGAAGGCGTCGACGGCGTGCTCCTCAAAGGCGGTGACAAACACCACCGGGACCGGCGTGGCCAGCTGGGAGATCACCTGACTGAGCTGCATCCCGTCGAGGCCGGGCATCCGGATGTCCAGGAACAGGAGGTCGATGGCCTGCTTGGCGAGCAGGTCCATGCACTGGCTACCTCCGGCGGCCTCCAGCACCTCCCCCACCCGGGACGACTGCTTGAGCAGGTACTTGAGCTCGCCCCGGGCGGGGGCCTCGTCGTCCACCACCAGAACGCGGTAGGGGGGCTCCATCGCCTCAGGAGGCCTTCACGCCGGGGCGGTACTTGGGGATCCGGACCCGGACCGAGGTGCCCTTCCCGGGCTCGGAGGTGATCTCCAGGCCATGGCCGGGACCGAAGACGTGGTTGAGCCGACGGTCGATGTTGCCGATGGCGCCCGGGTGTTCCGCCAGGTCGAGTGGCTTCTCCAGACCCTCGCCGTCGTCCCGCACCAGGATGAGGCACTCATCAGCGGCGTCGTCCGCCTCGATGGTGATCTGTCCCCGGCCCAGGCGGGGCTCGATGCCGTGCTTGACCGCGTTCTCCACCAGCGGTTGCACGAGGAGCGCCGGCACCACCGTGCTCAGAACCTCGGGGTCGATGTGGTAGCGGACGGTGAGTCGGTCACCGAAGCGGGCCTGCTCGAACTTCAAGTACTGATTGACGTAAACCAGCTCATCGGCGAGGGTGGTGAACTGGTGGCCCGGCCCCCGAAAGGCGCGGCGGCTGAAGTCGGCGAACTCGGTGAGCAGATCCCGGGCTCGGTCGGGGTCGGTCCGGACGAAGCTGGTGATGGTGGTTAGGGTGTTGTAGATGAAGTGGGGTGAGATCTGGGCCCTCAGGGCGCGCAACTCGGACCGCACCAGCGCCGCCTGGGCCTGGTCAGCCCGCTGCAGGCGAAGTTGGGTGGCCAGCAGGTCGGCCAGATCAGTGGCGACCCGGAGCTGGGCGGGGTTGGGTTGGGTCGGGTGGTAGATCACCAGCCCGGCGACCGGCCGCTCGCCCACCGTGAGTGGCGCCACCACCGCCACCCGAAGTGGGCACGAGGTGGTGGGCTCGTCCGGGTGGAGGCGGACCAACTGGGTGCGGCCCGACGCGAGCGCAGCGATCACCGCGCCCTCCTCGCTGGCCACGTGGCGGGAGTGCTGCTCCGCGCGCCGTCCCGCGGCGGCCTGGAATCCGAGCAGGTCCCGGGTGTCGTACAGCGCGGCGGCGGCCCCCCACGACTGGGGAACCAGGGAGCGGAGCACCTTGACCGCGGACTTGGCGGTGAGCCCTTGGCGCAGGGTCGACACCGCTGAGGTGGCGAAGGCCAGGGTACGCAGGGTGGCGCGCTCCTCGACCGTGTTGAAGACCAGGTGGCGCCGCCGCAGCAGCAGGAAGACCCCGGCCGCTGCCGCCGCGGTCAGGCCTGCCTCCACCAGGACCACCCCCAGCCAGGACATGGGCGGAATCATCCGCCCCCGGCTGCCGAGGTGCAATCCGATCCCGCCGCTCAGCTTCGAAACCGTGCCAGTACTGGGCCAATCTGGGCCGTTCGGCGCGACTGGCTGGCCCCTGCCGGGTCGGGCGACTACCCTGCAGCGAGTGGGGACGCCGCGGCAGAGGTCACGGCGCTGGCTCTGGCGCGCACCCGCAGTGGTCTGGCTGCTCGCGAATCACAGGAGGGAGAAATGACGGTAGATGCCAAGCGGATCGACGCTCTCCAAGAGGAGAGCAGAACGTTCCCGCCGCCTCCGGACTTCGCGGCTAAGGCCAACGCCCAGCCCGACATCTACGACCGCAGCTTCGAGGATTTCTGGTCTGACGAGGGACGCAAGCGGGTCACCTGGTTCAAGCCCTTCGACAAGCTCTACGAGTGGAATCCTCCCTACGCCAAGTGGTACCTGGGGGGCCAGCTCAACGTCTGCTACAACTGCGTCGACCGCCACGTCGAGTCCGGGCTCGGCTCCAAGGTCGCCTTCTTCTGGGAGGGTGAGCCGGGTGACAAGCGCACGGTCACCTACTCCGACCTGCAGAAGGACGTGGTTCGCTTCGCCAACGGGCTGAAGGCGCGGGGGGTCAAGAAAGGCACCCCCATCGGCATTTACATGGGCATGTGCATGGACCTGCCCGTGGCCATGCTGGCCTGCACCCGGATCGGGGCCCCTTTCACCGTCGTCTTCGGAGGATTCAGCGCAGAGGCTCTGGCCGGCCGTCTCAACGACATGGAGTGTGAGTACCTGATCACCCAGGACGAGGGCTGGCGCAAGGGCGGCAAGGTGCCGCTCAAGGCCAACTCCGATGCCGCGGTGGCGATGACCCCATCCATCAAGGAGGTGATCGTGGCCCGGCGCACCGGTGGCGACGTCAACATTGAGTCGGGCCGCGACATCTACGTCGACCAGCTGGTGGAGGGCCAGAGCGACGATCCGGCCAGCTGTCCCTGTGAGCCGATGGACGCCGAGGACCTGCTCTACCTGCTCTACACCAGCGGCACCACCGCCCGGCCCAAGGGAATCATCCATACCACCGCCGGTTACCTGGTCGGGGTGGCCACCACCCACTACTACATCTTTGACATCAAGCCCGAGACGGTTTACTGGTGTGCCGCCGACATCGGCTGGGTGACCGGGCACAGCTACATCCTCTTTGGGCCGCTGACCAACGCCACGACCAGCGTGATCTACGAGGGGATCCCCAACTTTCCCAATGAGGAGCGCTGGTGGGAGATCGTCGAGCGCTACAAGGTCGACGTCCTTTACACCGCTCCCACCACCATCCGCACCCACATGAAGTGGGGCCCGCAGCACGCGCGCAAGCATGACCTCAGCAGCCTGCGTCTCCTGGGCACCGTCGGTGAGCCGATCAACCCGGAGGCCTGGATCTGGTACCGCGAGAATGTCGGTCTGGGCAAGACCCCGGTGGTCGACACCTGGTGGCAGACCGAGACCGGGATGATCATGATCACCCCGCTGCCCGGAATAACCACCCTCAAGCCGGGATCCGCCACCAAGGCGTTCCCCACCGTAGATCCCGCGGTCTATGACGAGCAGGGCAACGAGGTCCCGCCCGGTCAGGGCGGCTATCTGGTGCTTCGCAAGCCCTGGCCGGCGATGCTGCGCGGGGTCTACAAGGATCCCGAGCGCTACCAGGAGACCTACTGGGGTCGCTTCAAGGACACCTACTTCGTGGGCGACGGGGCCCGCAAGGACGAGGACGGCGACTACTGGCTAATGGGGCGCATCGACGATGTCATGAACATCTCCGCCCACCGCATATCCACCACCGAGGTGGAGAGTGCGCTGGTCGACCATCCCAGCGTTGCCCAGGCGGCGGTCTGTGCTCGCAGCGACGCCCAGACCGGTCAGGCGATCGTTGCCTTCGTCACCCTCAGGGGTGGCCAGGAGGGCAGCGTCGAGCTGCTCGCCGAGCTGCGCCAGCACGTTGGCAAGAAGATTGGCAAGATCGCGGCTCCGGCGAACATCCTGTTCACCCCGGAGCTGCCCATGACCCGCTCCGGCAAGATCATGCGCCG
>JBOHUH010000025.1:0-2560 GCA_050733915.1 Candidatus Dormibacteria bacterium | reverse complement strand
GTGAGCCCGAAGCCGACCAGCTTACCTTCGGCATCCCACTCCGTCCCCGGCTGCCCCCGAAGGGACCGTTCCACTACCGCTCGCGACCGTTGCACCAAGGGTGCGAGCTCGTCAAGATCCACTGGCTCGCCGCGGGCGATGAGCCGCACAATTTGGGGGAAGGCGTCGAATCCTTCCACGCTGGAGATGAATGCGACGTCGCTGCAGCCTGCTGGCTCACTCATGGCTGTCTCCCTCTTCGATGGTCCCTTCGATGGCGTTTCCCAAGGCGCAGAGCCGGCGGCAGGGAATCCGGCCGGTCCCGGCGGCCCGGGACTCGTAGGAGCGATGGCCCGCGTCGAACCAGCGCGGTTCTGGAAGGTGGCTCCGGCGTTGGTACTTGCAGAGTGGCTGGAGGTGAGTGCCAGCTGGGTCGGCAACATCGGAGCAGCGCATGTGGCCACGCTAAACCATGTACCCAGGCATCAAGTCAAGCGCCCGGGGCCGAGCGGTGACGGCAAGCCCCCGAGGGCCCTCAGGCACCGGAGGTCTCGCTCTCAGCCATTGCGATGGCCACTGGTTCCGAACTGCGCACGCTCGTCTGGACGGACCCCGGAGGCGATCATGCCCACTGCGGCCGGGCTTCATCTCCACCTCCGTGCGGGCCAGGCGACTGAGCCCAGCCGCACGACTTAGATGAAGGTGGTCGTGTTCGGGGCGATCCCTAGGGGTCCGATCGCCTTGGTGTTCGCATGTCCTCTGCGGGGGTGGCGCTGGGCACACGGGGGCACGCCGTGGCGTCGCGATCGAATCTCTTTCCGGGGCTCCCTTACACATGGGCGGTCGCAGGGTGCCCGGGGCAGTAGCACTGCGAAAGCCGAGACGCGAAACTTGTACGGCGACAAGAAACGTCGCTGGTGTCGCGCCGCGCTTGACCCGATGCAGAAAAATGGACCGTGGGACGCGGCCTTAGCCTCCGCCGCCTCTGGGGCCAGAGCGCCCTAGACTCGCATCGCCCCCCCCTGCCCGCGAACGATCCTTCGGCCCATGCTCGCCGCGAGTCCGAAATTTTGCCAGCGGTGCGGACCCCTATCCGAGCCGGTCTCGATGATCCGCGGGATCAGCCGGCTGGATGCAGCAGATCCTCGAGGCAGTCGAGCGCTGTCTGGAGACCACCCTCCATGCCCGAGGCAATCGCGGCGTCGCGCAGTTCTCGGCTGGGGTAGCCGCTCAGGATTCGCATCATGGTGACTCCCTGGGATTCCTCGAAGGTGACGGTGCTGAGGCCCGCGGCGTCGGGAACCAGTTCGAAGACCTCGGTCCTGACCAGTCGGCGTGGCCGGTCGATCTCGCGGTACTCACCGTTGAACGCCACCTGGACTCCACCGTTGGTGACCATGACCCAGCGCCAGCGACCCCCGACTCGCAGATCGATCTGCGCCTCGATGACCGCTCCCCGGTCCCCGGCCCACCAGCGCCTGACCAGCTCGGGCGTCGTCCAGGCATCGAATACGAGCTCTGCTGGAGCGTCGAAGGTCCGGGCGATGAGGATGTCGACGTCTGACGGAAGGGTGACCACGGCGGTGCCGTGACGGGTGCCGGGGGTGCCGCTCATGGTTGCCTCTCCTTTGATTGCAGTTCCGCGAGGACGTCGTCGAGCCGGTCCAGCCGGGTGTCCCAGGTTGCCTTGAAGTTGCCCACCCACTCGTACACAGGCTGGAGCGCGGCTCCGTTTACCCGGTACCGGCGGTGCCGACCATCGGTTCGGACCGAGACCAGCTCCACGGCGCGCAGCACCGCAAGGTGCTTGGAGACCTGCGGTTGGCTGAGACCTACTCGGTCGACCAGGTCGCTGACACTGGACTCTCCGGTGCCCAGCGCATCGAGGAGGTGGCGGCGACTGCCCTCGGCCACGGCGTTGAAGGCGTCGGTTGTCGTCGCCGTTCGTGCCACTCTGCAATCATATGCCGATGTCGGAATGTGTCAAGCTCACTGATCATCTCGAGCTTCGCCTTGCACCGAGACGAGGACGCTGTTCAGGTGGCGACACGGTAGTGGAGGTGGACCACCCCATTGCCGAAGCGGCGTTCGTCCAGCAGTTCGAGCCGTGCGCGGACGCTGCTCGGCAGAGCCCGCGTCCCACCTCCCACCATGATCGGGTTGAGGAAGAGGTGGCACTCGTCGACCAACCCGGCCCGAAGCGCCTGTGCTGCGAGGTCAGCTCCACCCACGCTCAGATCACGTTTTGCGGCGCCCTTCAGCCGGCGGATTGGGGCGGGGTCGAAAGCCCGCTCGATCTTGGTCTTGGCGCTGGATGCGGCGTCCAAGGTTGTGGAGAAGACGATCTTCTCGGCTGCCCGCCAGATCTCCGCAAAGTCCAGCATCAGAGGCTCTCGGCCGTGCAGGAACTCTGTCGTCTCCCAGCCGACCATCGTCTCGTACATTCGGCGGCCGTAGAGGTAGGTCCCGACAGGCCGCTCAAGGTCGTTGACGAAGGCCAGCACCTCGCGGTCTGGAGCCGCCCAATCGAACTTGCCGTGATCGTCCTCCACGTAGCCGTCGAGCGAGGTGAGCGCTGAGT
>JBOHUH010000024.1:0-3340 GCA_050733915.1 Candidatus Dormibacteria bacterium | reverse complement strand
CCAGCCGGCCCCGATAACCACCGCGCGGGAGGCGGTGCGCTTGGCCTGGCGGATGCGGTCTGCGTCCGCCAAGGTGCGGAGGGTGAAGACGCTCTCCAGCTCGGCACCTGGGACCGCCAGGGTCCGGGGCGAGGCACCGGCGGCGATCAGCAGGCGCTCGTACCGAATCTCCGTCCCTGAGTCGAGAGCCACGCGGCGTTCCCGGAGGTCTACCTCGGTGACCCTGGTCGAGAGCAGCAGCTCCACGCCGTGGGACTCGTAAAAGTCGCTGGCATGGACCGCGGCGTCTTCGAAGGTCGCCTGGTCGCGCAGGTAGTCCTTCGAGAGCGGCGGGCGCTCATATGGGCGGACCGGCTCCTCGCCGATCAGGACCACCCGACCGTCGAATCCCCAGCCCCGCAGCGACTCCGCCGCCGCGGCGCCAGCTTGACCGGCGCCGATGATGGCGAAGGTCGCGCGACCGGGCCCGATGTTCAGTCCTCCGGGTTATCCGCCACCACGAGTGGTGACCTACACCAAGTCTAGGCTCGACGCCTGAGGTTTCTGGCAGAGCACTTCCGCGCCCCCGACCAATGTGCGCCTCCTGCGTCCGACCGGGCCAGCTTTGAGCGCCCGGGACCGGCGCACGCGACCGTGGGCGGGCTCGACGGGAGCCGCACCGTGCGTTTTCGTGGTGGCGCTCTAGTCCCAGCTGAGTCGCCACCGGAGGTGGGTGCCGCCACCGCCGAGGTACCCGCCTTGGCTCCTCGATCCACGCAATTGGGTTGGCGGACCGCCGGGGCGGCGTCCAGGCCTCAGAAGTGGCTCGCGGGCTCGTCGCTACCCGCCGCAGCCCACCTGGCCAGCACGTAGACGAGGTCGGAGACCCGATTGAGGTAGGTCACGACCAGCGGGTTGACGGTGCCGCGGGTCTGCTGCAACTCGACCGCCTGTCGCTCGGCTCGGCGCACCACGGTGCGGGCCAGGTCCAGGGCAGCCGAGATTGGGTTGGCGCCGGAGACAACGAACACCGGCCGGAGAGGATGCTCGGCGACCACGCCATCCACGATCCGCTCCAGTTCTCCGACCATCTCGGGGACCACCAGCGAGACCCGCGGTCGCAAGCGTTGGCGCTGCCGCGGGTTGCACGCCAGGTCGGCCGCGACCACAAATAGGTCGCGCTGGAGCCCCAGGATGATCTGGGCGAGCTCCGGTGCGGCACCGGCGGCACGAGCGAAGCCCAGGGCGGCCCCGGCCTCGTCGACGGTGCCATAACAGTCCACGGCGGGGTCCGCCTTGGAGAGCCGACCTCCGAACAGCATGCCGGTGGTTCCGTCATCTCCGAGCCGGGTGTAGACCCGAGTGGGATCGGGCGTCTTGCTACCAGGGTTGGGGTTCGCTGAAGAACGCCTCCGTGTGCACTCGCCCCTCGGCAGCGCCGAGTCGGATCGCGGCGGCGGCGCAAGCATCCACGAAGCCGGGGCCGCCAGCGCTGAAGATAGAGTAGCCGGCGAGCTTGGGGAACAAACCGGGCAGGATGGTGGGGATTCGGCCCAGCGGGGGCGGGCCCTCAGCGCGGGTCAGGGTCCGCAGGAACCGGAACCAGGGCCAGCTGGCCTGCCACTCCAGGAGGCGCTCCCGGCAGGCGACGTCCACCTCGGTCCGCGCGGAGAAGATGAGCCACGCAGCCAGCCGCGCACGCTCCAGGGTGTCCTCCAGGAGGGCCAGGATCGGAGCCAGCCCAGCACCGCCGGCGAGGTAGAGGCGCGGACCAGAGTCCTGGGCACCGATGGTGAAGGTGCCATACGGCCCCGCCAGCGACGCCTCCTCCCCCACCGCGAGCCGGTTCAGGATCCAGCCGCTGGTCTCACCACCCTCGACGGCGCTCACCAGCAGATCAATCGTGCCGTCCTGGCGGGGTGCATTGGCGATCGAATACGAGCGCGGCGGCAGCACTCCGCTGGCATCGGTCAGCACCACGTACTGGCCCGCTGCAAAGGTCAGCTTCGACTGCAGAGGCCGCAAACGGAGCTGCACCATCCTCGGTGTCGCCATGGACTTGGCGACGACCGCGAAGGGTCGCTCCGGGGCAGGTTCAAGCATCGAGCCCCGGCGCTCCGCTGTGGGCGGCTGCCTGCAGTTCGAGGCGGGCCTCGCTTTCCACGCTCACCCCCGCCACATCGATGGAGCGGGCGGTGCCGGGCCGCGGGCCGCCTCTACACGGTGCCCGCATGATCATCACCACCGCCGTCTCCTCTGCTTCCACTTGGGATCCAAGTCCAGATACCGCCTCGGTGTGGCGGTCGGTCGGGTGCCACGCGCAGCCGCGCCGCCACCACAGCACCCTGCGGGCCTGGCCCTCAGCCGGTGGCCCAACTGGCCAGCCGGTTGTCGCGAGTGGTAGCGCTCGGAAGACCGCCAGTAGCCCAAAGTCAGGGCCCGCCGTCGCTGGCTATCCTCGCTGGTGGGAGTGCATGGCTCCAGGTGGGCCCCTCGATCTTCAAAATCGATGAGGGGCACTGTTCGCAGCCCGCTCCTTGTGGCCAAGGGTCTCCCATCGGGCCAGGCACCTCAGCGACTCGATCCGAGCCGAGGGCGGCGTCCCAGGGTCGCGTAGGACACCACCTCCAAGATCACCACCAGCTTCCCCAGCTTATCCTCCGGGGCGGTCTGGAGGCTCAGCTACTCGACCTGGCACGATCACGCCTCCGCCGCCAACAGGCCAGTTACCTTATGTCATCTCCGGTTGATCTCACTGCGGCTCAGGAGCTCGAGCCCCGGGAATTGCCAGTCTGCCTCGGCGACACCGGAGTACTGGAAGGTGCACAGACCGCGAGGGCGCTTGTGTCCGGCGACTGGTCAGTCTGGGGCAGCGTCGATGGGGAGCGGTCGATCGCGAACCTTGGAGCTACGACAAGGGTGGATGATACAGTCAGTTCCGTGGTCGTTACCTCGAGCGGACCGGACGATGTCCCTCGGTCCCGAGACCCTGGCAGTCAGCCCGGCTCCGCCTCCACTCCCGAGTCGACATCGGCCTTTGAGGTGGCTCCTCGGGTGATTGAACCGGAGCAGTGGCATCGATTCGAAGGGTACATGGAGGAGATATTCGGTGCTCTGGGCATGCCCATGCGCACCATCTCCACCGCTGACACACCCCGGCGCTTTCTACGCGCACTCTTTGACGCCACCAGCGGGTACGAAGGCGATGAGAAACTTGTGACCGCATTCCCCACCGAGTGCCGTGGCGGTGCGGATTGTCGGATCAGCCAGGTGGTAGAAGGTCCGATACCGTTCTTTTCACTTTGCGAGCATCACAGCCTCCCCTTCATCGGCAAGGCCCACATTGGATACATCGCTCACG
>JBOHUH010000023.1:0-2719 GCA_050733915.1 Candidatus Dormibacteria bacterium | reverse complement strand
AACGTGTCAGTAACACCCGAACCCGTGCAGGATCTCACGGTCAGCCCGCGGCCGCCCGCCGCGATGGCGGCGGATGCTGGGCACCCGATTCCCGGCCAGAAGTTCTGCGGGGGCTGTGGTGCCCCGGTGGTATCCACGGCGGTGGTATGCGTCAAGTGCGGGACCGGGCTGGGATCGCCCCGCAACAAGGGAATCGCGATCCTACTGGCGGTCTTCCTGGGCTCCTGGACCTGGCTCTACACCTACAAGACCGATTCCACCAAATTCTGGATAGGATTGGCGCTGGAGATCGTCGGTGCGATCACCACGCTCGTCCTCATCGGATTCGTCATCCTCTTCGGGGTGTGGCTGTGGTCGATCATCGACCGCGCCACCAAGTCCGAGGACTTCTACGCGCAGTACCCCAACGCTACCTAACCGCGGGTGCACCGGGCGGGCTCAACTGGCGAACGTACGTCCCCGCCTGGAGGCCCCCTCGGCAGCCTCCAGCGCCAGCGTCGTCGTCTTGTGAGCGCTAATTGGCGCACGGTGGTGAGTCTGGGGCGTCGCGCGGGGCCTGAGACGCTGTTGGTCAGGCGTCGGGGCGGGTGGTGTCGAGGTAGGCGTGGTTGCGATCTGGAAGCGGCCCCCGCTGCCACGGAGTGCCCAGGAAGGGCAGCAGGACCGAGTCGCCACCGATGTAGCCGGCTACCCGCCAAGCCAGGATCAACAGCAGCTCCAGGAGGAGCAGAACCGGGTTGACGCTCACCACCCCGGCCAGCATGTAATTCATGTTCATAAAGGCCCCGCCAAAGGCGGCGATCCCGGTGAACACCCCAAGGATCAAGCCCACACCGCAGGCCAGCTCGCCGAAAGTGACGATGTACGACCAAACCGCGACGTGTGGTAGGACCAGGTCCTTCAGGAGGGTCGCATACCAGCCCTGGACGTTGGCATTGGCGCCGGCGGTCTGGCCGATCGACCCCTTGACGAACCCGGCCAAGCCGCTTCCCGCGCCGCTGCCAATCCACCCAGGTCCTTGGATCTTCTCGACCGCGGAACTCACCCACTGCCAACCCACATAGACCCGCACCAGGAGCCAGAGTGGAGTGAGGCGCAGGTCCGCGAACAGAAATCGAGCCAACTTGGGCTCGGGGACCTGGGTGGCCGTGCCGGCTCGTGCCCACCAAAGCCATAGGGTCCGGTTCGTCATCTCGATCACCTCTGCGGGCATTGGGGCCGCTCCCGGCTGGTCACTCACACCGACCGCCACCATCGTGCTGCTCTTGAGGTGGCCGCGGGAGAGTGCTACCACCGAGCGTTGAGGCCGCGAAAACACCTGCATCCAAACGCGACTCTGCGCGCTAGCAGCACCAGCTGACGCGCCGTGCCCGTGCCGTCGCTGGCGGATCTGGCGGGGCTCAGCTGGTGTCCGCTGGCGGTGCCCCCCGGTGAGGCGGCAGCCTCGGCTTGAGTCGTGCTCAGCAGCTGCCCGTGTTGATTGCGCAGACGCCGGGAAGGTCAGTCGGCCCGGACGACCGACGTCGACACAATGCTGCCATGGCTCGCAGTCGTCCGGACCGAGAGCTGTCCACCGATCGACTGCAGTCTCTGCCGCAGCTCCCAGAGCCCTCCGGGAGTGGGATCTTGGGTCAGTGCGGTCGGCAGTTCCCCGCTGCCCTGCACGGTCAGAGTGACCCGGCTCCCGTCGTTTCGGAGACGTATGTCCACCCGAGGCGCGCTTGAGCGCTGCTCGGAGTGCCGCAGGACCGCCTGGGCCAACCGAAAAAGGGTCAGGTCGGCATCGGCGCGGCCGGCTCCGGCCACCTCGCCAACGTCGGCGGAGGTGGGAATCCCTGTCTCCGCACGAAAGTCGGCCGCCAATTGGCGCAGAGCGGCACCCAGCCCCACGTCGTCCAGCAGCGGTGGTCGCAGCTCCCGCGCAAGTCGGCGCAGTTGGGCTCCGACCCGGGCTACCTGTACTCCCGCCTCCCGGACCGCCTGAGTTGCCTCGGGAGAGGCACCCGGGAGGTCGTCGACGCTCTGGAGCAGGCGCGTCACATGGGCCAGTGTCTGCACTGGGTCGTCGTTGAGTTGATCGGCCAACCTATGCCGCTGGTCCTCCAGTTCCACGCACCAGGTGTGGAGCAGTCGGTCCGGATCCTTGGCGGCTGGGCTCGCGCGCGCCTTGCTGGAACACCGCTGCCGGCGCCCCTCACCCATCATTGCTCGGTCGATTCGATCGAGACGATGCCGTGGTTGGCGGCGTACACCACGGCCTCGGTGCGGGAACCCACCCGAAGCTTCTCGAAGATGTTGCGGACGTGACCCTCCACTGTGCGCAGGCCAATGTCGAGGTTGTGGGCCGTCTCTTTGTTGGTGTGCCCCTGGGCGATCTCCCGCAGCACCGCGAGCTCCCGGCTGGTGAGCCGGTCGCTGGCCCGGGCGGGATCTTGGCGCGCCTGGGCCAGGCGGCGGGAGAGGCTGGGACTGAGTACTAGCGCTCCGGCGGCGACCGCGCGAACGCCTTCAATCAGCTCTCGGGCCGGAGCGGTCTTGAGGATGTACCCTACGGCACCTGCCGCCAGAGCTTCTCTGACGTAGTCCTCGTCCTCGTGGGCGCTGACGATCACCACCTTGGTGCCCGGAGCCTTCGCCAGGATCTGGCGGGTTGCCTCGATCCCGTTGACCCCCGGCATGCGCATGTCCATCAGGACTACCTGTGGTCGCAACTCGAGGG
>JBOHUH010000022.1:0-7907 GCA_050733915.1 Candidatus Dormibacteria bacterium | reverse complement strand
GGGCGCAGATCGATACCGACGCCAGCTGAGGGCCGGGGCTTGTTCGATCTCAGCCTGGGCGACGAGCTGCGACAGTTCGAGGGGACCATCCGGGAGTTCGCCCAGCGCGAGCTGGCTCCGGAGGTCTCCCGGCGCGACCGCGACGCCGAGCCCGACCCCGAGCTCTTTGCCAAGCTGGTCCGGGTGGGGCTCCCCGGGGTGGTGGCGCCGCGGCGCTACGGGGGGGCCGGGCTGGACTGGCTGGCGCTGGGGCTGGCCTGCGAGGAGCTGGAGTACGTCGACGCCTCCTGCCGCACCGCCCTCTCAGTCCATGCCGGGTTGTGCATGACCGGGATCTACCAGTGGGGGACCGAGGAGCAGCGCCAGCGGCTGCTCCGCCCGCTGGCCGAGGGAGGCCGCCAGGGCTGCTTCGCGCTCACCGAGCCCGATGCCGGCAGCGACGTTAGAGCGCTCAGCACCAGCGCCGTCCGGGAGGGCGACGCCTACCGGCTGCGGGGCCAGAAGGTCTGGATCTCGATGGGGGACTTCGCCGACACCATGCTGTTGTTCGCCACTGTCGCCCGAGACCGGGGACTTGAGGGGATCACCGCCTTCGCCCTGGACCGGGAGCTGGCCGGGAGGGGTCTGCGCACCGAGCCCATCCATGGCAAGTACGGGCTTCGGGCCAGCGACACCGCGATCGTCTACCTGGACGACGCCCTGGTCCCCGCCGCCAACCGGATCGGGGAGGAGGGAGACGGGTTCAAGGTCGCCATGAGCTGCCTCGACAGCGGCCGCTACTGCGTGGCCAGCGGGGCTGCGGGGACGATCCGCGCCTGCCTCGACCTCAGCGCCAGCTATGCCCGAGAACGCAGCGTCCAGGGTCAGGAGATCGGCCGACTGCAGCTGGTGCAGCAGATGATCGCCGGGATGCAACGCGACTATGACATCGCCCGGCTGCTCTGGATGCGGGCCGGCTGGCTCAAGAACCAGGGGCGGCGCAGCTCCAGGGAGTCGGCGCTCGCCAAGTGGGTCAACTCGGAGCGGGCCAACCGCGTCGCCGACGACGCCCTCCAGGTGCACGGCGCGACCGGCTTCAGCGAGGAATGCCCGGCCGCCCGCTATCTGCGTAACAGCCGGGCCACCATGATCTACGAAGGTACCCGCGAGGTCCAGACCCAGCTGGCCGCTGAATATGCCCTCGGCTACCGCCAGGACCGGGCGGTCTCCCATCCGCTGCCGGCCTGGCCCGACGAGGGTGACGACCAGCTGGCCGGCGCCTAGACGTGACGCCGACCCCGATCCGGCCGCTGCCGGAGGCGCTGGCGGCGGGCTGGCGGGAGCACCGGCTGGATAGGTCCCAGGGTCGCCTTCGCTACGTGACCGCCGGGGAGGGTCCGCCCTTGGTGCTCTGCCACGGCTTCATAGGCTCGGCCGAGAACTTCGAGACCTGGGTCCCTCGTCTCTCCACGCGCCGCCTCTTGGTGATGCCCGATCTGCCTGGGTTCGGCGCCTCGGAACCGCTGGCTCGAGCACATACGAGCCGGGCCCTCGCCGGCGAGGTGCTGGCGCTCATCGACGCCCTGCAGCTGACCCAGTTCGATCTGGGAGGGCTGTGCCTCGGGGCCTCGGTCGCCCTGGAGCTTCTGGCGATGGTCCCCAAGCGGGTCGGGAGGTTGGTCCTGCACACCCCGCTGCTGGCCCCCGCGGCCATGGCCAGGAGCTACCTGGTCCAGGCCCGGCTGGCCACGGTGCCCGGGGCCTTCCAGCTTCTCTCCTTCCTGGGTCGTCGCCGGGTGGTGGCTGATCTCTACCGCAGGCTGGCCGTGGAGGCCGGGTCGGAGGTCGACCGCCGGGCCGCAGACCTCAACTTTGCCAACCAGCTCCGCGCCCATCCCCGGGCCGCCCGGGAGTGGCTCCGCAACGGGATTGGGGAGGACTTCCGGGTCCTGCTCCAGGTCTGGCCCGGCCAGGTGGCCGTCCTGGCGGCCGCGGATGACCGTCTTCTTGAGCTAGGGCGGGTGGCGGAATTCTGCGGGCAGCGACCGCGGACCGAGATGTCCGTGATCCCCTCGGCGGGCCACGGTTGGGACCTCGAGCTGATCCGGCGCCAGCTGGACGTTCTGGAGGACTTCCTGGGCGCCGGTGAAGCGGCTGGTGGGCGCGCCCGAGCCGGCCGGTGAGCCGGACCGCCCGGCTCTTCCTGGCGCTGCAGCTTCCTGCCGCCGTCGCGCGCGAGCTGGACCCCTGGCTGGCGCGGCTGCACCGACTGGGACCCGGGCTGCGGGTTGCCCCGAGGGACGGCCTCCATCTCACCCTGCGTTTCCTCGGAACGGTGGGCGCGGAGCGGGAGGGCGAGGTGCGGGAGGTGGCCTCCATGGTGGCCGCCGCGAGCCCGACCTTCGAGCTCGCCATCTTCGGGCTGGGGGTCTTCCCCGAGGGCGAAGCCCCCAAGGTCATCTGGGCCGGGATCGACGACAGAGCACTGGAGTTGGCGAGGCTGGCAACGGCCCTGAGCGACGGCCTGGCGGAGCGGGGATGGCCGGCCGAGTCGCGGGTATACCGGCCCCACTGCACCCTGGCCCGGGCGCCCCGAGGCCTGCGGGGCCGGCGCCGGGACGAGGTCGAGGCGCTGGTCCGTCAGGCCGCCGCGGCACCACCGATCCCGATGTCTGTCGAGACCCTGTCGCTGCTGGAGTCGGTCCCGGTGGCGGGCCAGCCCAACCGCTACCCGTGCCGGGAATCCTGGCCGCTGGCCGGCGGCTGACTCGGTTCACCACTCGAAGGGACGCCCGTACCAGTCGTGGAGCTCGGGATAGGTGCCGCGCCGCACGAGCGTTTTGGCCCGGACCTCGAAGGCGCGCACCTCGTCGGGCTGCAGAAGCTCGCTCAGAGAGCGGCGCAGCTCGGTGAGCCGGGCCGGCTCGTGGAGCAACTCGGCGATGGCCCTGAGCCAGACCTCGGGCACCTCGGTGCCGCCCAGCTCGATCAGGGCGGTGCGGAGTTTGAATTCGGTGTGGAAGGTGACCCCGTGGTCGATCCCACGAAGCCCGCCCCGGGGGTCCAGGAGCAGGTGGGCGCGCTTGCGGTCGGCGTTGTTGATCAGGACATCGAGGGCGGCCAGGCCCCGGAGCATGCTCTCCATCCGGGGCGGGTCCAGGTCCATGTCGGGGGGTGGGTCGGGGATGTACTCCTGGATCGAGCCCACCCCAAAAGGACCCTGGGTCCGGATGACCGTGGTGGGGGTGAAGCTCCAGCCCAAGGCTCGGTCCACCTGACTGGTGGCCACCTCGCGGCGGTGCAGGGTCCCCGGTGGGAAGTCCCAGAGCGGGCGCTCGCCGCGCGCCGGCTTGTAGATGGCCCGCAGCTCCCCTTGGGGTCCCTGCAAAAGGGCCAGGAAGACCGCGTTGCTGCCCCACGGCACCCGCTCTAGGTCGCGGATTGGCGAATTCCGGAGCCAGCTTTCGAGGCCGTTGGCCGGGGTCGCGGCCGGCCCCTCCCGAGCTTCCATTCAATGCCCAGCCTACCGGTGCCCCGCTATCCTGGCTCGCCGACGCCAGCGGTGGACCCGCGCGGCGGCGGCCCGCTCACTTGTAGTCCGGAGGAAGGCGCGTGGTCCATTCGCTGCAGCAGCTTCTGACCTCCTACGGCTACCTCGCCCTCTTCATCCTCACCGTGGCTCAGTGCACCGGCATCCCGGTCTCCAGCGAGGTGGTCATCCCCTTCGCCGGGCTCCTGGTCGCCGATCACACCCTGAGCCTGCCCCTGGTGATCGTGGTGGCCCTGGTGGGGGAGGTCGTGGGGGCGCTTATCGCCTACTCCATCGGCTCCTGGGTGGGACGGCCGGCGGTGCTGGCCGCAGGCCGGCGCTTCCACTTCCGAGAGAGCCACCTGGAGGCGGCCGAGCGCTGGGTCGAGCGCCGTGGAGTGGTGGCGGTGGCCGTGGGCCGCTGCATCCCGATAATCCGCAGCTACACCAGCTTTCCGGCTGGCTTCGGGCACATGCCCCTCAGGCAGTTCCTGCCGGCCACCGTGGTGGGGGCGCTGGTCTGGGACAGCGCCCTGGCCGTTGCCGGGATGGAGCTGGGCAGGCACTTCTCCGAGATCTCGAAGGTGCTGCAGCCGATCGCCTACGTCGCCCTGGTCCTCCTGGCTTTGGCCTTGGCCTACGCCGTCTACCGCTGGCGCCGACGCCGGAGGTCGGCGCCCCAGGGTCCCGCGCGCCGCGCGGAGTAGGCGCTGGCGCTGCCCCGGTCTAAACGCCGACCGCCGAGCCCCCAGTCGTGACGCTGGCGCTTTGGCGTTCCACGCCCGCCTGAAGTCCCGCCCCGAGGGACTAGACGCCGCTGTCCACTAACGGGTCCGGCACGACCGCGTGGACCGGCAGGGCCGAGTGACCTTGCGCTACCTCAGTCGCGTCCGCCACATCTGCCTGCGACGGGCCGAGGCCGCTGTCCCCGTCCGCCCGCTGGTGGCCAAGAGGCAGGTCCAGGTGATCCGCAAGGACGGGTCGCTGCTCCGCGAGCTGGTCCTCGATCCTGCTCGCGATCACCAACCCCTGGGAACCCTCTCCGGTCGCCCTAGAGTTGTCCACGATGTCCTGAGACACGACAGTGGCGCGCCCAGAGGGATTTGAACCCCCGCACCCAGATCCGTAGTCAGCCGCGCTAGCGGCATCCTCTTCCGTAAGATCAAGAGCAGCTACTGATCGCGGGAGTCGCTACTCGGCGTCTTCAGACACCGGTCCGTTCAAGTGGGGTGCAAATGGCCGGGCGCGGCCAACAGAAAGGGCCGCGACATGGGGATGCGCGGCCTTGGTGACCACGCTCGGGGGAGGCCGAAGCGGCGACTCTAGCCCTAGATGGGCGGGTTCAAGGGGT
This sequence comes from Candidatus Dormibacteria bacterium, assembly GCA_050733915.1. Taxonomy (GTDB): domain Bacteria; phylum Chloroflexota; class Dormibacteria; order Aeolococcales; family Bog-877; genus Bog-877. The sequence goes on along the minus strand of JBOHUH010000022.1, from coordinate 3,048 downwards.
GAGCGCAACGAGTAAGGCATTTAGGAAACGGGACACTAGCAGCCTGCAAGACGCCTTCCAGGTACAACTGAACGCAGACTTGGAGCGGTTCTGGTCCCGCCGCCCTGGTGTCGAAGGTGCCAACGTCGCGGACCGCGAGCACGGTCTCCGTAAGGTCATCGACAAAGCGCTGCCGCTCTGACTCAGCGATGCGACGCGAGAACGAGAGCCCAACGATCGGCCGATCATCTGCCCCTACACTCATGGGTAGATTGTGTGTGTTCAGCCGCCGTAGACCTTGGCGTGTCCCGCCTTGCCATAGGTGGAGGCCTGAGCAGGGGTGAGGTCGGGCGACACCCGGATCAGGATGTCACCGCCGAGGTAATCGTACTCGGACCCAATGATCGGCTCAGCCCGCTCGATGGTCGAGATCTCCCTGGCACGGGCCTTCGCCGTGGCCGTGGCCCTGAACACTTCCACGGCGCCTCCGAAACCTAAGTCCCCAGTGGAGAGGCCGCCGGTGTCGGAGACGGGACTTCGGCCGTCGGGGGGAATTGTCAATAGTTGTGGATCGATCGGGTCGGACATGCGGCGTTCCTCTGGTCTTCGCGCTCGAGCTTGAACCCGTCCACGAAGGTGGCGCCGGCGCGCACCAACGCCACCCGGTGAGGCGCGCTGGCACAGCGCCAGCGGGCTTGGGCGGCGTCCAGAGGCTTGTATGCCAGGGCCAGTCGGCGTTCTTGCTGCCAGCGCCCTTGGTCTTGCGGGAGCGGAGTCGAACCGCGGCAAAGGTGGACTCGATGGCGTTGGTGGAGCGCAGGTAGACCCAGTGCTCAGCGGGGACGTCGAAGTGGGTGAGCAGCACGTCCTGGTCCTTGACCAGCTTCCCCACGGCCTTGCGGTACTTGGCTGGGTAGGTCTGCTGGCAGCGTCCCAGCGCCGCCTCGGCGGCCTGCTTGTGCTCCGCGGTCATGATCTCGTGCAAAGCCGCCTTGGCCTGCAGGCTCTTGGGCAGGGCATCGACGACGTTGGCGATCTTGTGCACCCAGCAACGCTGCTCCTGGGTATCGTGGAAGACCACCCGGGGACCGCCTTAGAAGCCTGGAGCACCGTCCCCGATCGCCAGCACCGGGGCCTGCATGCACCGCCGCTTCAGATCGCGCAGCACGTCGGCCCAGGATTCCCGCGATTCTCCGAAGCCGTCCCCGACTGCTACCAGTTCCTTGCGCCGGTCCGCCCGCACCCAGATCAGGACCAGGCAGCAGAGCCGGTCCTCCTCAAGCCGGCTGTTGAAGTCAGCGCCGTTGGCCCACGGGTGGACGTAGTCACCTGGCTCAGGTCGCGGTGACCGAAATCGGCCAGCTCCTGGCTCTACTCCCGGGTCAGGCGCTCGATGGTCGAAGCGGAGAGCCAGGCCCCGCTGCCGAAGAACTCCGCCAGTGCCGGTACGAAGTCCTTGGTGGAGATCCCGCACAGATACAGCAGCGGCAGCACTTCGGCCACCTTGGGCGAGCGCGGAGCTGAGGGTAGCAGGATCCCGCTGCTGGAGCGACTGCCATCACGCCGGTCGTTCACCCGCGGGGCGCGCGGCACCAGGCCGCCGGCTTTGGTCGTCAGCTGGCGCACCTGGGCCACGCCATTCCGCACCACCAGCGCCTTGCCGGCATCGTCTTGTTCCTCAGTGTGAGTTCAGATGTACTCATCCACCTCACCCCGCAGGGCGGCCACCAGCATCCGCCTGGCGCCCTCACGGAGGATCTCATCCAGTTCCAGATCCGCCTCTGCCCGCTCCTCCTCTCCGACCACTATGCTCAACATGGGCGTACCCTCCATGGACGGCATCTCAGCCGCCCCTGACTTCGACAGACCTGAGAGTAGGCCCGCACCCCGCCTCAAGCTCGATCTACAATTTCCGGATACTTCCCCGGTGCCCAGCCATGGGGACCCTGCCCGGCACGACGCGCCCGACGGCGACTCATCCGGGACGGCGCCAATCTCTACTCGAGACCCGGGGACAACTGGCTCTACGCCAGCGTGGGCGAGAGAGGCCGCTGCCAAAAGGTAGCGAGTCACGCCGTCGACATGCTGGCGATCTGAGCAGCACATCTGGCACTCGTGCCCTTGACTCTCTTCAGCACAAGGCAGTATCATCTGGGCGTTCTGGAAGCGGTGTTCACCAGGTGAAAATCAGTGCCGACGCGTATCCACTCCGTGAAGCGGTCGGTGGAAGTCGTCTTGGCAGTTGCTCAGCTCCCCGCCCGTCAGCGCACCGCCTCTGCGGTGGCCAGACTCGTGAACGCACCCCTGCCGACTGTCTCACACACCCTCAGTACCTTGGTGGACTCTGGCCTTCTCGCGAAGGATGAGGCGCGCTGCTATCAGATCGGACCCGCAGCCACTCCACTTGCCGAGGCTCTTCACAGGCAGACAGAGGTACCAGCGAGCCTCTTGTGCCCTCTTCGATCGTTGGCGGAGACTACAGGGGAGAGTGTCTACTACTCGACGTGGAGGCTAGGGCGAATTGCCATCCTTGCCTCAATCGAGGGCACTTCAGCGGTGCACGTCTCAGCGCTCGTTCCCGGGTACGCTGATGATGCGCACGCGAGAGCGTCAGGGAAACTCTTGCTCGCCTACTGTGCTCCTGAGGTCGTCGACGCGTATCTGTCCTACTATCCACTCCGGCGCGTTACCACGCACACGATAGTGGATCCGGTGACATTTGGACTGGAACTTGAGTCGATAAGAGGTCAGCAGTTCGCAGAGGAGCGAGGCGAACTGGTAGAGGACGTCGCGTGTGTTGCGGTTCCAGTTACCTACTTTGGCGCGAGTGTCGGGGCGTACACCGCCGCTATCCCGTTGCACAGGTTCGAACACAGTCGTGACGCCGTGCTGGAGGCACTTCAGTCCGCAGCGTGCGCGGTGCGGGCATCCCCCCCTCGAAATCCCATTGGAGCTAGCTCAGGCTCTGCCATGCACATCCGAGCCGGGCAACCTCCCAAAGCGTACGGTCGTGTTTAGAACGGCGCCACGCTCTAGGTCGTCTTACCGAGACCTAGAACCAATGGGGGT
>JBOHUH010000021.1:0-3262 GCA_050733915.1 Candidatus Dormibacteria bacterium | reverse complement strand
AGGCCGCCATGGACGTCCCGCGGATCGAGAATCTGATCCTCGCCAACCATGTGGAGGCGGTCAACGGCCTGCTCTACATCTCCGGCGGCGGGTGGACCGACCACTGGCGACCCGCGCCCAGCGGCTCGGCGCAGCCGGTGGTCAGCCGGCTCGGGGTGGGGGTGACCGTGATCGTGCCCTGGACCGCCAGTGGCAACGCCTACCCACTCAGCGTGGCGGTGGAGGACGCGGCGGCCAATCAGATCGCCACCCTGGCGACCCAGCTCAACTCCACCAGGCCCCCCGGGCTGCCCACCGGGGCCGACCTGCGCAGTGTCCTGGCGGTCTCCATGAACGTGGTCTTCCCGGTCGCCGGCGAGTACCGGGTGGTGGCCAGCCTGGCCGGGCAGCCCGCCCGGGCGGTGGAGTTCCGCGTCCACGACGTGACCACCCCTCCTCCCAACCAGCCGACCGTCAACTAGGCGAGGTGGCGCGCCGCCGCCCGACCAGCGTCTGTTCCGGCAGAAGCAGCGGGGCTACACCTCCTGGCTGGCCAGTCCCAGCTCGGCGGCCAAGGCGGGCTCGGATGACCCGACCACCTCACCGACCACCTCCACCTTGCCCTCGCCGACCGGGCCGGGGCGGGCCCTGCCGAAGATGGCGAAGATGGTCCCCGCCACCACGAAGCTGACCAGGTACGAGATGTCTCCCAGCTGGGGGTAGGCCGAGGGGACCGGGCCGACGTACCAGCTCTGGTTCATGAAGGGGATGGACGCTGCCAGCCCCAGCACCCAGGCGATGGTCCCGACCCGGACCGTGATCCTCTGGTCGTACAGCGAGCGCAGCTCGTAGGCCCCGCGGTGCTTGAAGAACCAGTCGATCAGGACCACCGCCACCCAGGGTCCGATCCAGTAGGCCAGCAGGAGCAGGAAGTTGCTGTACTGGCTGGCCGCCTGATCGGGGTTGCTGCCACCCGTCGCCAGCAGCCCGCCCAGCACCCCGACCGCGATCGCCGCCTGCCAGCGCCGCATCCTGAAGCGCACCGCGCTGGCCACCACCACACCGACCAGGACCGCCGCGCCCACGACCACCGGGAGGGCGATCAGCGACTCCTTGTCCGTCGCCAGGGTGGAGTTGGCGACCACCAGGACGCCGGCAACCACCCCGCCGAAGATCAGCCCGGTGATGAGTGCTCGCACCGGGGCCGCGCGCTCCACCTTGAGCACCAGGGCCGACATCGAGCCGCTGTAGATGTTGAGGGCGTTGGCGCAGGCCGTCCCTGCCGCGATCGCGAGGAGAGCCAGTGAGGAGAGCCATCCGGGCATCAGGAAGGCGATCGCGTTGGCGGGGTTGGCGGCAGTCGCCTTGGGCATCGCGATCGAGACGGTGAGCGCTCCCATCCACTCCAGCACCAGGCAGGGGACGAACATGCCGAGGGCCGTCCACCAGACGATGTGGGAAGGCCGGCTCACCCGGGGCAGGTAGCGAGAGTAGTCGGAGGCGAAGGGCATCCAGCCCATGGCGTAGGAGAGGGCCAACCCGATGGTGATGATGAATCCACCCACCTCACCGCCGTAGGGGACGGGGGACTTGGGGTTGAAGCCCAAGCCGTAGTGCCCCGCCTTGAAGGTGAACACCGCCAGGATCACGAAGACCACCACCAGAGCCACGCTCATCCAGCGCTCGAAGGCGTGGATCATGTTGTGGCCGTAGACCGCCAGCACAACTTGGCCCAGCACCATGATGGCGAGGGCGATGAAGTAGTTGAGGTGGGCCAGCTCGGCCAGGGCGAAGGTCCCGTACACGGTGTTGACCGCGAACCACCCGATACCGGCGAGATAGTTGAGCCCGGCCGGGCCGAAGTTGCCCAGCGTCCCGAACGGGGCCCGGGACTGAATCATCTGGGGCACCCCGAGCCGGGGGCCGAAGGTGCTCAGCAGCCCCAGCAGGAGGGCCCCCAGCACGTTGCCGATCGCCAGCGCCACGAAGGCCCCCAGCATGCTCACCCCGAAGGTCCCCACCGCCAGGTTGCCGATCACCCAGGTGGCCAGGACCAGGTTGGCGGCCATCCAGAGGGTGAACATCTGGAAGGGCCGGCCGTGGCGCTGCGCTTGGGTGATGTGCTCCAGTCCGTGGGGCTCCACCTCGAGGACCTCGTCCCGGTACAGATGTCCCTGGTTGGCGACACTCTCGGTCATCGAACCTCCTCCCCAATCGCCGGCGGTGCTCGCCCACCGCCAGCCCAGGTTGACCACTACCGGATTGGCAGATTCTCCACTACATGTAGTGGTCTGTCAAGGCACTTGGCACAATATCTTGCCGTCGTGGGCCCGCGGGTCACGCTCTCGGTGACCCCCAGTGGCAGCTGCCCGGGGGTGAGGTAACCTCGCTCACGCGCCGGTAGGGTCGGATTCAACCTGAGGAGGGGAGCATGGAGACCAAGATCCAGGGGACCACGTTGCCGGTCCTGGAGATCGCTCTACAACCCGGGGAGAAGGTGGTGGCGGAGGGCGGCGAGCTCTCCTGGATGTCCCCCAACGTCAGCATGCGCACCACCACCAGGGCCTGGGCCAAGGAGGGGTCTTCGGGGCCATCAAGCAGGCCGCCAGCGGCTCGACCCTATTCCTCACCGAGTACACCGCCGAGGGTGGCGCCGGCGAGGTCGCCTTCGCCGCCCAACTGCCCGGGCAGATCCTTTCGTTGCAGGGCTCGCCGCAGGGCTATCTCGTCCCGAAGCACGGGTCCCCCTGCGCGACCGGGGAGGTCGCGCTCTCGATGGGCTTCCAGCACCGGCTGCGGGCGGGGATGTGGGGCGGGAGGGCTTCATCCTCCAGAAGGTCACCGGCAGCGGCCAGTTCTTCGTGGGGCTCTCGGGTGAGGTGGTGCGCAAGGAGCTGGCCCCAGGGGAGCAGCTGCTGGTCCATCCCGGGCATGTGGGGCTGTTCCCGGCCAGCATGCCCTTCGAGATCACGACCGTCCCCGGGATCGCCAACAAGCTGTTTGGCAAGGAGGGGGTCTTCCTGGTCCGGCTGACCGGTCCGGGCACGGTTCTCCTGCAGTCGCTCACCTTCGCCAAGCTGGCGGCCGAGATCGGGGAGTATCTGGCCCGACCCGCCTGAGCCGGGCTCACCCGACGCCCACCGCGAGCTTCAATACTCCTTCACTTGACTTCCGCCGGGGGCTTCGCCTAACTTCAGAACTGCGCCACCACAAGGTGGGGGGCGGAGGGACGGCCGTCAAAGCTCGGCGGTATCGCGTGGGAGGAGATACATGCGTCCACCTG
>JBOHUH010000020.1:0-15490 GCA_050733915.1 Candidatus Dormibacteria bacterium | reverse complement strand
ACCGGCTCTCCCGCCTGGAGGCGCAGCTGGACCGGATCGACCTGCTGATCTGTGACGAGCTGGGCTTCGTGAGCCTCGACGCCGACCAGGCCCAGTTGCTCTTCATCCTGCTCGCTCACCGCTACACCCGCGGTGCCCTGGCGGTTACCACCAACTTGGAGTTCGCCGACTGGCCCAAGGTCTTCAGCGACGACTCCCGCCTAGTGGCCGCGCTCCTCGACCGGCTCACCCACCGCTGCCACCTGCTCGAGTTCCAAGGCCAGTCCTACCGCTTCCGCCACAGCCTGGCCAGCCGCCGTGGATCCACTCCAGCTGCCGCTGATCTCAACGGCAGCGCCGCGGCACCCGACGGCGCCAAATCCGCGCCCACAGGACGGCCCAGGAGGCCCGCAAACCCTCGCCCCTGACCCCCAGGACCTCGACACCCGGGCCTACCAGCCACCCTCCCCGCCCGCGCTTGGGTGGGTCACTTTTACCTGATCGAGGTGGGTCACTTTTGGGTTGACATTTACACCAACTCGAACCGTCGCGTTCACCGGATGAGCGTCTCAGGCCGCGTCAGCGTCCCGAGCGTCTCGAGACGAAGGGGCTCGAGTAACCGCGGCAGTGGGCGGCTACGCAAGGTTGAAGTCAGAGTGGTCGCGGCGCGAGCGGCGTACGCTCCCTATGAGCACGCCGCAGCCAACTGCTGGCCCTTCGGGCGACTCGCTATCACCTGCACCTCGGGCATCGGCAACGCCAAGCCCGGCGGCTCGGCTCACGTAGGCTGACCGAGTCGCACCTCGCCCGATGCTCGTGCCGGTACTTCCGCTGGCTGGACAACTGGGCCGACGGCTCAGCGACCCCAGGCACCGAGGGTGACGCCCGATGGCGGTAGCGTGCGCCAAAGTGATGGTCTCTGGCTGTCCACGAGACGCGATCCTAGGAACTGCGGGCAGCAAAGACGCTGAGCCTGTGCTGCTCCAAAAAAGCGGCTAGCCTGAGGAAGTCCGCGTAGTCTGGATCCACCAAGCGGACCACCTCGACGCGGGGCGCAGTCCGGTGGTGGACAACCAGTGCTGCCGCCCGTACGCGTAGCTGATGGGTTCCGCGTCCCTCCACGAGCCCCGAGTGGTACGACAAGGCTACCTGCAGGAGACATAGCGCCGCGACCACCACAACGAGAGATCGGATCCGCCGACCAGAGGCGTGGACTAACCAACTGGCGCAGGCGAGCCAGATTCCGCCGAGCAACCACAAGTTGAACATCACGTACCGGCTGCTCGTGGCCCCCGACTGCTCCACCGTGTGCGCCCGGCCTGCGGTAATCATCACGTCGATTACGATGCCGAAGCTTATCAGCGCTAGCGGGAGGGCTAGCCACGCGCCGGTCGGACGCCTCCAGATCCAGAGGACAACCGCCCCGACCGCCAGAAGGAAGAGCGCCGCCCCAACTCCGGTTTGAACCCCGATGCCGATCCCGACCTGGTGTGAGGTGGGTAGGACGCCGCCGAGCAGAAGGCTCAGGAAGTGCAGGGCCGCCACCGGGTGTCGCAGGGTCCAGCCGGTCCCACCACCAGCTGCACTCCACTGAAACTGAACTAGATAGACGAGCGATGTAACGCCGCCACAGGCTACCCACACCCAACAACGAATCCGACTCTGGCCGGAGGCTACCAGGAACACCAGGCCCGCAACCCAGATTGCCAGCCCCTGAGCAGACGAATACGAGGCAACCACCGCCAGTGCCACAGCGAGGGTGAAAAGCCCACTGTGTCGCCGCGAACCGTCAAGGGCAAGCAAGCTCAAAGGCAGGCATGCGAGCAAGAGGTAGAGAGCGATTGCAAACCCCTGGAGGGCAACCGCGTACTGGATCCAGCTGAGCAAGACCAGGGCAGACGGTAGGAACCAGATCAATGAACAGTGTGTGGTTCGGACGAAGAGGTACCCGGTGGTTGCCAGGGCCAGCAGCAGTAGCACGGCGCTGAAGTACATTTCGGTTTGGGTATTGACACGACTTACATGGTCCAGGACCAGCATCAAGAGGTTTGGGAACAAGATGCGATTCTCGTTATGCTGAGCCCAAAGGGACCCCAAACTCAGGCGGCCATGGACCAGCTCCCGGTAGAGCGCCACCGAGCTCCACTCGTCCTTGAAGGGCACGTTGACGCCAAAGTGCGCCACGAAACCGAAATATGCGATCACCGCCAAGGCCACCACCACGGCGGCAAGCAACGTCAGACCTGATGTGGGTTGGCTCAGCGTCATCTCGCGCAAACGGCGACTCACTGTGACTCGATTCTAGAGGGCCGCACTGCCGTACGTTTCCCACTGACGGTCTGAGTCGACGATAGCCCGCCGGGCAGGTGCCCTGGTCCATACAAGTCACGCTCGGAGACCCGCCCCCAAGTCTCCCAAGTCGTAGTAGCGACTGGCTCCGAACTCTTCGACGCCCCGGGTGTCACTTCGACTACGCAGCGGGCAGATACGGCGGGGCGGCAGTCGTCTCGGTCCTCGCGCTTGCGCCGATGACAAAGCCCCTGAATCCCCGCCGGCGTTCCCGCCCGTAAGGCCGAGGACGGGCCTCCAGCGCACCGGGCACCAAAGCCGGTGGGACTCAACTCAAATCCGGGTCACTCACGGGCCGGCCTTGGTGATGGCGGCCGGGCCGCGAGTTGGCCCCCGGCAGCGGCCGAGGCGGTAGCCCGTCAGGCTGACTTGTCACTGAGGCGAGCTACAGATCCGCCGCTCCGGTCTGTCGACGATCGGCGCGCCCAAGAGATGCCCGACACGTAGGGACGCTCTCGTGCCCCCGGCTATGGCAGCGCCACGGCGTTAGTGGCCTGCTGTTCAGGCTCGGCGGTTGGCTGCATGTGCTCGATCAGCCACCACCAAATCCAGATGGATGGCAGCAGGGCGTACTCGAAGTAGCTGACCGGTAGTACTAAGACCAGTAGCAGCATCGAGACGCCTGCCCCCAGGTCCCGGTACCGGCCCAGCGCTCTCCTAAAACGCCAGGTTATGAGCAAGATTAGGATCAGCATCGCCGCCGACGGTATGACCGTGAGTGGGTGCCCCGAGATGGCCGCGACTACCCCGCCCGCACCGAGAGTGGCGGGGAATTGAACTGAGCCCTGAGTGTGAACTACCCGACCAGCCTGCTGCAGCCCTACTAGTGCAACGGTCGCCCCATATATGACGCCTCCGAGGACAACCCCGCGTGCCACATCCCAGCGCAGGTTCCGCTGAAGCAGGTAGATGGGGGCGATCGCGATCAGCGCCACCGGGTTGACGCCAACGGCGACGCCAACTAAGGGCCACGCATACCTGTGTTCAGTGCCTGCAAGGTACTGCCACCAAAGAAGCAGAGCGACCACCGTCAACTCGTTCCATGCTTCGAGGATCGGCCAAACCAGCCATGGCGACAATGCAAGCATCATCGCGGCAGCCACGGTCGGGCGTTCCCACCGCCGCGCCACGAAGGGAAGAATCACGATGCTGCAGGCGCTCGCCACCGACAGGAGCCTGACGTCGCCGACCCAGGCGAACGGGACGGCAAGGAGTAGGGCAAACGGGCCGTAGGGATAGTAGAACGAGTCGACTCCGGTTGTGGTGGAGCGAAAGTGCTGGAAGTATGGGTTGACACCGCGTAGTAGGTCCAGCGCACCGTTCTGCATTATGCCGATGACGTCGATCGGGGCGCGGCCACCCCAGGAGGCGTAACTGATGAGCAGAAACGAGATGGCTACCAGGGTGAGGGCAGGCCCGACCCACAGCCAGCGGCGGCTCACCGCTATTCCCACGAGCGACAGCGCGATGGCCAAGCCCGCTACCCATATTGGGGTTTCGGAGAAGCCACTGAACAGTAGCAGCCAGCTCATAGGAATCAAGGGAGTGATGCTCCAGAGAACGCCCTTGGGGGCTGGCCCAGGGTGCCACCTCGTGAGCACCCATACTCCAACGAATGCCAGGCACGCCAGCAGCGCGGTCACGGACGGGAGGTGGGGCACATACATGTCGGTGACGGCGGCCGCCAGCGACCAGCACACCCATAGCACCGCAACGCGCTGCCAGAGACGTCGCGGGTCACCAGCGACGGTGCGCGACTTCTCCGGCATCAAACCTCTTGGCCTCAATTATTGGTGGCTACACACCCAGGACAAGTTGCATCTGTACTCCGAGCGCCCCGCTGGCCCCTGTCAGTCGGCGGAGTTCCCGGTCGCTGAGGACGCACCATCCCACCCCGGAGCCCTCCGCTACTCTGGATAGGGTAGCCCTCAGGCAGACCAAGAGCTCACCGGCAAATCGTCAGCCGCGGCCGATGGGGCCCTCGCCTCCTCTTGCCTTGAGTCGGAGGTAGGGCCGTCACTCCTCACGCTTTCGGACAGCCGTGGAGAGTCGCCGACGGTTACCTGCGCGAGAACCTGCCCGCGCGTCGCAGCGAATCTGGGAGCGGTCCCTCGACTCCCGCCATCGACGCCCACCGTCTGATCACGCACTGCACCCACCCCGTCATGGGTCATCGCGCGAGCGCGGCGAGCAAGTAGGGCACGACGGCGGTTTGCGTCCCATCGCTTCTCTCTCAGCGGCCGCCCAACCGGACCTTGCCGTCGAGTAGTTCCCTTGCAATGTCGAGATGCCCGGCGTGGCGCGCAGTCTCCTCGATCATGTGCAGCACGACCCAACGGACATTTGGCGGTTCGAATCCCCCCAGCCCGTGCTGACCGCGTGGCGGCTCCGAAAGGGATGTTGTCGCCAGCACCGCCTCGGACTGCACGATTTGGTCGTGGTAGAAGGTGGTGACCTCCGCTGACGACGCGTCCGAAGTGAAGACCACAGACATGGGGTCGTAGGGAGGCTGGTCCTCGTCGACATCGCCGGGCAGCTCCGGCTGCCTGCCCGCCACGACGCCCTGGAACCAGTGCCACTCGGCACCGCCGAGGTGCTCCAGCATCCCGGCCGGAGTCCAGCCAGTGGGCACGACCGAGCGGTGCCACCCCTCCTCGCTGAGGCCCTCGACGATGGCCAACACCGATTCACGTTGTCCCCTCAAGAAGTCCCGCAGCATCCCGTCGTCGGCCTCCCGTTCCTGATCTGCCACCATATCAATTCACCTCCATGTTCTCAATGGCGCTGGCACCCGGTCCTCTGGTTGAGGATAGCTCTGGCCGGCTGGTCCTACGGCGATATGAGCACCTGTGTCGTATCCGCCACACGCGGCATTATTGCAATGCTGGTGAACTTGGGTCAACTGTCCCCAGGTGCGCCACGCACGGAGCTCATCAGTCCGCCACCAGTCTTCACCAGCTGCGGGTTAGCTCACCGGTCCGCCGGCGCCGGGGCTCAGCCCTGGAAGACGCCGCACAAGTCGAGACGAGACGCCCGAAGCTCCGCCCTCACCTCTATGCCTGACGGGTTGAGGAGGTCGAACTCGTATTCGGGGAGCCATTTGAGTTGGGCGGAGCCGTCCGGGCCAGAAGCCTCGTCTCCATTGCCGGAGGCCATCATCTCGGTCGGCGCACTGGTAGGCGAGAGGCACCCGAGTCCTCCGATGCCTCTGGCCTCCAAGACTCGGATCAGCCGCGCTTCACTACGAGCGGTTCGGTCTCGTTCTAAACAAACGTCACGCTAGAAGCACAACGACGACGATTGACTCGTGTACAGTTGTGCTCGAGTTGAGGCGAATCCGGTGAGCGGCTCCGTGGTCGTCGAGCCGTATCGGCCGCGCTTCGACAGCGCGACAGTGAGCGATTTGCGGCGTCGGCTTGCCGCTGCGCGCCTACCTGATCACGGGGGCGAGGACTGGACGCGAGGCACGCCGGGAGGGTGGCTAGTACGCCTCATCGCTGACTGGAAGCATTTCGATACCGCAGCATTCCAGGCACGGCTGGATCGCCTCCGTCATCTGAAGGCAGCGGTGGACGGCCAGGTCGTGCACCTCGTGCTCGAGCCCGGCCGCGGGCCCAAGCCGATGCCGATTCTCCTCACCCACGGGTGGCCGGGCTCATTTTGCGAGTACCTCGACATCCTGCCGCTGCTGACCGATCCGGCGGCGCACGGGGCTGACCCGGCGGATTCCTTCACGGTGGTGGTGCCCTCGCTTCCCGGATTCGGCTACTCGAGCCCGCCTCCGCCAGGTGGTCTGCCCCCTGGACGGGTAGCCGAGCTCTGGCACCTGCTGATGACTGAGGGCCTGGGACACGAGACCTACGTCGCCCACGGAAGTGACCTTGGCGCCGGGATCACCGCGCGCTTAGCACGCGCCCATCCCGGCTCCGTGGCCGCGATCCACCTGGCCACTCCGGGACTGGCGCCGCCTCCTAAGCCTTGGAGCCCCGCGGAGGCGGCGCACTTCAGCGAGGTGGAAGCCTGGGAGGCGGAGGAGGGAGGGTATGCCCACATGCACGCCACGAAGCCGTCGACACTCGCCTCCGCCCTGTACGATTCTCCCGCAGGTCTCGGCGCCTGGATCGGCGAGAAGGTCGCCGCCTGGAGCAGCGTGGCGGCTGATGGGGCCCCTGCCTTCAGCCGCGAGTTGCTGCTGAGCACTCTCACCCTGTACTGGACGACAGGTACGATCGCCTCATCTCTGCTGCCCTACTGGGCATACCGGCATCTCCCTCCAGGCGAGCTGCTGACCGCGGAGCCGGGGCCGACACCCACTGCGATCAGCATCTTTGGAGGCGAGCGGGTCCCGTTTCCCAAGCCCCCTCGCGAGTTGGGCGAGCGGTACTTCCGCATCACCACCTGGGAGGAACACGGTCGAGGCGGTCACTTCCCCGCCGTGGCCGAGCCAGCGCTCTTCGCCAGGACGTTGCGCAACGTTTTCCGACCATGCCGCTGAGGCTCCAACGAACGCCAGTGCCTGAATCAGCTCGACTGGAGCGCCGACGACGCCGCGTGACCGCAGCGGCGAAGTCCAGCACCCTGCGTGGTGGAGCTGGCTGAGCTATGGACTTCGACGTGTCCAAACCCTGATCGAGGGCGCAGGCGTCTCGATCGCATGGCCCAGAGGCGGAGGTCTAGGCCGGAGATCGAACCCCGGAGACGGACGGCATCGCTACGGTCACTAATGCTTGCGCGACTAGGTAGAGGAGCGCCTACTGAGTGACGATGCGCGCCTCGCGGTACCGAGCTTTGGCCGACTGGGAGTGCGGGTCGGCGACCACTACGAGCGCGGTCTTGCCGCTTACGGAAGTCACCACACCAAGGCAGGCGGATCTGGCCAGCTCCTCGAGTCGGTCCCAGTCATGCTCCATCTCACCAGTAAATGCAACGCGATCGCCAGCGCCGAGTACAGCTTCACTGATGGGCGCCGACCGCTGATTGGGCTTGGAGGACTGGAAGATGGCTAGTGCGGCTGCAGCGGGGACAGCCAGTAACCGGGCCATCTCGATGAGGCTGGCGCTCGCGGCATCAGTCACGATCCCGTCCTCCCACGCTGCCACGGGGACGTGCGATAGGTGCTACCGGTTGGCGCGCTCGGCATCTTCTTGAGTCACCCCGAGCGAGTGGGCAACCTGCAAGAGTTCTGTCGCCTCGCCGCCCGTCACGACTCGGTCCTCCAGTAGGCGATCGAGTACTGCAAGGTGGGTTTCGATGTCGCCCCCTGGTCTCCGTGGCAGCAGATGCCCCATGGTGGCGAGGGGCGGCTGTTCACTCGCCCGGCGGTGGACCCAATCGACCCTAGAGGCAGGTCGGAACTGGAGCGGCACTGCCTGGGACACTCAGATCGTGCGCGCCGCCGTTCATAGGTCCTGGTCCCACGAGCGAGGGATGCGGCTGTGCGAGGGCCGATAGAACGTGGGGGCCGAGTGGCAGCGAGCGCGTCGGCGAGCGCACTGTGGTGATCAGTGAGGCTCACCCCCCCTCCCCGGACTCGGTCAGTCTGGTTGCCAGTCGTCAGGGATCTGAGTCGTGAGGCAGAAAGGATGCCCCGCCGGATCGAGGAAGACGAGGTAACTGTCGGGCTGCGGTTGCCATTGTGCCCGCACGGCGCCAAGGGACATCGCTCGACTCGCGGCATCTTCAAGGTCATCGACATCGACGTCAATGTGCTCCTGCTTAGGCACGGATCCCGTCGGCCAATTGGGCCCTACATAGTTCTCTACCCGTGTCGCGGTCAGCAAGTGATGCTCGAGCTTGACCACCGCGATCTCCTCCGAGACGAAAACGATCTGCCCACCCAGCATCTCGGCCCAGAACGTGCCCAGCGGTCCAGGGTCTGCACAGTCCAGGGAAATGCCACCTAGGCGCATCTTCGACATGCGGACAGATTACTGAACCGGACTCGCCTCGCGGTCCATAACTAACGCCCTGCCACCGCCGCTCGGCGGCCTCGCGAGTCCTTCCGCGCCTCGACGAGGAAGCCGCGGAAGGCCAAGACCGTCGCCATGGAGGTTACGCGCTCCGCTGCGAGGAGCGGCGGCGTCGCGACTCGATCCCCTGGCGACCACGCCAGAGCCGTTATGGCCCCGGCCGCTGCCGTGCCGGGAACGACTACTCGCCGGTCTCGCCGTCGGCGACCTCACGCAGCAGATCGGCATGGCCGTTATGCCGCGCGTACTCCTCGATCATGTGAAGGAGGATCCAACGCAGGGTTGGCGCCCGGCCATCGGGCCAGGCACGCACGGCGACATGGTCCAAGCCTCCGTCGGCAAGCGCCTCGGTGACGCGCTCGCGCGAACGGGCCACCGCCTGTTCCCAGATCGCCAGCAGCTCCTCCGGACGGTCACCGGCGGCGGTGCGCCACTCCCAGTCCGGGTCGGACTCCCAATCGATCTCGTCCCACGGCGGAGAGTAATCCCGGCCGTGCAGCGACCGCGAGAACCATCCGTCCTCCACGAGGGCCAGGTGCTTCATCATCCCCCCGAGCGTCATCGTGGAGGCGGCCGTCCTCCTGTTCAAGCCGTCCGCGTCGAGACCGCCGCACTTCCAGGCAAAGGTGGCCCGGTGGTATTCGAGAAAGGCGAGGATCGTCGTCGTCTCGTCGGCTGCGGGTGGAGGTTCCGGGCGGCCATGCTCGTCCAGGCCGAGGTCCACGACGTCGCCGCTGCTGTTCCTGACCACCGGTACAGTTTGCCTCACCCGCCCCGGCGGTCGCCGCACGGGTCGCCGAGCGACACGTCCTACGGCGGCGGGTGGTAGCCCATTCGAGTCGCGACGTCGCGGGTCAGGCGAGCCAGTGGGGCAAGACCGGGCGCATGTGGGCCGTTCATCCACATATCAGGGGTCCCTGGCCTAAGTGGAGCGGGAGACGGGGGTCGAACCCGCGACCTTCCCCTTGGCAAGGATTTGAACCTATGCGCTGTGCTTGTGACTTCCCAGCATGGTCAGAATCGTGTCCACTTATACGGTCTTCACAGCCTCCCAGCCGGGCCTCCGGACCGGCTGGGCTGCTCACCCGCTGCATCGCGCCTCACCGCCGGGAGCCGCCGCCGCCAAGTCGGGCTTCCCACCGTGGAGGTCTGGGTCGAGCGGGGCTCACCCGGGCGTTTCTGCATTAGGTCGTCGTTGAGTATCTCGGCGACACCGCCTTTTCCTCAGCCTCAAGTTGGCCACTGCTGCCTACCGGCTCGTCCACTGAGTTGCCACGGCCTCAGCCGGTCTCTCCGAACTCCCAGGTATCGCTGCCGTCGACGCTGCTGTTGAGCGAGCCCCCGAACAGGACGATCATGCCGGTCTGCGCATCGTAGGCCATCTGTGCCCGGTAGCGAGGAGTCGGAGAGATGGGAAGCTTCAGCCGCTTCCACCCGGTCCCATCCCAAGTCCAGGTGTCGCGCAGCGGGGTGGCGTCGCTATAGCTCGGTCCAGAGGGTCCCAGGACGTAACCGGTCACGGTCGCCCCGCCGAACAGTACTAGCTTGCCCAGCTTGGTGTCGTAGGCCATCGAGCTGTCGGCGCGGGCCGATGGCGCCCCGGGGTCGGGTGGCAACTCGGTCCACGTGCTGCCGTCCCAGGTCCACATCCGACGGGTGTACTCGCCATATAGGACCACCTTGCCGATCGCGGCGTCATAGGCCATCAGCTCTGGCCCCACTTCGGATGTGGGCTGGCTCGCTGGTTGAAGAAGCGTCCATGAGGTCCCATTGAAGCTCCAGGTGGTCGTCCCGGCCGCCGGCTGGCTCGGGGAATTCCAGTCGTTGGCGGGATCGGGGGACCAGAGGAGGAACTGACCGGTTCGGGGGTCGTCGGCGATCGACCCCGCCACGTCGGGGTAAATCTCCGTCTGGCACTGGTTGCCGGCGGAGTCACAGCTGCCGCGGTTGTCCAACGGTCCACTCCAGTTAGATCCGTCCCAGTCGTCGTGAAAGGTGCTCATGGCGCACGCCACGCCGATCACGGCCACCACCTTCTTGGTGGCTGGGTCGTAGCCTGCCGGCACGTCAACCGCGACCGGTCCGACCGTGCTGGGGTGCTGGAGGGTCCAGGAACGGCCGCTCCACGTCCAGGTGTCCAGGAAATCGGTGACGTGGCCGCCGCTGCAACCGCTCTCGCCGCCAGTCATCACGATGTTCGAGGTGGCCGCGTCATAAACGAACAGTGCAGAGTCCCGCCCTATAGGCGACGTTGAGGGATGGAGCTCGGTCCAGCGGTAGGTGGTGGCCGAGTCCGAAGACCCCCTGGCCTTCCTAAGGGCCGGGAGGTTGCCAGAGGCACACCCGGCGCAGAGAGCCACCAAGACGGCGGCCGAAACGGTGGTGCGGAGTGTTCTCATAGTCCGGATCTCGCGTTGGTCGTAGCTTTGCCGCAGAAGTGGTGGACGAAGTCGGAGGGCCCCGCGGCCCAGAAATCGTCGCTCGTGACAGCGGCGCCAGCATACAAGCTTCCGAAGTCAGTGCCGCCAGCGGTGTAGGTCGCGGTCCACGAGCTCCCGTCCCAGTGGAGGATCGCCGCGCCGACGATCCAGACGCTGCTCGACGATGGCGCGAGCACAGAGTAGAGGGGACTCGGATACGACAGAGGGCCAGGCGGGGTACCGCGGTAAAGGGCGGCGGTTAGGGGCGGTGCATCCTCAAACTTCCAAGAGCCAGCGTCGCGCTTGAGGACGATGCCCGCGGAGGGGGCCGCCTCACCGGCGGCCCAGAGGGATCCGTCAGGCGCGGCAGCGACGGCGGTGAGAACGTCGTTGGCCCTGGTGCTGCCAGCGGCGAGTGGCTCGGGCAGGCTCCGGTCGGGGGCGGCGACGATCGACCACGAGCTGCCGTCCCAGTGTTCGGTCAGGGTCTCGGACGGGATGGTCCCGTCGTTGGGGCTGTACTGGCCCACCGTCCAAATGTCACTATGGGAGATGGCGGTCACTCCCATCAGGGTCGCGTCTCCGAAGGCCCCGGGCGGCTCGCCGGAATAGAAGAGAGCTTGGATCCCGAGCTTTGACGAGGGGTACTCCGGCACGGGATCAGCTGCTGGGACGATGCTCCACAGCGACCCGTTCCAGTGCTCCACCAGCGGCTCGGACGGGTTCAGCCAGTAGCTCCCCATTACACCCACTCGGTAGTGCCAACGGCCCAGATGTCGTCGGGGCCACTGCCCGAGATCCCCGTCAGAAGATCCCAGGCCGGCTCTCCGTTGCGGGCAGCGACATTGGGCGATGGGACGACGGACCACTTGTTCCCGTTCCAGTGCTCGATCAGGGTGTTGATCGGTAGTAGCTGGGGCGGACTGGTGCTTTCTCCGGCGCCCGGCGTTCCAACGAACCCTACCGCCCACACGTCGTCGGAAGAAAACGCGCTGACCGCGGTCAGGTCGTCCCCACCCAGATCCACCGTCCCGGACGGGTCCGGCACCGGAACGACCGACCACCTGGTACCGTCCCAGTGCTCCGCCAGGGTTCCGGAAAGGTCCACCCCGGCATCACCCGCGGAGGAGTTGTACGCATCGTAGCCGCCAACCGCCCAAATGTCGGAGGCGGACACCGCGGCGACGCCGTTTATCGAGTTCAGGTCGCTATTGTAGAGGTCGCTACTGGCGGGTGAGGCGCCTGCCGGGTACGAGACCGGGGTCACCTGCCAGCGATCGACACAGGACTCCACCCCGGGCGTCGATGAGGCGCCCGCGCTTCCGTGCCCTGACGGGTTTGGCGCCACCGACCCGGAGCACCCGCAGAGCAGCAGCGCGCCAACCATGGCCAGGCATACGACGGGGCTTGGTCGCACCGATGAACGCATCGTGCTCATCAAACACCCCTTGATGTCCAAAGGGATCGTCTCCGGTCGGCGATCGTGGTCGCCAACCCGACAGTAACACCGCCGCAGTGACCGCTTCGCCGTCGAGCCGCGAGACCAGCCAGCTCCGACCCAAGTTCACGTTGACCTACTACCCGATCTTGGACGATCTCAGCCTGGTCATACGTGCAGCACTTGGCCTAGCGCCAGGTGGGCGCCATCAGCCCCACTGTGTCTACCCTGGACGAGTCAGGCGCGGAGATGAAGTCTGCATCGAGAGGGCGTCCAAAGAGACCAAGACCAACGGCGCCTGCGGAAGCGCGCGCGAGTGCTGATTGGCCGTCGTGCCGCGACACTCGAGTAAGGCGCCTTGGGCCGTTCGGCAGTGGAGCGGGAGACGGGGGTCGAACCCGCGACCTTCTCCTTGGCAAGGATTTGAAGCTATGCGCTGTGCTTGTGACTTCCCAGCATGGTCAGAAACCTGTCCACTTATACGGCGGTGATCGGGCTACTCCGAGAGTAGGCTGGAGCTGTGACCAAGACCACGACGGTCCGGGATGCCGCTGGGAACGTGATCTCCACCACGACTACCACGGGGGGCTTTGGCAGCTGGTTGAACTGGCGGTGGACCTCGATCATCAGTGGGTTCGGCTGGTGGCTGATGGTCCTCGTGGGCATCTACGTAGTGGCGGCTCCTGCGCTCTCCTTCCGCCCGGTCATCTAGGAAGTCCTGGCCTACACCGTCGAGGGTGTGATCGCCCTCGCGGCCATCGCCGGGCTCTGGGCTCGGCGGTCAGCTCGCAAGCGCGGGGTCTAGTCTCCCTGGTCAGCGCAGGAGTGCTGGTAGTCATGGGCAGTCGCCGGCGGGGCTTAGAAGACCGCACCGGGGCACGTCTCCCCATCCGTCGTTCTCCCGCCTGGCCTTGATTCGGGACAGCGCTAGGATGTCGGCTGTGGCGGGAGGGCTCGGCC
This sequence comes from Candidatus Dormibacteria bacterium, assembly GCA_050733915.1. Classification (GTDB taxonomy): domain Bacteria; phylum Chloroflexota; class Dormibacteria; order Aeolococcales; family Bog-877; genus Bog-877. The sequence continues at coordinate 2,375 of JBOHUH010000020.1, read as the reverse complement.
CCCCGAACTGAGCCAGGTCGAGGAGGTGCTGCGATGTGTGCTACCTGTGGCTGCGAGGGTACAGCTGAGGCAACGGACGAAGAGGCCCAATCGGTCGAGCCTGTGGAGGAGGACGCGGACGACGCTGCCCTCGCCACCTCGGCTGAGCATCGCCAGGAGCCCTGACTAGGATCGAACCACGCCGAGTCTTCGATCCCGTCGTTCACCTCGACGACCGACGGCGTGCCCTGCTCCTGATGGATCAGGGCGCCTGGCGGGAGCCACATCACCCAGAGCAGGCAGCAGCAGCCGACGGGGGAACTGACGTAAAGGGCGGGCATGGATACACGTCATCTAGGTGGCCCACACCGCGAAGCTGCGTGGCCCACACCGCGAAGCTGCGCTCGCCAGCCAACAGTAAGGGCCGCGACATTTGGGGATGCCCGGCCCCGGTGCCCGCGCTGAGGGGGGCCCCTACGCGGTGAGCTGATTCGAGCTAGCGCGACTCCCGCATTGCCGCTCTACCACGGCTGGAAGTTCTCACCGACCCCTGCCCAGGTGGTGGCTGATGCCCGCTGCGTTTCTTGATCTGAGGCGCGGCGCGTGCTCCTCCTCCATGCCCATGCAGCTGTGAGGGACCCCGTTTGTCAGTCCAGAGGAGCCCGGGCGGGCAGTGGCGCTCAACTCGTGCCTGGGTCGCCGAGTATCTGTCGAGCAGATACCAGCGCAGTTCATGAAGCTTCGACAAGTTACGCGGTAGGCGAGGGTCGCGCCTCGCGCGCAATCGCATCTGGCTCTGGATCCGACCCTGAGCGCCATGGCCGATTTGGTAGTCGACAGGAGAGTGCCGACGTGTTGCAAGTCACGACCGCTCACGGCCGGCTGCTCGTGATGACGGCGTGAGGTATAGAGTTAGCCAAAGCATGACCGTCACATACAGGAGGGTCAAGGCAGTCAGTGACCCTTTCAAGGCGATCACCGAGTATCCAAAGCGTACATGTAAGAGGTACAGTGCGTCGGCGAAGTCCACATTGGTGAGCCCAGACTGGGTGGCAATCGGGGCAAGGAGCGCCTGTACTGTTTGATAGAGGGCGTCCCCGATGACGCAGATGACCACAAAGACCTTTAGCAGCCGACCTACGGTTCTTCTCGTCACCCGGTATCGGATGGCACCAAGCGCCAATATCGCAACAGCCTGAGTCGCCAGAACGCCACCCGCTGCATTCCAGAATTTGCCCCAGAAGCTCAACTTGCTCGGGTCATACACATTGCACCCGATGCAGTCTAGTTCCCCGCTCCTATAGGTCTGGTACAAGTGGTAGCTCGCCGTGCTATCGCCCCCCAAGCGCGCCGCAACCGTGTGGCCAATCTCGTGAATATTGATCATGAGGAATGTCAGTGCAATGACAGCTATGCCCCAGAGTAACATCTGTGCCAGACGTATCACTATCTGCATCGTAGCATGTGAAAACCACCTCGGCCGCCCGAACCGCCCCGGGAGAGTTGGAGACTCCATGCCTTGAGAGGATGGAGCGATGTCAAACCGAGGCAGGTACCCCCAGGAGCTGCGGGAGCGGGCGGTGCGGATGGTGTTGGAGAACGGGGGTGAGTACCCCTCGGAGTGGGCGGCGCTGGGGTCGATCTCGGGCAAGCTGGGGATCAGCCGGGAGGCGCTGCGGCGGTGGGTGCGGCGAGCGCAGGTGGACGGTGGGCTGCGGTCCGGGGTGACGACCTTGGAGCGGGAGCGGATCCGGGAACTGGAGCGGGAGAACCGCGAGCTGCGCCGGGCCAATGAGATCCTGAGAGCTGCGTCCCTTTTTTTCGCTCGGGAGCTCGACCCGAGAGGGCCCAGGCCGTGAAGTTCATCGCGGAGAACAGGGAGCGCTGGGGAGTGGAGCCGATCTGCCGGGTGCTGCAGTTCGCGCCGGCCACCTACTACGCGGCCACGGCCAGGCGTCCCTCGGCCAGAGCCGTCCGGGATGGAGAGCTGAAGCCCCAGATTGAGCGGGTCTGGAAGGAGAACTTCCGGGTCTACGGGGCGGACAAGATCTGGGCAGAGCTGCGCCGGGAGGGGACCCCGGTGGCTCGCTGCACGGTGGAGCGGCTGATGCGGGATCTGGGGCTGCGTGGGGTGGTGCGGGGCAAGACGCCGCGCACCACCATGGCGGCTGACCGGGTGGACCGGCCGGCGGACCTGGTGGCCCGGCACTTCGTGGCGGCGGCTCCCAACCGTCTGTGGGTGGCCGACCTGACCTATGTGAAGACCCGCTTGGGCTGGGTCTACGTCGCCTTCATCGTGGACGTCTTCTCACGCTACGTGGTGGGCTGGCAGGCCTCCCGCTCCCTGCGCACCGACCTGGCCCTGGATGCCCTGGAGATGGCCATCTGGTCCCGCC